>DAOTUH010000362.1:0-3728 GCA_034437255.1 Anaerolineae bacterium
GCTCTCCTTTGTGCGGCCCTTGAGCAGGCGCAGTTTGTTGGCGCCCTGCCAGCCCGCTTCCGTGATCATGTAGACGTCGTCCTGCATCGTCTCCGTCCAGTAGGCCATCAGGTGCTGGTAGACGTCGTACCGGTCGATGAGGCGGGCCGGCGCAAAAGCGCGCAGCAGTGCCTTGGAGAGCGTCTCAATCAGATCCGGGGGGCGGTCGTCCGCCGAGAGCGCCAGCAGGCGGGATCGGTGCGCCGCGCGCCACCGCTCGAAGATGGACGTGATGGTCTCGGTGTAGGCCACAAACTCCGGATGGGCGAGGATGGTCCCCTTGATTGCGTCAGCCTCCACCCGCAGCGTGCGGTAGCCGGGGCGCCCGCCATTCGCAAAGAGCGCCTGCTGCACGGCGGGGAAGACCTCCCAGTAGCGGGCCAGCTCGTCGATGTCGCGCTCCGGGATGCCGCCCTGCAGGTGCGCGGCGATGTCGTGCAGATCCTCCGGCTCCGTCGTGTCGATGTAGCGGGGTAGATTGAGGTTGAACTCGTTCTCCTCGATCTCCGCGTGACTGACCACGCGCGCGTACTTGGGCAGCTCGAGCTGAGCGTTGAAAACATCCACGATCTTGCGGATGTCCTGGTGCCGTAGGCGGTTCTTGTTGCCGTCCTTCCGGTAGCCGCTGCTGGCGTCGAGCATGAAGATGCCTTTACGAGCTGAAGCATTCTCCTTGTCGAGCACCACGATACAAGCCGGGATGCCGGTGCCGTAGAAGAGATTGGGCGGCAGGCCGATGATGCCCTTGATGTAGCCCCGCCGGACCAGTTGCCGGCGGATGTCGGCCTCGACGTTGCCCCGGAAGAGCACTCCATGAGGCAGCACCACCGCCGCCTTGCCCGTGCTCTTGAGCGAGGTCAGGATGTGCAGGAGAAAGGCGTAGTCGCCGTTGCGCTTGGGCGGGACACCGAGCTCGAAGCGATTGTACAGATCGTTCTCCGGATCGAAGCCCGTGCGCCACGCCTTGTAAGAAAAGGGCGGATTGGCGACCACGAAGTCAAAGGGCTTGAGCCGGTTTCCGGTGGTCCAGTGGGGGCGGGCCAGCGAGTTATCCTGCCAGATCTCGGCGGTGGGATTGTCGTGCATGATCATGTTCATCTTCGCCAGCGCCGCCGTCACGTTGTTGAGCTCCTGCCCGTAGATGGTGATGCCGTGTGGCGCCTCGGCGGCGGCCTTCAGCAGCAGCGAGCCTGATCCACACGTCGGGTCGTAGAGCGTCTGGTCCTGGCGTCTTGCCTCACGAATGCCAACCACCTGAGCGATGACGCGGGAGACCTCGGCCGGCGTGTAGAACTGGCCCTTGCTCTTGCCCGACTGCGTGGCGAAGTTGCGCATCAGGTACTCGTAGGCGTCGCCGAGGATGTCGTCGCCCTCGACGCGGTTGCTGCTGAAATCCAACGCCGAGGCCTCGAAGATAGCGACTAGATTCGAGAGCCGTTCGACCATCTCCTTGCCCTGGCCCAGCTTGTCGGGGTCATTGAAGTCCGCGATGTTGATCACGCCCTTGAGGTCGGGATTCTTGTCGGCCAGCCGGCCAATGATCTGCTTGTTGATCTTATCCCCGATCTCCTTATCGCCCTTGAGGGCTATCATATCGTCAAAACTGGCGCCCTCGGGGATCACAACAGGGGCAAACGGCTGCCCGGCGTATTGGTCGGAGACGTACTTGACGAAGAGCAAGATGAGCACGTAGTCCTTGTACTGCGACGCATCCATTCCACCGCGCAGCTCGTCGCAGCTGGCCCAGATAGAACTGTAGAGTTCAGATTTCTTGATCGGCATGATCGGTGAGTATCCTTTCTTCTGTTATCGTACGTTCACGTGATACGTCATAGTTAGGCGTCGGCGTTTGCCGCCAGACGCTCGATGTCTTCGGGGGTCAACGACGCGAAGTGCTCCATCAGCGTGCGGTGGATGAAGATGTACCCGCCGCCCACTCGCCGGAGGAAAATACGTTCAACACAATAATCGAGGAAGGAACCAAGGTGCCAGGGTAGACGGTTGGTATAAGCAAGAGTAGTACGGATTGTGAAATATCGAAGGGTACTTAATCCACTCCATCCGCTTAAGACCCCAACCAAAAACCCAGGTATAACAAACAGTCCAACGACTATCTCAATACCTGACCCAATAGGCAGATGACCGATTAAGACGATAGCCAATCCAAAACCCAAGATCAATGTGATTAATCGGTCTCGATTAGGAGCTATCCTTATGATTTTTGCTAAAGAAACAACTCGCAGAATTACCGAATAAAAGGTGCTCCAAATCAGTCCGCCAATGAATCCAACGACCATTGCAATTTGTTGCATAACGCGAAATCCGATCAGCAAGTTTACCAAGCTCGGAAACAGTCCAATAAACAATATGCTAACCAGTGTCCAAACTATCGAAACAACTAGTGCAACACCTATATCCGATTCAGGTTGTAGATCGTCTATTAGGAATACACTCTGCTTGAATTTGCCCATTTGCCTCGCTAACCAGGTAAGCCATTGACAAGTCTGCCTTGGAGAATAGGGTTGGTCTTTGGTACGGCGTTGGAACATCCGCATTATGTAGGTGTCGAAAAGATGCTGGCGCCGAGATTCAAGAGTGGCAAGTGATTCCAGTTCGGCTCTACCAATTCCACGGTAAGCTAAAGTCATAATACTAAGCATGAGTGGATATTGAGCCAGATCCTGCAAAACAGAATCGTGTCTCAACATAGCACGTACGGCTTGGAGTTCTGTGCCAGCACCAGCTACATAGGCATTGACTTTTTCGAGGGATAATGGCTTAAGATGGATTGACCCTTGAAGCTGGAGTTTGACAGTCAGAGCGTCATAATCCGCGGTGCGACTGCAAACTGCCATTGGTACCAGGTGCGTTTTGCGGAAATCATTAATAGCATCCACACAGTGCTTACGCGCTGTGCCTTTGACCTCGTCAAGGCCATCAAACAGAGGAAGCAGTGCATCCTTTTCCAGCCAGCTTCGGGCTATTTTTTCTGGAATATTATACTTGGTTCTGAGCTCTTCACGGATCCACATATCAAGTGAATCCGGACTAGTAATCCATGGGCGGAATTTTTTGAGAAACTGTATGTTGAATGCTTTAGTAATCCAAGCGCGGAGTTTTTTGAGAAGTCGTCTGTCAAACGTATGCTGCTCAGTACCCCATGAAGAGAGGTTGAAGACGACGGGGATAAGCGCAGTGGGATTGACTTCGGCGCAGACAATCAGAGCGCGGGCGAGTTCCAGCAGCGTCGTCGTCTTGCCGCTGCCGGGCTCACCCAGAATCAGCAGCGCGCCGCTGCACTGATCGAAGATTTCCAGGATAGATGTGCCCTCGGGCACAGGTCGCGGCTCTTGTCCGGGCAAGTGGTATTCAAGATCCCACGGACGCTCGACGGCTTGAGGGTCGTAGTCCTTGCCCAGCTCAAGCATCGCCGCGCCGTGCAGCGATTGCTCGAGCACCCCCTTGATCCAGGTGTTGTGCACCAATTGGAGCATCGCCGCACGGTTGCGGCGTTCGCGCGGGTTTGTGGGTGCGGTAGTTTGGAAGATGACCTTGTCGATGTGCGCGTGATCGCCAATTACCCCGACCTGACTGTTTTCCACGTTGAGTACGCTGCGCAACTCCGCCACGTTGAACGTGATGCGCTGCTCGCCGATCTGGACGGCGTAGTCGCCAGCGGCCAGATTCGT
>DAOTUH010000363.1:0-16075 GCA_034437255.1 Anaerolineae bacterium
TCGCCGAAGGTCGTAGATCCAGGACGCATCCGTCCGGAGCGACTTTGCAGCCGTAGCACGTGGTTTTCGTAGACCTATGGTCTACTGACCATGGTAACCGCCGTGCAGCGGAAGTTAACATTGTCGAACTACTCAGCCCGCTGAATCCAAGATAGTAAACGATTTTCAAGATTATATCTCCCGTGTTTGAGAGGTTTAGTCCGCCGGATCGCTAGATCCGGCTAGAGCCTGAGTCGTTATCCATGTTCTGGCTGCCTATTTGTTCACTGCGTTGCGTTTTGCTTATGTTATAATTGGGTCAATACTGAGATGTGAAAAGGGTAGTCACTTTCCATCTCCTAAGTACTGTGGGCATTGTAGCAAGCAAACGTCACGGAAACGTCACGGTAATTAATGAATCGATTATCCATCGCGCTCCTGGGTTCCTTCGAAGTCACCCTAGATGACGAACCAATCACCAATTTCAGGGCCGACTCGGCCCGGGCATTGCTGGTCTACCTGGTGATGCACGCGGAGATGTCCTTTCAGCGGACGTTTCTGGCTACCCTGTTGTGGCCCGATCAACCCGAGTCTGAGGCGCTGCATGCCCTGCGCCAGGCGCTGAACCGGCTGCGCAACGCCATCCACGATCGCAAAGCCACGCCTTCGTTCCTGAATATCACCCGCACCACCATCGGATTCAACCCCGAAAGCGACTATTGGCTCGACGTCAGCGTCTTTGAGGAGCTGATCGCGGCTACCACACGACACTCCCACCGCCGCCTCCCGGTCTGTCGATCCTGCCACAGACGGTTGACCCGAGCAGCAGAACTCTATCGGGGGGAGATGTTGGCAGGCTTTTTCCTGGACAGCTCTCCCTTTGAGGAGTGGCTATTGATGGAGCGGGAATATCTCCATCGTCAGGCGATTGACGTTTTCCACCCATTGGCCGCCTACCATGAGCAGCGCGGGGCGTTTGCCCGAGCCCAGCACTATGCCCGGCGGCAGGTAGAGTTGGAACCCTGGCGTGAGGAGGCACACCAACAGCTGATGCGTGCGCTGGATCTGAGCGGTCAACGCAGCGCGGCCCTGGCCCAGTACAACACCTGTCGCCAGCTCCTTGCGACCGAGCTTGGCATGGCGCCCACTGCTACCACGGAGGTGCTGTATGAGCAAATTCAGGCCGAGACCCTGGAACGCCGCTCCCAGCCGCCCCACAACCTGCCGGCCCAGCTCTCCCCTTTTATCGGTCGCAAAGCGGAGTTGGCCCAGATCACGGAGAAGATCAATCACCTGGATTGTCGTCTGCTGACCCTGGTGGGGCCGGGCGGCGTGGGCAAGACCCGTCTGGCGCTGCAAATTGCCTGGGACGCGCTCGGCACGTTCAAAGACGGCGTCTACTTCGTTCCGTTGACTGCCGTCCGCTCGCCAGAAGCGTTGCCCATCGCCCTGGCGCAGGCGCTGGGATTCCACTTTCGGTCGGGCGAAAATCTTCAGGCTCAATTGAACGCCTACCTGAAACGAAAAGAGGTGCTCCTGGTGCTGGACAATTTCGAGCACTTGCTGCAGGGGGCCGGGCTGATCGTCAATCTATTGCAACAAGCGGCCGACGTGCGGGTTCTGACCACCTCTCAAAAGCCGTTAGACGCACCGGGAGAGTGGCTGTTCAACGTCAAGGCATTTGAATATCCTCAAGACGGCTGCATGGAGGAGCTGGAGCAATACCACGCCGTGCACTTCTTTGCCGAGAGCGCCCGTCGCTGGCGCCCCGATTTCTCCCTTGACGCAGCCAACCGGTCCTACGTCGCCCGCGTCTGCCGGCTGGTCGCGGGCGTGCCGCTGGCGCTCGAGCTGGCGGCCAGCTGGCTGCGGGTGCTCTCTTGCCAGGAGATCGCCCAGGAGATTCAGGAGGATCTGGACTTTTTGCGCTCGTCGGCGCACGGGGTGCCCGAACGCCACCGCAGCATCCGGGCGGTCTTTGAATACTCGTGGAAGACGCTCACGGCCGGGGAACAGCGTACTCTGCAACGGCTGACTGTCTTTCGGGGAAGCTTCAATCGCGAAGCCGCGCTCCGGGTAGCGGATACGTCGTTCTCCACCTTGGTTGCCCTGGTGGACAAGTCCATGCTCCAGCGGGTCACCTACGAGCGCGCTACACCCGTGACGCGCTACGTCCAGCACAACCTTGTACGCCATTACGCAAAGGAGAAGTTGGCCCTTGATCCAGCCGCTGCGCTCAGCGCACAGGAGCGGCATTGTGACTACTATTGTACGTTATTGCAGGATATGGAAGACGACCTGACCGGTGGCGCCCAACATCAAGCGCGCGAACTCCTCAGCAGCGAGATCGAAAACATCCGTGTGGCCTGGGATTGGGCTGTGGATCACGAGAAAATCTCAGCGATCAGGCGGGCTTTGGAAGGACTCACCCAATTTTACTGCCTATGCGGTTGGTTCCAGGAAGGTGATACCGTTTTCAGGCAGGCTATCGAAAAACTAAGTCAGATCAGCCCCCTCCCGGACTCCGTACTACATATCATTCACCGCCTCTCGGCCCGCCGGGGCACATTTTTGGGTCATTTAGGACGGTATGAAGAGGCAGAAGCGCTGCTGCAGACCAGTTTGAAAGGCCTACAGGCGTTTGAGGATACCGCGGCCCTCGTTGCGTCTCTCAACAGTCTATCTTTCATCAGCAATCGCCAGGGGGACTACGCTAAAGCCAAAGACCTGCTCAAGCGCGCGCTCGCTCTTTCTCGGGCTGCGCAACTGCGCCAATTGGAGGCCGACAGTCTAAGCCAGCTGGGCGCGGTTTATTTTTATCTGGCGGATTACGCCACATCCTCTGATTATTACGCCCAGACGCTGCACATCCGGCGTGAACTTGGCGATCGCTTCGGCGAAAGCCTGGCGCTGGGCAACCTGGGGCTCACGGTATACGAGCAAAGTAATTTCAAAGCGGCCAAGGCCTACTTCGAAGAGTCGTGGGATATTCTCCGGCACGAAGTGGGCAATCGCGAGCGGGAAGGCTGGATCCTCAACAATCTTGGCATGATGGCGCTAGATTATGGGGAGTACACTGACGCTCTGGATTATTATCAGCAGGCGTTACGTATCAGCCGGGATATCGGTGACCTGTGGGGAGAGAGCAACACGTTGGGCAATCTGGGAATTGTCCATTGGTCGCTGGGCGATTTTGCACAGGCCGGCGCGTATTACGCAGAAGCGATAGAGATTAAACGGGAAATTGATGATGGGTGGGGAGAAAGCATGATCACCGGCTTTCAAAGCCTGCTTTTCCACGATCTAGGCCGCTTTTCAGAGGCGTTGGATCGAGGTCAGCGTGCCCTGGCCATCGCTGAAGACCTCGGCAGCCCCGAAGTTCAGGCGTATGCGCTAACCTTCGTGGGACATGCACAGGTCAAACTGGGATCGCTCGAGGAAGCAGCCGGTTCATATCAGCAGGCGCTCATTCTGCGCCGTGATCTGGAGCAGCACGGCCTGGCGATGGAGATCGTCAGCCGTCTGGCCCACCTCTCGCTCTTGCAGGGCAAGAGCGACCAGGCCCAGGCGCACGCCGAAGAGATCGTACGCTATCTAGAAAATGAGACCCTGGATGGTGCGCTGGAGACGTCGTTGGTGTACTGGACCTGCTACCGGGTTTTGCGAGCCAATCGGCACCCCCAGGCTGGAGAGATCTTGGACACGGCCTATCAGCGTGTGCAGGCACACGCGGCCAAGATATCGAGCCCAGAACTCCGGGACTCGTTTCTGAACAACGTAGCGGCGCATGTCCAGATTGTGAGGGCGTGGGAAAAACACCACTGAGCACGCACCCCAGACACTCAGATAACCCAGTATGCTCTCCTCTATCATATCTAGCCCCGGCTTCTTCATGCGGGATGTGCCTCAGGGAGTCCGCCGACTGATTCAGAATATTAATTGTCTGAACTCGCCATCCCACATTTGGGCCAAAGCTCCCCTGAGGGCCTTAGCATCACTTCACGTTGCTTCGAGCGGATCGCTAGATCCGAGACTTCAGCGGGCACCTCCCAATACACGTGAGATGGCAGAATAAGAAATGTGTTTTCCGAAAGTGAGGTCGGACTCTCTGTGCATACTCTGGGCTCTCACGCAACCACTTGGCTGAAACGTTTCTTACCCAGGGCTCTGTCCCCTCGCTCCATCACCCGCACGCGCACCGCCTGAATCACCAACTGCGATTCCAGCCACGCCACTATGCTCTGACCGCGGCTTGCGTCATCGCGAATACTGGCGTCCTCGCGCTCAGTTACACCTTGCTGACGTGTTTCTGATGGCAGCCGTCGGCACCTCACCCTGGTTCGAGACCGCGCTGTCCCTGTCCACCGACGAGAGCGGGGTGGCACACCAGCGAGACCTCGGTCGGAGCGACAGAATTTTTGCTAGTGACCACATAGGCGCCGAAAAGCACAGCCCTATGCAAACGTGTTGAGGGTGATCTTTGAGCATAGCGAGTGCGAAACGTCGATAGGCCAAAGACCCAATCCGGCAACACTCGTCTTATGGCCAATATAGCCGATACACGCGCAGTGCTTTGTCAAGCGTCAATTGATGAACGTGCATGGCGTCTTATCAGCCGGTGGTAACCTGACGGCCCTGGCCCAACGGCCCGATGGCCGTGGGTCGCGCCGAGCGTCGACCTGTGTCGACGCGAGATCCCGTCCACGCAGGTGGACGGTCGGCCAACGGCCCTGGTAGCGTCCTTAAGTACTCGTTTGGGCTGCTTACCAAATCAGATGGAGGTGTTCATTTGTGTCGTGTGCGCAATTCTATATAGGGTGTGCTTGGTTACTTGCCTGGAGCGAGTCGGGGTTCTGTCTCTGGCGCCGTTAGCTCCGCGCCAAACCCAGCATTTCACTTGGAATAACGATGGGATGCAGGCTTTAAGAATCAAAGGGATGACGTCACTGAAATAACCATGGCTGCCCTGAAAAAAGGTCCAAAACTCGGAGTTTTAGTAGTTTACCCCCTACATCTAGTGATTTTGGTTACGAAAAATCTACATGTAGTGTCAAGTTCCAGAAAATCCGAGTTTTCCCAGTTATTTCAGTGAAGTCAATCATCAACCTCACGCAAAGGCGCCAAGAACGCAAAGGAAATTCATAAGGAGGCACAACCTTTTTTCAGGTGAGGCAAGGGATGGGGGTCTGGCGAGGCAACAAAAAAACTCTCGGAACCTCCGTTGACGATTTCACCCTATCGATCTTCTCGTCTTTTGACGCTTTCGGTTGTTCCGAGAGCTTTACTCTCTGGCCTTATTATAAGGGATTTCGAGCACGTTGTCAAGGGTTTAGTATTGCTGATTTTAGATATGCATGCAATCCTGCGTGAGTTATGTATGGCATCGCCGCTGTTGCTTTCTCTAGCGGCCATCCTCTTGGGCGCGGGAAACCTCGGAGGTCCAGACCCACACCCGTTGGTCCTCCACGCGCACGTAGTCTCCGGTCTTGATACGTGCGATGGGAAGATGATCCACCATGGGGATGTCTCCGATAATGGCGCCCACGGCGACAATAGGCTCGCTCTCCGCGTTGAGTAGGGCCGCCGGCGCCAGTTTGTTGGCGGCGAGCTGGTAGAGGATGTAGGAGCCCACGGTACTGCCTTTGCCGGTGGGAAAGACGAGCACTTTTTTCGCCACGCACTGGCCCTCTAAAGGATGGCCCCGCTCGGTGACGAGGCCGGTCTCCCCGTCCACGCCGCCCAGGAAGCCGATGGGCTCTCGGGAGACCAGGGCCTCGCCTGTGGCCACGCCGGGCTTGATGACCCGGCCGGTTAATACGAGATCCGCATCATCGCGCCGGGGATTTTGCTCGCTCATGCCACGCTCCACGTCCCACGAATGGCCGCCTCGATGCACTGCGCGATGGTGCCGAAGCGCGCCGCGACGCCGGCCAGGTTTCGCAGGTAGAAGGCGGCTTTGGCCGAGGCCGTCGCCACGGTCTCGAAGCCCAGGTCGCGCACGGGCGCGATGGCCATGCAGGCATCGGCGACGAGCCGCCCACCCGCCGCCTCAATGACAGGCGCCAGTTCCAGGCTGCGGGCGGCCTCTTTGACGGGCCGCGCGCAGGTGACCCAGAGCGGGGTCGCTAGGGTCTGGTCGCGCAGTAGTTCGGCGATGTGTGCGATTTCGACCAGCGAGGCGTGGGGACAGCCGAACCAGACCAGGTCGATCTCGGTGACGGGATCGCTGAGCATGGCGTAGCCCGGCGCTAGGTCGATAATGGTCAGCGTCTCGGCCTCGGGCGCGAGCATGGATTGAGCGCGGGCCTCCGGCGTCACGTCGGCGATGTGGTAAAGCGCGACGGCCCCGGTTGCAGCCATGGCGGCGCCCAGAGCTTTGAGATTCTCTTCCCAGTGCCGGTCACTTCGCCGGACCGGCAAGCCGGAGAAGTAGGGCACGCGGTTGCGCGCGACTTTGCCGGCGATGGCGCCTAGCGCGCTATAGTCGGAACGGGTGCACACAGGCGTGTTCACCTGGATGTGAAGGGTGGCACGGCGCGGGGCGTCCAGATGCAGGCCGTAGGCGGCGGTGCGACCGGTGAGGGCGGCGGCGATGGCTCCCGGCCCGCCCTCACGATTGGTGCGCGCGCCCAGCACGCTGTTGGCGTAGGAGACGGCCGACGATTCGGCCCAGGCGATGTGCTCGCCCATGGCGGGCACGTTCCCGATGAGATAGGGCGCACAGGTGGGACAGGGATGGCCCTCCTCGACGCCCATGCGCCGGAAGGTGTCGATGACGGCGTGCTGTTGGGCCGCGAACTTAGCATCGAAGCCTTGGGCGCGCCAGTCGGCCAGATCCATGGCGGCGGGGTTAAGTGTGGTGGGCACGCGGACGCGGGCGCCGTCTTCGACCCAGCGCTGCAGGAAATCCAGGCCCGGCGACCCGAGGTTGCGGTAGGATACGCCGGAGATCTGGACGCTGACCATGGGGATCAACCGCTTGGCGCCGTAGATCTTGCCCAAGGCGACGATGATTTCCATGGCACGCTTGAGCGCTTTCCCACCGTCGCCGGCCAGCCATGCTTGTTCTTCGCGTGTGAGTTTCATACGGGACCTCGGTATTGGACTTTGGACAATCTAACCTTGGCGCAACGACCACCACTACCCGTAGGGATTTGTACCATGGGTACCTACTTATCCCGTGTGTTGGGCGGTGTCCGTTGAAGTCGCGGAGCTAGCGATCCGCTTGAAGCAACGTGACGTGCTGTTAAGTTACTCAGAGGTTTGTGAAAAGCAAACTCCTACGGGTAGATACAAAATGGCCAAAGCTAGAGAAGACAAGCATTTGTCCAAAGTCCAATTCACATCTGCGCTGAAGATATCTCAATCAGAACTCTTCTCAAGGGATTCACAGGATAGCGAATCGTGGCTTATGTGGAACAAGAACGCTGGCGTCATTATGTTATTCATGATGGGGGGACGTGGAAGGGTATGAGAGTTTAACGGCTTATTCCACCCGCCGTAAGCCGATGCGCCCGCGCTGCAGATCGATGCTGATGACTTCGACCTCGACCACGTCGCCCACGGAGATCACGTCGTGCGGATCGCGGACGTAGCCGCTGCTCAGGTTGCTGATGTGGATGAGACCGACGCGCTTGACGCCGATATCGACGAAGGCACCGAAGTCGACGACGTTACGCACGGTGCCGCGTAGGCGCATGCCCTCGCGTAGATCGTCCATGGTCATCACGTCGCCGCGTAGCACCGGCCCTTCTAGCGCGTCGCGGGGATCGCGTCCTGGTCGCGCCAGCGCATCCAGGATATCCTCCAGCGTGGGACGGCCCGTGCCCAACTCCTCCGCCAGCTGGTCGAGATCGACGTCCTGCCGAAGCGCGGCTAAACGACGACTTAACTGCGGATCGCCCAGCGGCAACCCCATCTTGGCAAGCACGGCTTGGGCCACATCATAGCTCTCTGGGTGGATGGGTGTGTTGTCAAGCGGCTCGTCGCCGTTGGGCACGCGTAGGAAGCCGGCGGCCTGCTCGAAGGTCTTAGGTCCGATGCCGGCGACGTCTAGCAACGCCGAGCGGGTTGAGAACGCCCCGTGCTCGTCTCGATGATCAACGATGGCTTCCGCCGTCTTCGGTCCGATGCCGGAGATGTACTGTAATAGTGCCGGCGATGCCGTGTTCAGGTCGATCCCCACCTGGTTGACCACAGACTCCACCACCACGTCCAGCGCTCTGCCCAGCGCGCTCTGGTTTACGTCGTGCTGGTAGAGGCCCACGCCGATGGACTTGGGATCAATCTTCACCAGCTCTGCCAGTGGGTCCTGCAGGCGCCGGGCGATGGAGACCGCGCCGCGCAGCGAGACGTTCAAATCGGGCAGCTCGCGGCGCGCCAGCGGAGACGCTGAATAAACCGAAGCGCCCGCCTCGCTGACGATCGTGTACTTTGTCTCCAGGTACTCGCTGCGGATCAGATCAGCGACCAGCATCTCCGTCTCGCGGCTGGCGGTGCCGTTGCCGATGGCAATCACGGTAACGTCCAGCCGCTGAATGAGCCGGAGCAGATTGGCTTGGGCGCGCTGCTCGTCGCGGTCGGGGTAGATCGTGGACGTCGCCAGCACCTTGCCCGTGGGATCGACCACGGCGACCTTGCAGCCGGTGCGGATGCCGGGATCGATGCCGAGCACGGTCTCGCCGCGCAGCGGGGGCTGCAGCAGCAACGAGCGCAGGTTGGTGGCGAAAACGCCGATGGCGTGCTCGTTGGCCCGCCCGGTGAGCGCGCTGCGGATCTCCCGCTCAATGGCGGGGAAGAGCAACCGGGCGTAGCCGTCCTGCCGCGCTGCCAGCAGATCGTCGGCCAGCGGGCTGCCGTAGTCGGTGGGAAAGCGGCGGGCCAGGATGCCCTGCGCTTCCTGCTCCGGGATCTCCAGCACGATCTTGAGGACGCCCTCGCGCTCGGCGCGGTTGAGCGCCAGCGTGTGGTGCGGTTTCATCCTCCGGGCGTCGCTGAAGAAGTTCTGGTACATCTGGTACGTGTCCTGCGGGTCCTCTTTCGCGTCATAATTATGCACGCGGAGCGCACCCCGGCGCTGCGCCAGGGTGCGGATGGCCTCGCGCACCTCGGGATGATCGGCGATGGTCTCGGCCACGATGTCCTGCGCGCCGGCGTAGGCCTTCTCGATGGACGGCACTTCGGCGCTCAAGAAGGAGCGCGCTATGTTCTCGCGGCTGCCCTCCAGCGCCTGCTCCAGGATGCGTTCGGCCAGTGGCTCCAGCCCTTTCTCGCGGGCCATCGTCGCCCGAGTGCGACGCTTGGGCTTAAAGGGCCGGTAGAGATCCTCCAGCCGCTGCAGCGTGTCCGCTGCCTCCACGGCTTGTTTGCGTTCCGGCGTGAGCACGTCCTGTTCCACCATGCTACGCAGTACCGTCTCCCGGCGATCCTCCAGCTTGCGGCGATAGCTCAGCCGCTCCTCAATCCGCCGTAATTGCGCCTCGTCCAGTTCTTCGGTGGCCTCTTTGCGATACCGGGCGATGAAGGGGATCGTGTTGCCGTCGTCCAGCAGCGAGATGGCCGCCGCAACACGATGGCGTTCCAGCGATAGGTCTTGCGCGACTGCTGTGATAATTGCTTTCAAACTCATGCACCCTCCACCTGATGTTCCAACTCGATCACACCGTCCTCTCCGATAGCAAAGGCGTGCTCCCGCTCACAGAGGACGGACTCCGATGTGGGCACCAACGCGCTGCCGCACTGGGGGCATCGCAGCACATCGCCCGCTGAGCGTTGTGTCGACGTGCGCGTCATCACGCCGGATTTCAGCGCCCAGACCAGGTCGTAATCCTCTTGCCAGACGCGCGTGCGGACCATCTCCAGGCCAGCGGAACGCAGCAGTGCCTCAAAGGACGCCTTATCTTGGGTGTGACCTGGCAGGAACGACGCGAGGGTGCCGATACGATTGGTCGTCAACAGGATACCGCCGGGGCGCAGGACGCGAACTAGTTCGCGCACCGCCTGTTCCGTATTGGGCATGAACTCCAGCGCCTCCAGGCACGTTACCGCCTCGAAGGTATTGTCGGGAAAGGGCAGGTCGCGGGCGTCCTTCCAGACGAAGGTGATGTTTTCCGACCAGGGCGTAGTCATGCGAGCGGCCTCGTGCAGCATCTTACGGGAGTAATCCAGGCCGATGACATGCCCCTGGAAATCCCCGTCGTCGAAGAGCGTGCGAGGCAGCCGCGCCGTGCCCGTTGCCACGTCTAGCACCAGTGGATCGGGGATCTGGGCCAGTGCCCGGGCCAGCGGTTCGCCCAAGAAGAAGCGCTCGTATCGCTTCTGGAACTGCTTGATGCTATTGTACGACCCGGCGGACCAGTCGTAGAGCAGCGTCACAGCCTTGGGGCCGAGATACGCGCCCTCAGCGATGACCAGTTGCCAGTAGAGCAGCGCCAGCACCAGGACAATGCCAACGGCAATCAACGCCCAGGTCATCGAAGCGCACCGGCGATGAGCAAGAGCATCAGCAGGAGCCAAAGCGCGACGGCACGGCGATATCGGGCGGGCCTGATGCTATCGAGCAGAAGCAGCCAGCTGGGGAAGGCCAGCAGCAGCACGCCGCCGACGGCCAGGGCATGGCCCTGCCAGAGTAAGAAAGCCGAGGTGACTAGCGGCCCCAGCAAAGCCAAAGGACTGGTCAATGCCTGGAATCCTACCAGCACAGTCACGACCAGCGCCGAGAGCCAGCCTATAAGCGCGATGGGTCCGCCGAGAGATGCGCCGAGCAGCCAGGGTAGCCCGACCCAGCCCAACGCTTCCCATCCTGTGCCGACGCGCCCCGCTCCTTCATGCCAGAGCGCGGCCAGTTCTGCGCAGGCCAAGAGCAGCGCGCTCAACAGCAAGGCCGTCCGTCCCAGGACTGCGCCGAGCAGCAGGCTCAGTACCATTGCCGAAAGCACGGCCCGCAGCGGTCGGGCAAGCACCGGCGCCCCGACGCCGCGCCACCAGGACCGTGCCTGTCCCAGGGCGCGGTGTATGGCGGCACCGGGCGTCCCCGATTGGAGATATGGCCAGCGCGGCAATGGCGCCTGCTCCTGCCACGTGCGCCACCGGCGCAGCGGCATCTTCCAATCCGTGGTGGTGAGCGCGCGCCAGAGCGGCATCCAGCCGCCGAGTACGAGGGCCAGCGCCAGCGCTGTCGATGAGAGCTCAGCTAGAGGCTCGCCAAAGACCCAGGTCCCGCCGAGGAAAGAGACGATAGGCAATGACATCCAGGCCCATCCCGCCTGCCAGGTTGCGATCCACGATGTCCTGTCTTGAGCTTCGATTGTTTTTTCCATATCAGTGGCATTATACCAAAGTTAGGATAGCCAGCCACAGGCTTCTATTTTGGGGAAAGCAGAGAGCCGACTGGGGGATATTAACGTCAGGGATGCTTGGTAACATCCCTGACGTATGGGCAAACGAAGCAGTTCCAGGGTGGCTCAGACGCAACAGTTGGTCTCCGGTATCAACCCCAGCTTCGCTTGCCTTGCTTTCGTCTACGCAGGTTCTATGGTATAGAAAGCGTTTCCGCCAGCCGTTTCGCTTCGAAATCCCTGTATGCTGGAGCTTTGTCTAGATCAGTCCTGTGGCGTATCCACGTCATCAATGAGGATCTTGCCGGCCGCCACCTCGTCGATGGAGTGAATGCTGGCGCCGTTATTCTCAATCATCTCTACCACAACCTCGTAAGGAATCCGCGATCCCTCAATGGTGACTTTGGCATTCTCGACGCGCCGGTCGATCTCATAAATGGAGATATTTACGCCTTCCACCCCCTCCAACTCCGCCAGTATTTGAGATAATTCCACAATACTGGGATCCATGGGCTTCAACACATCCAACACCAAGCGTCGTAAATTGTTCATCTCTTTTTCACCTCAATGCGATTCTGATATGGATTACTAAACATCCCCACAAACAGGTTGGTACGTTATCCGTCAAGGGACAACCAAGAATGACTCTACTGAAAAAGGTTTCAGTAGAGTCGAGGGATACTATATGGTGTGGTTGTGCTTAGAGCACAACCACACCATATACCCCATGTTTTTCTTTGGCTGCCCTTTTTCAGGGCAGCCAAGAATAGAAGAAGCGGAGCGGCATAGAAGGCCGCTCCGCTCGAAAACACGCGGTCAGGAGGCTCTAAACGTGTAAATGATGCGTCGTCGTCAGCCATTATGCCTCTACGAGGAAGCCGCCGGCGCCAGCCGCTCATCCGCCATCCGCGCTACCCACTTCTGGACTTCGGCAACGATGGACGGGATAAAGATCAACGGCAGCATCTCCAACCACTCATCCCATTCCAACGGGATAGTGTCAAAAATCGGCTGGAGCGCCGGTACGTAGACGACGACCAGAAGAAGCGCAACGGAGAAGCCGACGGCGTACTGCATGTACTTGTTGCTGAAGACGCCCATCTTGAGCAGCGGGTAGCGCTCCGAGCGCGCTGTATAAGCACGCGCCAGCTCCGAAAGCACCAGCGTCACAAACGCCATGGTCTGCGCCGTCTGCGCGGGATCGGTGCCCATCTCCGGGGCGAAGTAGTACATGCCGCGCCAGTAGGCGAGCAAGACAGTACCGGCGATGGCGATGGTCTGAACAATTACGCCGGAGACCATCTCCCGGTTGATCACCGGTTCTTCCGGTGGACGCGGCGGACGTTCCATCAGATCCGGCTCGCCTTCCTCCAGACCCAGGGCCAACGCCGGCGCGCCGTCGCTCAAGAGATTGAGCCACAGCAGCTGGATCACCGTCAAGGGCGTGTCCCAGCCCAGCAGCGTGGCGATAAAGATGATGGCGATCTCCGCCGAGTTACAGGAGATCAGGAAGTAGACAAACTTGCGGATGTTGGAGTAGATAATCCGGCCCTGCTCAATGGCGCTGACGATGGACACGTAGTTGTCGTCGGTGAGCACCATGTCCGCCGTCTGCTTGGAGACGTCCGTGCCCGTGATGCCCATGGCCACGCCGATGTCGGCCCGTTTGAGCGCCGGCGCGTCGTTGACGCCGTCGCCCGTCATGGCGACGACGTGCCCACGCTCTCGCAGCGCTTCGACGATGCGCACCTTGTGGTGCGGCGCGACGCGCGCGAAAACATCCACGTCCTCAATTCCCTGCTGAAGTTCCTCGTCGCTCATGCGCTCGAGTTCCTTGCCCGAAATCACCTCGCCGCCCCGGCGCAGAATCCCAATCTCTTGCGCAATGGCCTTCGCCGTCTCCGCGTAGTCACCGGTGACCATGATGGTTCGCAGCCCGGCGCCGCGCGCCTTTTGCACCGCCGGGATCACCTCGGGGCGCGCGGGATCGATCATCCCTTCCAGGCCGATGAAGATCAGATCGCGCTCGACCTCCTCGGGCTTGGGTTCCTCGGGCACTTCATCCAGCGGGCGGTAGGCCACGGCTAACACACGCAGCGCCTGCGAGGCCATGTCCACATTCGCCTGGAGAATCTCATCTCGTTTCTCGGCGGTCAGCGGCTCCACACCGTCGAAGGTCTGGACGTGGGAACACTGCTCCAGCACAATATCCGGCGCGCCTTTGACCAACGCCAGGTGCTCGCGCCCATCCAGCACAAAGGTCCCGTCGCGGTCCGTATCCCATTTATGAATAGTCGTCATCCGCTTGCGCGCAGAGTCAAAGGGGATCTCGGAAACGCGCGGGAAGCGCTCTTCAAGATCGCTGTTCCAGTAGTCCGCCTTGGCCGCAGCCACGATCATAGCGCCCTCAGTGGGATCGCCGACCATGCGGTAATTGCTATCGCTCTTCTCGTGGCCGGTCTCCAGGACCGCGTCGTTACAGAGGGCGCCGGCCCAAAGCGCCTCACGCAGCAGTTTGTCCTCGTGAGGATCGACCGACTTCCCGTTATGGGTAAAACCTCCCCGCGGACTGTACCCCCGTCCACTCACCTCATACTCGCGGCCCGCCGTGTAGATCTTGACGACCGTCATCTGGTTCTGGGTCAGCGTACCGGTCTTATCGGAGCAGATGACCGTGGCAGAACCCAGCGTCTCGACAGCCGGAAGATGGCGGATCAAGGCGTGGCGCTTGACCATCTCCTGCATCCCCAAGGCGAGACAGATGGTGACGACGGCGGCTAAGCCCTCAGGCACAGCAGCAATCGCCAAACTGATGGCGAGCATGAAGAACTCCTGGACTAACTCAAAGGTCAAGGGATCTCCTAAATACAAAGCACGGGCCAGGCCCACAACAAAAATAACGCCACAGATCGCCAGACAGGCAATACCCAGCGTCTTTCCCACTTGATCCAGCTTGCGCTGCAGCGGCGTCTGTTCCTCTTCTACTGACTGAATCATCTCGGCGATTTTGCCGATCTCACTCTGCATGCCGGTGGCTGTGACCACGCCCTTGCCACGCCCGTAGCTGACCAACGTGCTCATGTAGGCGCAGTTGTGGCGGTCTCCCAGCGATGCGTCCTCCGGCAAGACCTCGTCGGCGTGCTTGTTTACCGGCATGGATTCGCCGGTCAAGGACGCCTCTTCGACCTTGAGATTTACGCTATCGATCAGCCGTACGTCGGCGGGTACAATATTGCCCGCCTCCAGCAGTACGATATCACCGGGCACCAGCTCGTGCGCAGGCACCGTCACCCGGTGTCCGTCACGGATGACGTGGGCGTCGGGCGCGGCCATTTTCTTGAGCGCGGCCAGCGCCTCCTCTGCCTTGCTCTCCTGGATCACGCCGATGGCCGTGTTCAGCACCACGATGGCCATAATCACAATGGCTTCGATCTCGTCGCCCATAAGCGCAGAGATCACCGCCGAGACGATAAGGATCATCACGATAAAATCGCTCAACTGCGCGATGATGCGCTGCCATAAGGGCGTAGGGGGACGTTCCTGGAGCTCGTTGTATCCGTACGTCTCTAAACGCTGCTCGGTTTCATTTGAAGAAAGGCCCGCATCGGCATCACTCTCCAATTCCTGGAGCGCTTCTTCCTTCTCTAATGCGTGCCAAACTTTTTTGTCTTTGCCCATTCGAAATCCTCCACGTGTAGATAACTCATTCAACCGCTAATTGTAGCATAGTTCAACGCTGTCGCAAGAAAACGGTGGAGTAGAAATTTCGAAGCAAATCGGCTACCAGAACCGTCCTCGCTACCCCAGAACGTACTTAGACGTGATCAAGGCAAACGAAGATGGGGTTGATGCGCGTGGCAAACGTGACAGAAGCCCGCCTACTGCGTCTACGCCGCCCTGGAAATGCTTCTTTGCCCGGTGTAAGGAGGGAGGGCGAGTGATCTCAACGGTGTTCTCCTACAACGTTGACTCTACTGAAAAAGGGCGTCCAGCTGGTCAAAATTCGTCTTTCAGCTACAATAGCAACGTTCACGGCTATCTACCTGCGAGCGAGTAGATTATGTTCCGAACCAACGACACCCACGGGCAACAGAGTTTCTTTGACGGTCTCCGGTGGCTGCCCGAGACCTTGCGCCAGAAGTTGGAGGATTCCTGGACCGACACGTTTTATCACGAAGACTTTTGCCAGATTTCCAAGGAACTGTACAGTGACGATGAAGCGTCGCGGCCCCATACAGGTCAATGTATTGATGGACGTGGAGATTCTCAAGAGCGGCTTGGGCTGGAGTGACGCAGAGTTGATGGAACACGTAGCCTTTGACCTGCAAGTGCGCCATACGCTGGGCCTGGATGACCTGCGAGCGGAGGTCTTCACGCTGCGGACACTGTACAATTTCCGACGGCGCGTGCGCGCGTACGCGCCGGAGACGGGCGTCAATTTGTACGCGGAGAGCTTCGAGCACATCACCGATGAGCAGCTGGCCGAGTTTTCGGTCGATGCCGGTTGGCAGAAGCGTATCGCGGCAGGTACGTGGCGAGGGTTGTGCCTCACGCAAAGACGCAAAGGTCGGACAGTCACCAAGATATTTAAGTTGCTTATATTTTTATGAATAAGAAAGCCAACCTATATCAAAAAATTTACCAGTATCTTAATTTTCGGCTTTTTTGGATTCCGCAGGGTGGTGGGGAGGTGTCATCCCCACTGCGTTTGGGACAAGTTTCCGAGCGAAGGGCCGTTTTTGCCCGGAAGCCTGCCCTGA
>DAOTUH010000364.1:0-8286 GCA_034437255.1 Anaerolineae bacterium
CTCATCACCGATACCGACGGCGAATCCGACAGCGACACGGTGACCAACACCGTGGAGAGCCGCCACAACATCACGCTGACCAAATCCGTCGACGCGGTCAGCGCCACACCGGGCGAGCTGCTGACCTACACGCTGGCCTACACCATCACCGGCGACGGTGTCGCGCCCGACGTCACGCTCAGCGACACGGTGCCCGCCAACACCACCTTCTGGTCCGCCACACCGACCACACTGGACGCACCACCTCAGGGCGGCACCGGCCCGGTCGTCTGGCACCTCGGTTCCATCGAGCCGCCCATGACCGGCACGACGACGCTGGTCGTCCGGGTCGACGGCACGCTCGTCAGCGGCACGCAGATCGTCAACGTGGGCCTCATCACCGACACGCAGGACATCACCGACACCGACACCGTAACGACGCCCGTCGGCAGCAGCCACGCGCTCAGCGTGAGCAAGTCGGCCACACCGACGGTAGCGGTGCCCGGCGAAGCACTTACGTACACCATCAACTGGGCGGTCACGGGCAACGAGCCGGCCTTCGACGTCACCCTCTCCGACACGCTCCCCGCCAGCGTCACCTTCCAGACGTGTAGCGGTGCCCCCTGCGGCGAAAGCGACGGCGTCGTCACCTGGAGCCTGGGCCCGCAGATCCCGCCCGCTGCCGGCGCAGTGACGCTGGTCGTGGATGTCGATCCCACGGCACCAACCGGATCGACGCTACATAACCGTGTCCTCATCAGCGACAGCACCAACCTCACGGACACCGACGACGTCGAGACGCCGACCGAAGCGCGGGCCGACCTGAGCATCGTCAAATCCGACAGCCACGATCCCGTCGTGCCCGGTGCGCTGCTCACCTACACGCTACGCGTCGCCAACGCCGGCCCTAGCACAGCGGAGAACGTGCTCGTCACCGATACGCTCCCGGCGGAGGTGGTCTACGTGAGCGCCGTGCCGGCCCATACTTACATTGCGCCCGACACTGTAGTCTGGGCGCTGGGCACGCTGTTGCCCGGCGAGAGCCACGACCTGACGCTCACCGTCCAGGTCCAACCCTGGGTCACCGAACCCTTCACAAACTTCGTCGTGGTGGCTTCCGACACACCCGACGACAACCCCGGGGACAACACCGACGACGAGACCACGGCGCCGCTGGTGCCAGGACTGGAGCTGGTCAAGACTGTCCTGCCGGGGGCGGCGGTGCCCAACATGCCCTTCACCTACGTCATCGCCATCACCAACACCGGCGCCGTAACCTTCGACCCCCTGACGCTCACCGACACGCTGCCTGAGGATTTCCACTACGTCGTCGGCTCCGGCGAGCCCGCCGACCCGGACGTCGTCGCCGAACCGCTGTTGATCTGGCAAGACCTGGGTGCATTGGCGCCGGGTGACCGACTCACCGTCAGCTTCGCCGTCACCGTGTCGCCAGGCATCACTATCGGCACCTACTGGAACACCGCCGTGGTCGAGGGCGAGCATCCCGGCGGCGTCATCACCGACACCGACGACGTGCCCATCTCCATCCAGGACCCGGCGGTCGCGCTCAGCAAGCAGCTGGTAGCCTACGATCAAGACGACGTGGCGCCCAACTACGTCACTTTCACCATCGCCATCACCAACGTGGGCATCAGCGAGATCGACGTGCTGCCGCTCTACGACCTCTACGACGCCAATGATCTCCACTTCGCCCAAGCCTTCCCGGCACAGCCGGATACGGTGGACAACGTCGGCGGGCAGGTGGTCTGGCTCGATCTGACCGGGCCGGCGCCCCACGGCTTCGACCACAATCTACTGCCGGGCGAGGTCTTCCACCTCACCACCATCTTCACTGTGATGCAGGATATCACCCAGACCACCAACACAGCGGTAGTCACCGACGCCGTGGATATCCACGACAACCCCGCAGACGAGGACGACGATGCCGAGACCATCGTGGACGTGCCTACGGCTGTGGAATTGCTCTACTTCCGCCTCGATGGGGTGAGCGGCTCGACGGTGCAGCTGGCGTGGGCTACGGCAGTGGAGATCGACAACTTCGGCTTCAACCTCTACCGTGCGCCGGTCGAGGACCGCACGCGGGCCAGTCTGGTGACCTTCGTGCCCAGCGAGGCCAAGGACGGGACCGGGGCGGCGTACAGTTACTCCGATACCGCGCCCATGGGCGGCGCGTGGTGGTACTGGCTGGCGGACGTGGACGCCGCGGGTCTGGAGACCTTCCACGGGCCGGTGAGCGTGCAGGTAGATGCGGCAGGTCACTCCAACTTCGTCTACCTGCCGCTAGTGATGCGCCGACAGTAGCATGCACGTTGCAGAGCAAGGAGCAGGGGGCCGGCTGCGCCGGCGGTCGGGGCCCCTGCTCCTGCTCTTTTTATTGGTGTCGAGCCTCTTCTTCCAGCCCAACGTCGCCGTCCACAGCTCGCGTGACGTGACCGACGCCCCGGCTTTTCACGTCGTCTCGGAGGAGGCGCAGGTGCTGCTGACGTGGACGGCGCCCCCCGTGAAAATACTGACGGCTAACGACGGCACGGCGGTCGTCGCGGCGGGGGGATATGAGACGTTGCACCGTCCCGGCTGGCCTCGCGTGCCCTTCACCTCCACGTTGATCGCGCTGCCGCCCCACGCGACGCCGCACCTGCAGGTGTTGGCGGACAAGACGACGTTGCAGCCGCTTCTCACGTCCCTGGCCCTGGCGCCACGGCCTTCCGGCGTGCAGCGGGACAAGCAGGGACGTCCCGTGGGCGGGACTTTTGCGCCGGTCGAGACGCCATCGCCGATAAGTGAGGAGCGTCCGACGGCGGCCCAACCCGTACTGCTGGAGGAGGTGGGAACGGTGCGCGGCGTGAGGCTGGCCCGCGTCACCTTCTTCCCCGCCTGGCCCCGGGAAGGGCAGCTCCAGGTGACCCGCCATCTCCGCGTCGCCGTCGCCTGGACGCCGGTGGAGGGCGACCGCACCGCTACCGCCCCCACCGACGACGCCCTGCTGGCGGGGCTGCGCGTCGCCGTCGTCAATCCCCGGCACGTCGTCCCCTCTTCCTCGGCGGCTGAGCCGGGCCCCAACCTCCGTCCCCAGGGCGGGGCTCTTGAGGCTTTCCTGGAGGTGACCGACGCCGGCCTCTACCGCGTCACCCACGAGGATCTGGCACCGCTGAGCCTGACCGCTGCCGATCCTCACGACCTGCGTCTCTTCCGGGGCGCCGATGAGGTAGCCTATCGCTGGGAGGGCGACGATGACGCGATCTTCGGGCCTGGCGAAGCGGTGCTCTTTTACGCCGAGCCGCGCTTCAGCCGCTGGACCGAGCGGGACGTCTACCGGCTGACGGCGGGCGCGGGACCCGGCCTGCGGATGACGACGCGCAGCGGAGATCCTCAAGGCCTGCCGCTGGAGACGCCGCTGGTCACGCGCCTCTTCGAGGAGAACCGGCTCTACACCCCCGACCGTTTCGCTGGCGCCCTGCCCGCAGGTCGCGACGGCGACCGCTGGGTCTGGGACTACCTGCACCCCGGTCAACCCAGAGCGACCTACGCTTTTTCTTTGGACGACATGGAACTGACGGCGGGAAGCGAATTGACGCTCTGGCTGCTGGGCTACACCAAAGGCTCGCATCGCTGGGAGGTCACGGTCAACGGGTCGGCGGTGGGGAGCGTCACCTGGACGGGCCAGACAGCGGTCACGGAGACGCTGACGCTGCCGGCGGGAGCGCTGCGCCGGGGGGAGAACGCGCTCACGCTCACCGTCCCGGAGGTGGAGGGCGGGTGGCTGGACGCCTTCGCCGTCCGCTATGCCCGCAGCCAGGCAGCGGTGGGCGAGAGCGTGCGTTTCGGCGAAGCCGCTGCGCCGCCGGAGGAACCTGCCGCCGTCCCGGGCCCCTATCGCGTCTACCTGCCGCTGGCGCTGCGGCGGTCCGACAGGAACACGGGACGCGCCTCCACGGTGCGCCTGGCTGCAGCGGGACCCTATCACGCCTACGACGTCACCGATCCGCTGCGCCCGCAGCGGCTGACGACGGCGCAGATCGACGGGCAAACCGTCACCGTCGGAGGTTCACCGAGCGCTGGGAGCCGTCGTTACCTCATCACCGCCGAGCGCGCCATCCGCAGACCGGAACGCATCCGCCCGCGCGAGGATCCCGGTGGCGTACACGTCAGTGGTGGCGCGGCGGGGGCCGACCTGCTCATCATCACCCACCCGGACTTCGCCGCCGGCCTGGATCCGCTGGTGGCGCTGCGCCGTGACCAGGGGCTCGCCGTCACCGTGATCAACGTCCTGGGCCTCTACGACACCTATGGCGACGGGCGGCCCGACCCCGAGGCTATCCGCGCCTTTATCGCCGCCGCCTACGCTGGCTGGGACCCCTGTCCGACCTACGTCCTGCTAGTGGGTGCTGGCACCTACGATCCGCGGCAGTACCGACCCACATCGCCGCCCACCTACCTCCCGCCCTATCTGGCGGAGGTCGATCCCTGGGCGGGGGAGACGGCTGCCGACAACCGGTACGTCGCCGTGGACGGCGACGACGCGCTGCCCGACCTGCTGGTGGGGCGGTTGCCGGTGCGGTCGGCGGAGGAAACGCAGGTCGTCGTGGAGAAAATCGTGAGCTACGAGCGTGACCCGCTTCCGGGTGGCTGGAACGCGGACGTGGTCCTGGTCGCCGACGACGCGGACGGCGCCGGGGACTTCGCCGCCTTCTCCGACGCCGTAGCGAGCTACGTCGACGCGCCCTTCCACGTCACCCGCCGCTACTGTGCCGATGCCTCTCCCAGCCAAAGCGACTGCGCGCCAGCAGATCGGGACGCGCTCCACGCAGCGTTGCTGGCGGACTGGAGAGCGGGCGCGCTGCTGATGCAGTTCGCCGGGCATGCTTCCTGGCAGCAGTGGGCCGCCGAGCGGTTCTTTCACCTGGACGATCTGGTGGAGCTACGCAACGGGCCACGCCTGCCTCTGGTGATGGAGATGACCTGTTTCACCGGCGCCTTTCACCGTCCGGAGCCGACGTTGGACGCGGCGTTGCTGCTCAAGACCGACGGCGGCGCGGCGGCAGTCTGGGGTCCCAGCGGGCTAGGCGTCGGCACGGGCCACATGCACCTGGCGCGGGGCTTCGCGCGGGCGCTCTTCGTTGATGAGGCGGCGGTGGGCGAAGCCGCGCTGGCAGGCAAGCTGAGGCTGGCAGCTGCCGGGCAACACCTGGACCTTCTGGATACCTTCAACCTACTGGGGGATCCGGCGCTGCGCCCGACCCGGGAAATCGTTCCTTGGCGCCATCACACCTACCTGCCGCTGGTTTCCACCACGCCAGAACCTTAATACCATGGCGCGGCTCTAAACCGATAAGAGATCGTTTTTGGCTCTCTTGGAATTCGCCGGAAACGGTCACATCTAGTGGTAGCCGTTAGATAAACTGCTGGTAACCCTGCAAATCCAGGTACAAATTTGGGAGAGGCCAGTGACCCGGAAAACATCTTAACAGCAACATTTCAGGGTTTTGGTCTTGTTGTTGAAGCCTTTGGCAAAACCAAAAAGCCTGCGCTGATCTCTTCGCAGCAATATCTGCTAATCTCCGCTCTTTTGAGCGATTTCACTACCCCTTCTGAGCAAAGTGCGGCTTGAGTTCGATTCAAGAGGTCGTTTTGAGCCTATAAGAGCCACTTTTTGATGTTTTCGCGTTCTGTGTTGAGGTGATTTCGTCAGAAAGTGTAAACCGATCTTTTTACCAAAATGGCTGCTTTTGAAACGATGCCCCGCATTTCAAACGTGGGTGGAGGGTTACGGGGATTTACACGCGTGGCTGGAAGCCCTCCCGGAGTTGGAAATGTCATGCGCCCAACTCAGTACCGAGATCGGCACCCGAGCAACTGAAATTCTCACGGAGAGGTGAGAAGAGAAGTACGGTGACCACATCTGCCAACTCGACCTTGAGCAGGTTGAAGAGGACATCGCAGATTGGCAAAATGCTGTGAAAAGAGTGACGTAATTGAGAGAGTGTCTCTCTGCTCTGCGACCAGACAAAGAACCAGAGCTAGCTACACGGCTTTAGCCACCGGCTTTGATGATAGGCGGAGTACTGATCTGCAATGCCCGTGATCCTAACAGCGCTTCCGCTACTTCTCGCTTTGATGCGTATCACCCTAATCGGGATCGCTAGCCACCTCTTTTCCGGCAGATGAAAGCAAATGCCGAACGTAATACAGAACGCCAGCGCCTCACTGATGCTTTGCAGCGGGCTCAAAAGACGCAAAGAGCACTCAGAAAGAGTGTGGCTTAGGCACTGCATGACCTCCCAGTGCACCAGGAGCTAATCGCAAATCCTTCTCCCAGCCTGGCGAACGCTTTAGCTGATATCGCCAAGGTCCGTAAGTGGTTATTGGAGATGCGGGTAAGGTGAGATCGTCTACAGAAGGCTTCAGGTTTAAGTCCTGAAGGGGGTATTTTGGGTTACGCGAATCTTAGCGGATGTAAGCGTAACCCCGCTTTTTGTTGTTCTCATCTGTTTAGTCTTATGAGCGGTGCGATGCGCTTACGACGAAGAAAGCGCCGAGAGTTGAAAAAGGACCCTGGGAAGTCTGTGCACCCTCATAGTTTTCAGATCTAACGTGCGTTGCACCTGGTTGCTCATAATGCTAAACGCTTACTGTTATTCTTTCTTCGATAGGGTATACACAGACTGCAGGGGAGCGACTAGTCGCTCCCCTGCAGTCTGTGTTGATGTGCGGTTTGATCAGTATCAATCGAAATCCTGGTCCGACTTAGGCACAGGTGCCCTTCTTGTGGATACAGGCAAATCCTCCACTGAACGCGGCCAATCTCGAACATAGAAATGCAAATACTCGGGCAGCCCCAAGCGCCACAGATCGTCGATGTGCGCTCCTTCATGAACCTTATACGTCACGTCAAAATCATGTTCCTGCAAGAGATCACGGAGCCTGATTGTGCCCGCTCTTGCCCAATCTTTGTCGCCGGCGCTCAAATAGATACGTTGCGCGGGATCAATGGATTCAACCAGACGATAAGGATCATACACCGGAAGAGGATAGTTCACGGATAGAGCTGGGCTATGTCCACCTACCCGGCCAAAGAGATCGGGATGACGGAACCCGATTTCCAACGCCCACACGCCGCCTCGGGAGATTCCGCTAATCGCACGAGCTTCCGGTGCTTGCCAGGTCCTGTACGTCTTGTCGATCAGCGGCACGATCTCGTTGACGACCATGCCTTCGAAGGAGTAATCTCCCCCGCTGGAGTTGATATACATGCCATGAGGATTGGATACGCCAGGCATAACCATGATCAGCGGCCCAATCAGCCCTTGCGTAATCCAGGCATCCACAATTTCAACGATGCCGAGCTTCTCCCAATGCGTCTCATTCATGGGCCAACCGTGCAAAAGATACAGGACAGGGAAGTTATATTCGCGATAATGTGAATAACATGGAGGTACGTAGACCGTGTAACGAATCTCTTCGGTCTGCATGGCCTTACTGGTCAACGTCTCCCGAATCAGCTTACCATGTCGTTGCGGGCAGATAAAAGGTGTGGGGGTTGGTGAAGGTGTCTGTGTAGGCGTTAACGTAGGCGTATCTGTTGGTTCTACTGTGACGCTCGGTGTGGGTGTGTCGGTGGTTTGTGGAGAGGTCGTTGCCGGCGCACCGTCAAGATTGGTCGTTCCACCCGACGCATCCGCATACCCCTCTGTGCCTTGGCAACCGATCAGACACAAAATTGCCACAAGTATAGGGAAGATGTATGAACGTCTTACAGACAAATCGCCTCTCCAGTACTGCATTGACATAATCCAACGTAGCATAATAACATCAATGGGCAGAGGGTCAAGACGAAGATACGCGATAAAGATAATCCGATGATAACAGAGGAATCTGCGAAATAAATCCATACTCACGTTGCAGAGGTTTGCCGATATAGAAGATGTTCACAGATCAAGAGTAGAAGAGGTTTGACAACCGTTTAGGTTTGTGAGCGTCCAGGTGCAACGCACTTACGAATCGAAACAAACCGCGCTACAAAGTTCTTCGAGCATGGTTTAGGAGTCCCCGGCTCGTGAATTTCGGCGAAAGTGCGGCGCACCTCAGAAGATTAAACCGATACGAGGGTTGCTTCGCGGTGATCTGAGATAGAATTTGGTGCCTGGTTCAAATAGGCACAGAAAAAGACAGTGTTTTTGGCGATGACCTACTCTCCCAGGGAGTCCCCTCCCAAGTACCATCGGCGCTGGTGGGCTTAACTGCTGGGTTCGGGATGGATCCAGGTGTGTCCCCACCGCTCCAATCACC
>DAOTUH010000365.1:0-2376 GCA_034437255.1 Anaerolineae bacterium
CCCCTGTGGGCCAGCATTATGGATGCCCCGGTCAAGGCAAACTGGCAGCGCCTAGCCAAAGCCGTGCAAGAAGCGGGTGTGGATGCGTTGGAACTCAACGTCTCCTGCCCGCACGGGATGCCCTCAAAGGGGATGGGTGCATTCATCGGTCAGAACGCTGACCTGACCGGCTCGGTGGTCTCGTGGGTGCGAGAGGTCGCCACGGTACCCATCGTCGTCAAGCTGACGTCCAACGTCACCGACATCGGGTTCGTGGCCCAGGCTGCCAAAGAGAATGGCGCCGACGCACTCTGCACGATTAACACTGTATCAGCCATCGTTGGTGTGGACCTTGACACGCTCATACCATTGCCCAACACAGGAGGGCTTTCGACCTACGGCGGCTACTCCGGCCCCGGCGTAAAGCCCATCGTGGTGCACTACGGTCGCGCCGACGTGGCGACCTACGCTCGGCTGCTCTGGGAGGCTGACGTCGTGGTCAGCACGGCTATCCGCGAGTTCTTCGGCATTGCGGTGATCGAAGCGATATATTGCGGCTGTTTTCCGGTGCTGCCAAATCGTCTGGTCTATCCTGATCTAATCCCTGTGTCAGATCACGACGACTGCCTCTACGATGACGTCGACGGTCTCGTGGCGCGGCTGCGCTGGACGCTCAAGCACGTGGCAGATGCGCGCGCCATCGGCAAGGAGCTGCACGCAACCGTGGCGCGTTTCGATTGGCGGCAGGTAGTGTCGCAATACGACACGGTGCTGGAAGCGCTCGCGAACACTGATGAGGTCGCAGCTTGCTACTGATAGGCAGCGACAGCGCAATGGGCTGAGTGGTGGTTAGTGAAAGCCAACCACCACTCAGGTTCAGGCGTTCTATAGGTCGCGCGCAGTGCTGCTAGGGGGCCCGCAGTACCAGGGGCAGGTAGACGGTGAAGTCGCCCCCGATGCCGTACCAGAATCCCGGCCCCACTTGGCGGTTGGCACCGCTCACTAATCCGGTTCCAACGCCGGGTTGGCTCACCGTTCCGTTCAGCTGAAAACCGGCGCTCTTCGCCAGGGGGCCGCCGCCGCTGCTGACAACGTGCCAGGAGAGATCAAATCCCCCTCCCGATTGGGCCAGGGCCGTGCGGCCCGACTGTGTCCACATCAGGCCGGCAGCGCCCAGCGCCAGCAGGAGCAGCGCGAGGGTCCAGCGCGTGGTTGCGTATCTCATGGCGCGCCTCCTACTCTATCCGCCAGATGCGGATACGGATTTCCTCAGCGTACTGGTCGTCTGCCCTGCGGCACACCCTGATCCGTGTCTCATCTAGCCAGCTCCACCAAACCCCGACATCTCCGTCAATGTCGTCATGATCTCCGCCAAAGCCCCTCTGGTTCACGCCTTCTGGCGATATACCTAACGTTGATCTTTGATGCAAATCCACAACATAGTTATCAGAGTTTCCGCCCAGGTCGTGGTCAAAAGTAGTACAGGTATCTACCGGCGGCGCTGGCAACAACATCGTCTGCCAACCGCTGTCGTAATCCGGCGCGGGGAAGCGGTTGACGTGCTCGGCGCGGAACGCATAGGGCACGGTGACCATCTCTGGCGAGGGCGTAAGATCCTCACCGTCCACGTTGACGGTCAGATACACTGTGGGGATATCGCCAAACATCCCATCCAATGAGGTGTAACCCGTGAAGAGGCTGGGAGTCAGAGGAGTGGTCTCTCCCAGGACGACGCTGAATAGCCCATTGGTGATAGGCACGTCCGCGTGACTCTCGCTCCAGACATTGAAGCAGACCGGACTGCACTTCTGAAGTGCAAAGGTCAGGGTATGAGTCCCGTCGATGGGGCTCCCGGCGCTATCACGCAACACGCCCTGGTAGGCCATTTTGGATGGCACCTGGGGATAGAGGTTGGGGTCCCAATCGCTGCTGATCTCTATCCGTTGACCTTTCGGTTGTGCTAAGGGCAGCGCGTACGCTTGATCAACCAGGTAAAGCACACCGAATAGTCCCGCCAGCAGTAGCAGGTTGCTGGCAAATACGATCAATAGAACTTTCTTGGACGACATGTCTCTGCTCCTTTACGTATGTGAATATGGACAGTTACGTCTCTGAGATTTGAACACACCGGTCATCCATGGTTCATGTTCACCTCCTGATGACGCTGAGGAGCGGCTCTTTGAACAAGATGCCGCCCCCGACCACGGCGATGAGGACGCTGAATCCACAGAAGATCCTGCCGCCTGTGCGCCGCCGGGCGATATAGTTCTCCCGCGTGCCTCGCGCGACGAAGTCCGCCTCGATGCTGGGATGCTCACGCTGCGCGACCAGAACGCCCACGGCGATCACGGAATCGCCGCGCTCCAGGCCCTTGTAGCGTCTCTCGCTGGGTTCACT
>DAOTUH010000366.1:0-5546 GCA_034437255.1 Anaerolineae bacterium
GGTCCAAGAAATCGGATTTTTAGGTGGCCATACCCCACATCTAGTAATTTTGGTCATGAGAAACCCACATATAGTATCAAGTCGTAGAAAAATCCGATTTCTGCTAGTTATTTCAGTAGAGTCAAAGTTGATTACGAAAGGAAACGATCAATGGATATTCTAGTCTATGGAGCCGGTGTCCTCGGCAGCCTGTACGCGGCGCGATTACACGAGGCGGGGCACCTGGTCGCGCTGCTGGCGCGCGGGCAGCGGTTGGCGGATCTGCGGGAGCACGGGGTGGTGCTGGAGAACGCCCTGACGGGCGAGCGCACGGTGACGCAAGTGCCGGTGGTTACGGGGCTGGCGCCCGACGATGCTTACGATTTGGTGCTCGTCATCATGCGCAAGAATCAGGTCGGCGCGATTCTACCTATCCTGGCAGCGAACACGGCGACGCCCAACGTGCTCTTTATGATGAACAACGCGGCGGGGCCCGGCGTGCTGGTAGACGCGCTGGGCGAGGAGCGGGTCCTGTTGGGTGTCCCCGGCGCGGGCGGCGGGCGCGACGGTCACGTGGTGCGTTACATCGCCCAGGAGGGCAAGCCCTCTCCCATCGTCGGTGAGATCGACGGGACCATCACCCCGCGTCTGCTGCGCATCGCCGACGTGCTGGGCCAGATCAGCAGCGAGGTGGAGTGTTCCGACAATATCAATGCCTGGCTCAAGACGCACGTTGCGCTGGTCAGCCCCATGGCCAACGCGCTCTACATGGCGGGCGGCGACATCACCTGGCTGGCCGAAACCCGCGACGCGCTGGTGCTGATGGTACGCGGCATCCGCGAAGGCTTCAGGGTGCTGCAATCCCTGGACGTGCCGGTGATCCCGCGCAAGTATCTGGCCCTGGCCTGGCTACCGGAACCGCTGCTCGTCTTTTTCCTGCGGCATCTGCTGGCGACTGAGCAGGCCGAGCTGGCGATGCAGCGGCACGCTAACGCCGCTCGCGATGAGATGCAGCAGCTGGCTGACGAGTTCCAAGTGCTGGCGCGTCAAGCTGGGGTCCGCACACCGGTGCTCGATATTCTGCGGGGGTATATTTCCATGGAGCAGCGTCCCGTGCGGCGGGGCAGCTGTCAGGTGCCCATGAACTGGCGCAAAGTCTGGATTGGGGTGGGGGTCCTATCGGCCCTGGGCGCGCTATTCGTCTGGTTGTTGGATGCAAAGCGGTCTGAGGATGGCGAAAGCGGTTCGTGACTTGCTGGGGTTGATGGGCGCGCTGGTTTTACTGGGTTGCGCAGCGCCCGCGACGATGCTACCTGTGGGCACGCTGATGTCATCGCTACCTGGGCCAGTCACACGCACGCCGCTCCCCATCGCGTCGGCGACGCCAAAGTCGATGCCGACGGCAACCGCGCGCCCAACGCCGACGCGCGTGATTGCGTCCGCGCCTGTGCCCATGCCCATGTTGAGAATGACGCGAGAATCCGTAGAGGTGACCGGGATGATCACGTTCACGGTGGTCTATGATAACAACGAGTATGACGAAGACCTGACGACGGATTGGGGCTTCAGTTGTCTCATCGAGCACCCGGAGGTTACGATACTCTTCGATACCGGCGGCAAGGGCGACCTGCTGCTCGCCAACCTGGAGGCGCTGGGCAAGGATCCGGCGGCGGTGGATCTCGTGGCGCTCTCTCACGCGCATGGCGATCACACCGGCGGCCTCAGCGCGTTGCTGGACGGAGTCAGCCCGACGGTGGCGCTGCCGGCGGCTTTCCCCACCTCGTTCAAGCGCAAGATACGTCATCTCACCGAGGTCGTCGAAATCGACGCGCCGCAGACGCTGCTGCCCGGCGTTATCACGACGGGGCTGGTCTCCGGGCCGCCGGTGGAGCAGGCGCTGGCGGTGCAGACGGCCGAGGGCTGGGTTGTGGTCACCGGCTGCGCGCATCCCGGCGTGGAGCGGATGACGCAGGCGGCGAAAGAGGCCGGTGCGGAGGAGATCGTCCTGGTGGTGGGCGGCTTCCATCTGGGCAAAGCCAGTGACGAGCGCATTGAGGCGACCATCGACGAGCTGCAGGTGCTGGGCGTGCGTGCCGTCGCGCCGTTGCACTGCACCGGCGATAAGGCCCGCCGGCTTTTTGCCGACGCCTTTGGCGACGACGGTCACCTGGTGGGCGTCGGCGCGTCCTTCACCTTCGAGGCACCATGAGCCGCTACGTCATGCCCCACGCAGAGCGCTGGCAGGCGCTCCTCCGCCGGCAATCGAGCGTCAACGAGGCTGCGCGACTCATTGCCCGCGCCCGGGCCCACTACGATCTGTTGAGCAAGCAGGCGCCGGAGCTGTCCGCCGGCGTGGATCATGCGCAGTGGCGCCAGCGGGTGCTGCCGGTGTTGGCTTTCTACGAGGTGCTGCGAGAGGAAGGATGGCGGACCGACGCGGCACTGGCGCTGTTGGAGACACTACTCTGGGCGACCTTCGAGCGTGAGCGGCGGATCCTGGGTTGGTTGCGACGCCTGCCGCGCTGGGTGGCGTGGTCGCTCTTCCGCGTGCTGCTGCGACAGCAGCTGCGCTGGTGGTTCTACGATGCAGGGACGTGGCACTGGACTGGGGACAGACGTGATCGCGTCCTGGCTTTCGACGTGACGCGCTGTGCCATCCACACGGTCTTGAAAGCGCAGGGCGCGCCGGAGCTGACGTCGGTCTTCTGCGCCATGGATGATCGTCTCGCGGAGTGGTTGCCTTCTCACATCCAGTGGCGACGCACCGGCACGCTGGGCCACGGGGATGACTGCTGCGATTTTCGCTACGAGCGACGGTAGGGAGGGTGGCGGGTGACCCGGGCTGAAGTAAGCCATGTTACGTATCGTTGATCCCGTGGACATTGGCAGTGTGATCGCGTGCTACACGCAATCTTGTCAGATCAACGGAGTGGGGTATCATCGAATCGACCTACAGTGTCGCGCCAGGACCAATATCCAATTTCTCTTACAGACTAACCGACCAACTGACTATCTGACTTATTGAGGAGGCTTTCCGATGGAAACTATCAGTTACAGGGGATGGGAGACGTGTTACCGGCTGACGAACGGCACGGTCGAACTCGTGGTGACGGGCGACGTGGGGCCGCGCGTGATCCGTTTCGGCTTTGTCGATGACGCCAACGAGTTCTGGGAGGCACCAGATCTCCTGGGCAAGACGGGCGGCGATGCCTGGGTTAACTACGGTGGGCACCGGCTCTGGCACGCGCCGGAAGCGGAGCCCCGCACCTACGCGCCGGACAACGCGCCGCTGACGACGGTCGAAGCGCGTGAGGACATCGTGCGCTTTGTCCAGCCCATCGAGATCAGCACGGGCATTGCGAAGGTGCTGGATATCCGCTTGGATGCAGAGGCCGCGGAGGTAGAGGTGACACATCGGCTGCGCAACACCAACCTCTGGTCGGTGGAACTGGCGCCCTGGGCGCTTTCCGTGATGGCGCCGGGCGGCACGGCGATCATCCCGTTGCCGCCGCGTGGCCCGCATCCCGAGAACCTCGCGCCCAACAGTCGCCTGGTGCTCTGGGCCTACACCGACATGACCGATCCGCGCTGGACGTGGGGCGAGCGCTTTGTCCTGCTACGCCAGGATTCCCAGGCCACCAAGCCGCAAAAAATCGGTGCCTTCGTGCCCGTGGGCTGGGCGGCTTACGTCCGCAACGAGCACCTCTTCCTCAAGACCTTCGACGTGGCAGAGGGCGCTTATCCTGACCTGGGCGTCAACGTCGAGGCCTTCACGAACACGAAGATGCTGGAGCTGGAGACGCTGGCGCCGCTGGTCAATCTGGCGCCCGGCGCCGAGGTGACCTACACGGAGCACTGGCATCTCTTTGACGGCGTGCCGACACCGACATCGTACGCGGACGTCGAGAGAGACGTCTTGCCGCTGGTGAAAGACGTGAAACGTGATGCGTGAAACGTGATCTCCTGCTTAGCAGAACATCACGCAACACGCATCACGCAATCCTTCGACTTCGCCCCTCGACTACGCTCGGGACAGGCTCAGGACAGGCACGAAACAGCATCCCGCAAAAGGAGAACCCATGCCCCTTGAACTCACCATCCCCGCCCGCATCAACATCCTGGGCAATCCCTCCGACGCGACCGAGGGCGATTTCGCCACCATCTCGGCTGCGGTGGATCTACGTGCCGGCGCGCGTGTGGAGCCGGCCGAGGCGCTGGTGCTGGCGCAGTGCCGGCGCACCAGTGACGGCCTCGACGTGGTGGTGCGCCAATCCTTCGCGCTCGATGCGCTGCCGCTGCCTTACGACGGCGAACTGGACCTGGTCAAGGGCGCGGTCAACCGGCTGTATTTCCACAGCGTCGAACTGCGTGAGAAGCTGTCGCAGGGCGGGGTGCGTATCGCCACCTGGACCGACGTGCCGCGTCAGAGCGGACTGGGTGGCTCGTCGCTCTTCGTGCTGCTGACGCTGGCGGGCTTACGCGCTCACTACGATCTGGATCGCCGGCTGCACAACGACTACGTGTTGGCGGAACTGACGCAGCGCGTGGAGGCGAAAGAGCTGGGGATCACCTGCGGCTACGCCGACCGCTACGTGCCGCTCTTCGGCGGGCTGGCCTACGTGGATTACCGGGGCAAGCTCTACCAGCGCGCCATCGACGAGGAGCCCTTCGCCACGTACGAGCGGCTGGATCCCTGGGTTGAGGCGCTGCCGCTGGTGGCGGTCTCCACCGGCGTGCGGCGCGATTCCGGCGACGTGCACGGGCGGATGCGTCCGCGCTATCTGCAGGAGCACCGCGACTGGAGCGAGAGCGGGGGCGAGATGCCACCGATGGTCCAATTCATGGTTGGCGCGTGGGAGACGGCGTGGCAGGGCAAGCAGGCGCTGCTTCGCGGCGATCTGGCGACCTTCGGCGCGCTGATGAACCGTAACCACGCATTGGTCGACGCCATGATGCAGTACTGCGGCTTTGCTGCTGGCGCGGGCTGGGCTAACAACCGGTTGATCGACGCGGCGCTGGACAACGGCGCGCTGGGTGCTAAGCTCACCGGCGCGGGCGGCGGCGGTTCGGTCTTCGCGCTGGTGGCGCCGGGCGAGGAAGCGGCGCTGGAAGCGGTCTGGCAGGTGGAGATCGAAGCCGCGGGGTTGGACCGCGCGCAGATTTACCGGCCCAAGATCGCGCGCCAGGGACTGATTATCGAATCAACGGATTGAACGGAGTGGCGCGGTGAGGACGCCGGCCACAACCTATGGTTGCGGAGCAATAATCCACTTGAAAGATGCTTCGTGAAACGTGATGCGTGAAACGTGATGCGTGAAACGTGATGTCCTCTTAAGTGTCTTACCACGTTTTACGCTTCACGGAATACGGGCATGGTTCATTCGGACTAAAAAACTCCTTTACAAATTCGGTGAGTCAAGCGACGCATTCGATAGTTCAAAATGACGAAAACTAATCACTTTGGCTCACAACGCACTTTTTCTACGGATTTAGCCTTGTTTTTGGAGTTCTCTACTGTTCATAAGTGTAAAGGAGTTTCTGCCCTCTGGGAAGCCAAAATGAACCAT
>DAOTUH010000367.1:0-7579 GCA_034437255.1 Anaerolineae bacterium
AAAAATCCGATTTCTGCTAGTTATTTCAGGTGAGTCAATCTTCAGGTTGTGGTCTGGAAAAGCAACTGTGCTGAAGTGCGCCCCTACGAGATCTCTTTCCCCAGATCGTCCGCGTCTAGCGAAGTCAGTCCCTCGCGCAAGGCATAGAGCGCGGCCTGGACCCGATTCGCCAGGTATAGCTTGCTCATAATGCTGCTCACATGTGAGCGCACAGTCGCGTCGGTAATGTACAATTTTTTAGCAATATCCTGATTGCCCAAGCCTTGCGCCACCAGGCGCAGAACTTCATCTTCGCGCGGAGTCAACGGATTGGGCGTCGGGGGCTGATCCGCCGGGTGGGCAATCTCTCGCAGGACTTTGCGGGCGATGACCGGGTGCAGCGACGATTCGCCGCGATAGATTTGTCGAATCGCCTGTACGAGGTCGTCCGGCGCGGACTCTTTGAGCAGGTAGCCCTGCGCCCCCGCTTTGATAGCCGGGAGCACTTTGTCATCGGTGGCAAAGCTGGTCATCACGAGGATGCGACTCTCCGGCTGCTGCGTCCTGATCTGGCGCGTGGCCTCGATGCCATCCATCCGGGGCATAGCCAGATCCATCAGAATCACGTCCGGGTCGAGCCGGGCCGCCAGGGCGATGGCTTCCAGGCCATCGGCGGCTTCCCCTACGACCTCTAGCCCGGCGATCTCCGCCAGCAAAGCGCGGATGCCTTTACGGACAATGGTATGATCGTCCACAATTAGAACACGAATGGTCTGGCTCATGCGGCCTCCTCATTATTCAATAGGGACGTGTACCGTCACCGTCGTGCCTTGCCCCGGTTGGCTGTCTACTGTGACCTGCCCGCCGACTTTGGCGGCCCGTGCCGCGAAACTACGTAACCCCATGCCCCCACCGTCCGCGACGCTGCGCGGATCAAAGCCGACACCATCATCGCGGATTTGCAGGCATACGTTCTCATCGTCGAACTGCACCTTGAGTGTGACGTGCTCCGCCAGGGAGTGTTTCATTATGTTATTGAGCGCCTCTTGCGCGATCCGGTAGAGTTCTTGTTCCATCGCAATCGGCAAGCGGCGTTCGCCTTCGACCTTAAGTTCGGTGCGCACGCCGGCCTGCGCCTCCACCGCCGCCAACCGGACGCGCAAGGCGGTAACCAAACCATCCTGTTCCAGCGCGGGTGGGTGCAACTCAAAAATCAGCAGTCGCATATCGTACATTGCGCTCCGCGCCGTCTCGCGCAATTCTCGCAGGTGACTCACGGTCACATCCTGTTTGCCGGACCCCAGGGCCCGCCCTGCCGCATCCGCGTAGAGCGCCATGCTGTAGAGCGATTGCACCACTGAATCGTGCAACTCCTGCGCCAGGCGCTGCCGCTCTTCCAAGACCGCGACCTGCCCGGCTTGTTGATTAAGCCGGGCGTGTTCGATGTTGATCGCGGCCTGATTGGCAAAGAGGCTGCTGATGCGGATATCGTCCTGTATAAAACCGCCGGGTTTGTCCATTACTTGCAGCACGCCGATGACGTCGCCATTCGCGCGCAGCGGCACGGATAAAACCGCCGTAGGGCGTTTCCCCTGCAAATACTCGTAAGACTCGCTCGCGGGCGCGTTGGTCAAGAAGGGTTCATTCTGCCGCACCGCGAGGCCGGCCAACGACCCCTCGATGGGGATGCGGTCAAAGAACGGGGGGTCCGACGTGCTGCTGTAGGCTACGCGCAACCAGGCCGTCTCTTCAACAAGCAAGACGGCGCTCTCGGTCGCGCCGGTCAGCTGTTGCACCTCGGCGCACACAATCTCTAGCACCGCTTCGGGGCTGACCTTGTTGAGCAATGCGGCGGATACCCGCTGGAGACCCTGGGTTTCGGCCAGGTGTTGGCGGGTCTCCGCGTACAGCCGGGCGTTATCCACCGCCAGGGCCACGGAGTTCGCAATGCCCCAGACCAGCTCGATCTCGTCAGGGGTAAAATGGCGGTAATCGCTAGAGGTACTGAGCAAGGCCATGCCCAACACCTTGGCGCTCACGCGGATGGGCACGGCCAACACCGACTTGATGTTCCAGGTCTGTGCCATCTCCTGACTAAGTTGGGGATTCGTTGCCGCATCGTACCAGACCGCCGGCGATTGTTGCGCTAATGCTTCCCCCATCAAGGTGTTGACCACCGGATCCAACTGCGGTTCACGCAAACTCGCGTGGTTGGTCTCATTCGCCGGCCCTCGCAGCACGCGCGGTACGAGCACCCCGCGTTCCGCATCCAGCAAATAGATGCCGCAGTACGGCACATCCACCGCCGCGATCAGGGCATCGGCCACCCGCTCCAGCACTTGATCCGGTTCCAGCTCGCTGCTGGCCGTCTGGGCCGTTTGTAACATCAGGGAGATATGCTGCTGCGCTTTGATGAGATCGGCGTTGAAAGTGGCCGAAGCCCCCTGAAGTTGTTTGTGTTCCCAGCCCAGCGTCGCCAGCATTTGCGCCAGCTGGATTTGCGCTGTCATAATCACCTGCAGCCGCTCTTCTGCAATGATGGGTACCTGTTGGAGCGCCGCCAGATAAGCCTCTGCATCCACTCCCAGTTCTTCCGCTTGCTGGCGGAAGAACGCTGCATCGGGCGGCGCGTGTAAGAATTGGCCCATGACCAGGGCAGCGATAGGTTCGCCTTTCACCAGCACCGGCATGGCGCCATTCAGCAGCCCCTGCGGGCACGCGTGTACCGTAAGGTTGCCTTCGCGCATCGTGCTGAAAAGGTAGTCATCGCTATGAGGACAGCGCCCAGCGGCCTCCGGCGGCAGGGCATGAAAGCGCGTGCAGAGATCCTGCCAGCCCACAGCACAGAGCACCTGGCGCTCCATATCCAGCAGGGCGGTAGCGACGCCGGTGACGCTATACCACGACTGCATCACTTTTTGAAAGCCGGGCAGGTCTACCAGCTCGGCAAAATGATACTGCATAGGGTCACTCCTTTCACTTGGACCAACCGGCGGGATTAAAGCCGCTCACGGCCACAGCCAAAATGGCATGCCCCGCACCTTTATTATACATCGAAGCGAAAAATTACACTTCAACGCTGCGTGTAGATTTTTCTCCACACGTCGTGGAGTGTACTCGCACCCAGATCATCTAAGTGTGGAGCTAAAAATCCATGCTGCACCGATGACTCCTTGCGCGGCAGAGCGTATACTAACAGTATGCAACAGGTGAATGACAGGGTTCCCAACGGACGACTGGCGACCTTGGGGAAGCAAATCGCGGTTTGTCGGTGGTGGTCAATATCCAACAGGTAACAACTTGAGTTAGTGGCTCTTTTGGGTTTCGCCGGGTAAATATGCTCAAATCCCCACTGAATTGTCACCCTGAGCACAGCGAAGGGTCTCGTTCCCCACCAACGAGGTCCTTCAACTTGTTGAAGGCGCTCACTACGTTCGGAAACTTGTCCCAAGCGCAGTGGGGATGACAAGTTCCCCACCACCCGGCGAAATACCAGAGACCCGAGTTAGTTACTTCGATCATTTTCAGATAGACCAGTGAAGGAAGAGCAAAATGGCAGCAAGACGGAAGTCGGTAATTCTGCTGGGTGTCATCATACTGATCGTGATGGTCGTGCTCGGGTGTGAGGGGTCCACGACGGCTTGGCCCACGGTCGTCTCTATACCGCCAGACGAAACCACCCAAGCCCTCACGCTGGAGCGCTATGCTACGGAGAGCGCGGCGGAGGTGATCACCATCCAGGCGCATCAGGCCACCGCCACGGCCCTGGCCGAGAATTACTATGCCACTGTCAACGCGGATCAGGCGCTACAGGAACAGCAACGTCTGGCGGACGCGCATCAGGCCACCGCTATCGCTGCACAGGCTCAGGTGGAGGTAGATGCCACCATCGCAACGGCGACCGCATTGGCGTACGAGGCGACTGCGACGCAACAGGCATATGAATGGGAAGCGACGGCTATCGCGCAACGAGCCACGGCGACAGCCCAAGAAGCGGTGGCTGTCGCGGCAACAGCCACCCGGTTGGCTTGGGAGGGTGAGGCTACCGCCACGGCTGAAAGTATCCTGGCTGCGCAGGCAGAGTATCAGGCGGAGGCAATCCGCAAGGCGCAACAAGAGAAGAAAACTCTGGCCGCTTGGCGCAACTATGGCATCCCCGGCGCGCTTTTGGTGTTACTCGGCTGCATTGTACTCCTGGCCGTCTATGCCGTGCGCCAATACGCCCGGCGCACCAGCGTCTACCAGGCTGAAAACCTCCAAGATGATACGGGACCCCAGGAGGCAGAGTCGGAAGATGCCGGCGAGACACCGGCGCAACTGGTCCCTATCCTGCCCCCCACGCCCTCTGCCCCAGGATTGCGCAGTGTGCGCATCTTGCGCGGACTCGACCAGGCGCGGCGCGCAGGCTTCTTGTCTGGCCCATTGTTGGATAGCCTGGAGGCAAGCTGGCGGCAGATTAGGAGGAAGGACGATGAGCGAGATAACACAGACTGAGGAAGTTGTAATGTACTGGCAGCAAATCATCGATGTCATGCGTCAACTGGACTTGCTTACCGAACGCCCACAACAAGGCAGCGACGTGGTGCCAGTGGCTGACGCCATCCTGTTGCCTGACCGCTGTGTTTTTGTGCTGGATATGCAGCGGCTGGCCGGCGTCTCGCGTGACGTATGGCTGGACCCGGCGCTATGGTCGCAGTGGGAGCGAGCGCTGCAAGGTCGGCGTGTGGCGGTCTCCGCCGGCGATGGGCTGGCGCTCACTGTGGCCCGCGAGCCGACCCTTCCGGCGAGCAACGAGAAATCCTATTGTCATAGCGCCTGAATGAAAGGATGTCCTTATGAATACCAACAACCAACACCATCGCGCCACGCTACAAAACCTCGCCCACCGGGCGATGCTGGAGCGCGGTCTGCTCCCTGACTTTTCGGCTGCCGCGCTCGCCGAACTGCACCGAATTCAGGCGCCAGCTGTAGCTCTGCGTGGTGAGCAGATGCGCGATCTGACGCATCGACTATGGACTTCCATAGATAACGATGACTCCCGCGATCTCGATCAGCTCACCGTCGCCGAGGCGCTGCCCGGCAATAAGGTCAAGCTCCTGGTGGCAATTGCGGATGTGGATGCGCTTGTCCCCAACGGCTCGGCCCTTGACGCGCACGCGCGCCATAATACGACCTCGGTGTATACCGCAGCCAAAATCTTTCCCATGCTGCCGGAAAAACTATCCACCGATTTCACCTCACTCAACTTGAATGAAGTGCGCCTGGCAATCGTCGTGGAAATGACGCTGGGTGCGGATGGCTCACTGCTGGACTCCGATATCTACCGGGCACGCGTTCGCAATCACGCGCAACTGGCCTATCACAGCGTGGGGGACTGGTTGGAGGGTGGCGACGCGCCGGAAGCGGTCGCTGCCATGAATGGACTGGCCAGGAATCTGCGGTTACAAGATCGCATCGTCCAAAAGATGCGACGGCTTCGGCACATCCACGGGGCGCTGAGTCTGGAAACCCTCGAGGCCAGGCCGGTCTTTGAGGGCGAGCAACTCCAAGATCTCGCAGTGGAAGGGAAAAACCGTGCCAAGGAGCTGATCGAAGATTGCATGATCGCCGTCAACGGCATCACCGCCCGCTACCTCGCGGCTAGAAAATACCCCTCCATCCGCCGGGTGGTCCGCACGCCCAAGCGTTGGGATCGCATTGTTACGCTGGCCGGAGAGCACGGGCACCAGCTGCCGGTTACGCCAGATGCCAAAGCGTTGGATGCGTTTCTCCGCCAGGCCAAAGTCGCCGATCCACAAAGCTTCCCCGACCTATCTCTGGCAGTGATCAAATTGCTAGGCGCGGGTGAATACACGGCAGAACGCCCCGACGACACAGCCCCCGGTCACTTTGGCCTCGCGGTTCAAGACTATGCTCATTCTACCGCGCCCAATCGCCGCTATGCCGATCTGATCACGCATCGCCTGTTGAAAGCAGCCCTGGCCGGTCGCGACACACCGTATACTTATGCCGAATTGGAGGCGCTGGCGCAACAGCTCACCAAGCAAGAGAATGCGGCCAACAAAGTGGAGCGGCAGGTCGGTAAATCTGCAGCAGCGCTGCTCCTGGAAAAGCGCATCGGCGAGCACTTCGAGGCCATCGTCACAGGCGCGGCGGGCAAAGGCACCTGGGTGCGGCTGCTCACTGTGCCGGTCGAAGGGAAACTGCTCAGCGGCTTCGCGGGCCTGGACGTCGGCGACCGGTTGCGCGTGCAACTGATCTCGGTTAATGTCGAACGGGGTTTTATTGATTTTAAGAGAGTCGACTAAATTGAACAACAAAAGGAATTTCACCGCAGCGCATGCAAAGATCGCAGAGATGTTTATGGTCTCTTTCAGCCGTCCATGGTCACTTGAATTACGGTATTAGGGTTTAACCAGGTGCGACGCACCTTCGAATGTTTGAAAATGACCATTTCGTGCACGTTGTCATGGCTTTTCAGCAACATGATTTTTTAGCCAACATGATTTTTTTAGCCAACATGATTTTTTTTAGCCAACATGATCGGGTAATCGCAGGTGCGTTGCACCTTCTCACGCTGTTGAGCATCGCGATTGCCAGTTTTAGCCTCGGCCCGGTGATCGAACAACAGCTCATCATTCAAAGGCTGGAGTTTATCGCGCCCGCCTTATTAGGCCAATTGCTGGGCGAAAACATCGGCGTCATCATCCGCACGCGCGGACCTGTTACCGGCGTCGCCCTGGTGGGGTTGATCTGGTCAGCCTCGACCGTTTTTTACACGCTCACGCTTACCCTGAATGAAATGTGGGGCATTCAATACCGGCGCGCAGTCTGGAAGCGCCGCGGGCTGGCCTTGTTATTTGTCCTGGCCCTCGTTGGCCCGGCGCTCTTCCTGGCGGCGTTTGTCAGCAGTATGCTTTCCAGCCTCCGCCCCTGGCTGCCCGATTCCTTTCTCTGGATCAAGGGCGGCATCATGGCGCTGGCGCTCTTGCTCGATGTGGTTGCGTTTATGACGCTCTACCTCCTGCTCCCGCATGGTGCAGCCACCTGGCGCAAGCTCTTACCCGGCGCGATTGGGACCGGCCTGCTCTGGGAGCTGGCGAAGAAACTCTTTTTGTCTTTTGTGGCCACCTACATCTCCGTCTCGAACCTGGTCTATGGTTCAGTGGCTGCTGTGATCGCCTTTCTGACCTGGGCCTATCTGACCAGCCTTATCTTTCTCTTTGGCGCATATTTGAGCGTCGCTTATTACCAGTTCAAACAGCAGGAACGCGAAGCGGCAACTACTGCCAACGACAGCCCTCCACGAGCATAAATTCCATCCTCTATATGCGAAACGTGCTCACGCCTCTCATCAAAATGTGGAGATAAAATCCACACAGCGCCGATGACAGGCATCCTCTTTTTGTGTATACTTAATGTAACCAAAACTGGAAACGGGCCGTGATCCAACTGGTGATGACCAACCTGCACCAGGAGTTCGGCGATTTGACCCTCGATGAAAGCCTGGTGGCCCGCGAAAAAAATCGCCGCCAATCTGCAACGGGTGCTGAACAACATCCCGAGAATTATCAAAGTGTATTCACAATTCTATTTCATT
>DAOTUH010000368.1:0-4444 GCA_034437255.1 Anaerolineae bacterium
ATCGGGGGAGAAAGTCACCGCACTTACCCCCTCTGTATGCCCGGTCAACCGGAGCAGTCCTTGGCCACTTTCCGTATCCCAGACCCGCACTGTCCCATCTTTACTCCCGCTGACAAACCACCTACCATCCGCTCGCCGTCAGGACTATAGGCCACCGCCATTACATAATCGGTATGGCCGGTCGACGGCGCCGCTGCTACGCCGCTTTGCACCTCCGCGCCGGTTTGAGCATCCCACACCCGCACCGTATGATCCAAACTCCCGCTGACAATCTTTGTGCCATCCGGGGAGTAAACAACCGCGTAGACACTGCCTGCATGGGTCAATTCAAGTTCCTTCTCGCCGGTTTCTGTATCCCAAATCTTTGCGGTTCCATCCCAACTTCCGCTGAGTATATGTATCCCGTCAGGACTATAGGTCACCGCAGTTAAATCACCGGTTTTTTCGGTTAGTTGTTGCAGTTCTTCGCCAGTCTGTGCATCCCATATTCGTACAGTATCGTCAGTAGCATAATTCTCTGGCTCATAGGGGTGACCGCCTCCGCTGATAATGCGGGTCCCGTCGGGAGAGTAGCCCACCGTGCTGACTGACCCACTATGCCCGATCAACTCTAATATTTCTTTACCACGTTGTGCATCCCAGACGCGCACCGTTTCATCAGCACTTCCACTAACAATTCGCTCTCCATCAGGGGAATAGGCTACCGCCCAGACCCAATCTGTATGCCCGGTTAATTGTTGAATTTCTTCCCCACTCTGCGCATCCCAGACGCGCACCGTTTCATCCGCACTTCCACTAACAATTCGCTCCCCGTCAGGGGAATAGGCCACCGCCCAGACCCAATCCCAATGTCCAATCAATTGTTGCAGTTCTTCGCCGCTTGCTGCATCCCAGATCCGCACGGTCTGGTCTGCACCGCCGCTGACAATTCTAGTTCCATCGGGAGAGTAGGCCACCGACCAGATCCCACCAGTATGTCCTGTCAACTGCATCAGTTCTTTGCCGCTCGTTGCATCCCAAATGCGCACTGTCTGGTCTTCACTTCCACTAACAATGTAGTTCCCATCAGGACTGTAGGCCACGGCATGCACAGCATCTGTATGACCCACGCGCCAGGGGATGGTCATGCGCCAAGGCAGTTGTTGCGCCCTATTCACTGCGAGGTTCAACGCGGTTAGCGCTTCATTTGTCACGAAAGAACGCTCAATAATTCTCGTGTCTGTAACCCAGGTTGTCAGCGCGGCTTCGCGGGCCAGCATCAGGTTGAGGCTACCGGTGGGATCATCATGGGATTGTGACAAAGCGGCCAGTGCCTGGGCCCGGCTGATGCGAGACTGATATTCAGCATCTAGTATCGCTTCTCCTACCTCTTGAATCTGCCATATGGTCACACAGGCCAGTACACACGCCAGCAGCATCAGCAGCGTTGTGCCCACTGCCAGCCAGCGAATACGACGGTGCTGCGTTCGCTCACGCTTGACGCGCTCCTGCTCGGCGCGGCTCGCTGCGAGAAACTCGCGCTCGGTCTCCAACATCTCGTCGGCGTGCTCCTCAGCCCAGGTGGTGGCTTTCACTAGCACGTCATCGCTCAACAGCAACCCGGCGGGGCGCTTCTGCTCCGCCCACAGCGCGGCTTGGCGCTGCAGCAGGCTCAGGTTGGCCTCGAACCAGGCGGCGTTGTCCTCCCGAACCGGCCCAACCAGCCGATCGTGGGCCAGCTCATACCAAGTGGCTCCGGCACGCTTCTCGGCCCGGATGAGGTGGGCGTCCTCCAACCGCGTGACGGCAGCGGGAGCCAGGCCCGTGCCGCGTAGGACGATGCCGCGCAAGCCCTGCGGTGTGATCAGGTGCTGCTCGCACCACGCGCGGATCGCGCGCTCGCGGACGTCGGTCTCCGCCGCGATGCGGGCCACACTTTGCGCATAATAGGTCGCCAGCGCCTTGTCCACGTCACCGACGGCTTCCAGATCAGAAGCCACGATGGTCGTGCGCGTATCGTTTTCACCCAACGTGCGCGCCCATATCTGGCGGCAGACCACCTGCAGCTGTACCGGTTCGACGTGGGGGCCGGTGTGCTGCGTCGTTGTGCCGTCGGGTCGCTGCGTGCGCATCTGGCGTAAGTCATCCACCAGCTGGTCGGCCGCTGCGTCGGTGAAGGTCACGCCCTGTTCCCGGGCCGGGGCCTGGATCGCCAGCCGGGCGGCCTCTGGGTCCAGCAACTCCAACCGAAAGCGCGTGCGCAGCCGGTCGGGCAGCATCGCGCTGAAGGTATCCAGGTAAGCCAGGTACTCCTCGCGCATGGCCAGCAGCACGCCCAGGTGCGGATAGGCGTCCAGCGCGTCCTGTAGTTGCGCGAAGAAGGCCTCGCGCGCCGCGCGTTGGTCGGGGTGCAGCGTGAAGAGCTCCTCGAACTGATCCAGGATCAGCAAGCGCACGCCGGAGTGCGGTGTGGCGAACAGCGGCGCATCCGGCGCCAGGCCCTCATGCAGGGTCAAGTCCAGCCAGGCTTCAGGCGTCACCGTTTCGGCAGCCACGCTGGCAAGGACGTTGTAGACAAAAGGATTGGGCGCCGCGGACGGCGCGCCCCCACCCACGCGGGCTACCGGCAGGACCGTCATCCGCCGGCGCTCCAGGGCCGGGATCAGCCCGGCGTTGATGAGCGAGGTCTTGCCCGCGCCGGAGCGCGCGTAGAGCAGGACCGCACGTTGGGCCACCACCAGGTCGGTCAGCTGGCGGATTTCGGCGTCGCGGCCAAAGAAGTTGGCGCGATCTTCGGGCTCAAAGGCGCGGGGGCCGACATACGGATTGTGCAACGTGGTCATCGTCTCCTCCTCATGGTCTGCCAGCGGGCGTGCAAATCGGCCACGAATTGCTGTGAGCTACCCCAGTAGACGTCGATGCGCGCGTTGGCAAAGTACTTCTGGAAATACCGGATGACCTCCTGCTCCTGGGCGTCGTCCGCGTGGGCCGCCTCGAGTTGCACCGCCACGTGCAGCATGCCCCACTTCTCCAGGTCGAGGTGGGTCAGTAGGCCGCGCATGATGACCTTGAGATCGAGATCCTCCAGGCGATAACCCAGGAAGAGCAGTGTGGTCGAGGCCAGAGCCGCGTTGACGCTGGTGGGCAGCAGGTATTCGTAATCGCGCGCGATACGCGCCAGGTAGTCAAGATGATCGTCCTCGGTGAGCACCAGCGAGAGCGGCTCGTCGTCCCGCCCGAAGAGGTGCAGCACCACCGGCGCCTCCGGAGAGGCCGGCGGATCCAAATGCCAGTGCGGGCGCGCCTCGTGTCGCTTCTGTCTCTCGCGCCAGGCGACGCTCAGACGGCGAGGTTGGCGTTCGATGCCGTCGAGGGAAACAGCCTCCAATGCCAGGGTCATCAGCGGATCGGGGTTGGTGGTCAGGTAGATGGGCAACTCGAGCGCCGCCAGCTGCGCGTGGAGATCATCGGCGCCGGCGTCCTGCAGTTGCTCACGCCAGCCGGCCTGCGTGATCACGTCCGTCAGGCTTTGGTGCCGAAGTGTCCGTTGCGCCGGTGACAGGCCCATCCGCACGCGGAAGCCCGCGGTCAACAACCGCAGCACGTCGCGGCGCAGGCGGCGGTTGTCCACGGTGCCCACAAACTGGGCCACCCGGGGCAGCGTCTCACAATCGGGGAAGGGATAGTTGTACTGCCGGGCCAACGTCTGGGCCAGCTCGCGGGTCGTGGGCAGCATGCCTTCGGTGACACCCGGCCCCAGGAAGGGGGTGCAGAAACCGTCGGCGATGTTCTCCAGCAGCGTCTGCCAGAAGCTGCCGGCCTGCTCCCCCAGGATCTGCCCGCGCTGTTCAAAGAGTTTACCGGAGCGCAGCCGGGAGAAGACCACCGGCGTCGCGGCATCGTGCGAACCGGCGGTCAGCAGCGCGGCGCGCGCCTGATTCCCGGCCAGATCGACCTGTCCGTGCTCCAGCAGGCGCGCGTAGAACGTCTGGCTGAACGCCCGCGCCGCCGAGACCGTGACACGTTCCTGCATCGCCACGACGGCGGGTACGCCTGCATCGACTAGGGCGGGCGCCAGGCCACGGAAGGCGTCAGCGGTCGCGCGGGTGGCGCTTTCACAGCTGACCAGGAAGACCAGGCGCAGGCGGTCGGGATCCTGTGGGTCACCATTGGCTAACTGTCGGGCCACCAAAGCCGCAAAGGGCATCGTTTCAAAAGCAGCCATTTTGGGAAAAAGATCGGTTTACACTTTTGGCCCCACACAAGGCAATTTAGGCTCTCAGACAGGTGACAATGCCTTGGGGTGAAGAGCCCAAGGTTTCACTCAGGCTGGTCGAGCTCGACGGCTTCGACACCAGCGAGGGCATCGTGCTGCTCGCCGCCACCAACCGCCCCGAGCTCCTCGATCCGGCGCTGTTGCGCGCCGGCCGCTTCGACCGCCAGGTCCTGGTCGACCGCCCCGACC
>DAOTUH010000369.1:0-7046 GCA_034437255.1 Anaerolineae bacterium
GGGCTGCGCGCCCTGCAAGAGCCGTGCCGCGTCACATTGTACACCGATTCCAACTATCTCGTCAATGGCATCACCAAGGGATGGGCCAAGCGGTGGCGCTCCAAGGGCTGGATGCGGAACAAGCGGGAGCGGGCGCTCAATGCGGATCTGTGGGCGGAGCTGTTGGAGCTGTGCGGGACCCACGACGTGGCGTTTGTGTGGGTCAAGGCGCACGCGGGGAATGAGGAGAACGAGCGGTGCGACACGCTGGCGAAGGAGGCGGCGCAGGCCGCTGATCTGGCGGCGGATGTGAATTACGAGGAGGAGACGATGCATCCGCGCTCACGGGCGTAAGAAGAAGCTCTCATTCGTCAGGGGAATTTTCTGCAACGAGTTGAGCGTATAAAGCTTCTACCTGGCTCACGTGCTCCTCCAGCGTAACCGGCGGGCGCACATTAGTCTGCAACCGGATCAGCAGATCTGGTTCGTCCATCAGCCGCTGAAGCGCTCGGCGCCAGGCAGCCACGTCGCCTGGGGGGAGGAGTAAGCCATCCACGCCATCACGAACCCGGTCGGGCAAAGGCCCCAGGCGCGATGCGAGCACCGGCAGGCCGGCCGCAAACGCCTCTGAAACGATGAAGGAGAAGGTCTCGTACCACAACGTGGGCACCGTCACCACATCCACTTGGGCCAATGTATCCCATACCGCCTCGCGGGAAAGGCGGCCTAAGAAGCGGACGTTCGGCGTCGCCCGTTCGCGCAGGCGGGTGATGTAATCGGGATTGACGGATTCATCGCCAGCGATCCACAGCTCGGCATCGCCCCGGACGCCGCTAAATGCCTCCACGAGCGCGTGGACGCCTTTCTGTGGGGAGAGTCCACCGATGTAGACGAAACGCTTCGATCTATTACTCATTGATGTTTTGTGCGGGAGTTGTTTTGGCAAGGGTAATCCATGGGATATCACGCGCACTGATTCCGGCGACACACCATGCTTCGTGTGCCAATCGGCCACGAATTGTGTAGGCGCGATGACTTGCTCCGCTCCGTCCAATGCGCGACGCGTCAGCATATTTCGCCAGGCAAATAATATAACAAGCGGCAGCCGAGCAGGGAGTAATTCTCTCTTACTTACTCTGGCAAGGGCGCATCGAGCGCAGTTCCAGTAACCAAGCGGTCCTTCACAGATTGTCTGATCGTAGTTGGTGAGGAGTTGAGCATTTGCACAGATCCACCAATAATCGTGCAGGGTGATCAAATAAGGGATTCTTTGGCGCTTCAATTCGGTCACCAGCTGAACGGGCAATCCCATCAGATGTTGGATATGGACCAGGTCAGGATCAAATTCCTGGAGGGTCTGTTTCCAGATAAGGCCCATAGATGGGTCGCGGAAAGTTTTGAGGAAATGTCGGGTAGGAGAGGCAATATCCGCCCAGGCAGCCCAGACACGCACGCCTTCCTCGATCCGCCCGTCCCGCCCCACCCCTTCAGCGCTCCGGCGATAAAATACAGCGACCTGATGCCCGCGTCGCGCTTGGGCCTCAGTCAGCCAGCGAGTGTACAACTCGACGCCGCCGATGTGTTCTGGCAAGTATTGATGCACAAGATGTAATATGCGCAATGCTACCCCCCTTGAATTTTGTGAAACCAGTCTTTGACTACAGCGGTATCCTATGTTAAAATCCTCAAACGTCAAATGAGGGGGAGACATTTGAAGGCGGAATTGTCTATCATCATACTAAACTGGAACGCAGCGGAGGACACGATTCGCTGCGTCCACGACATCGTGGCCTGGGAGCAACTGCGCCCAACGATCTGGATTGTGGACAACGCTTCGGCCAAGGATGACGTCGCGGCGATAGCCCGCGCCTGCCCGGAGGCGCACATCATCCGCAACGAGGTCAACCTAGGTTTCTCCGGCGGCGCCAATCGAGGCATTCAAGCCGCACTTCAAGCTGGAGATGCACCGATCTTATTGTTGAACAACGACGCTCGAATTGATGAAAGCAGCGTGATCCACATGCTGCGCATTTTGCAAGCGAGCGATGACATCGGCTTTGTAGGGCCGCTCCTATTTGACGCGGATGAGGCTCACACCTTCATCTCGGCCGGGGCAAAGAATCCGATTTTACATCACCAAACGCGCATCGTCACGCTCCCCCAGGCTGAACAGCAGGAAGTGGCGACCATTTCGGGAACGGCCATCCTCATCCGCCCGGCGGTGTTCAAAACAGTGGGGCTGTTGGATGAAGCGTATTTCTTCAGCACAGAGCTGGCCGATCTGTGCCGGCGCGCTCGACAGTCCGCCGGATACCGGTGCATCATTGACGCCCATGCCCGCGCTTATCACCGCATCCGTCGTTCCGCTAGGTATCGAAGTGCGCTGTATCCTTACTATATCATTCGCAATCGATTCCTCTACATTCGCAAATTTTATCACGCCCTCCCCCGACTATGGTTGATCGGCTTTTGGGCAAGCTACAGCCTGGCACTGAGCGTCAAACTGCGGATGACGGGCGAAACAGCCACTCGTCGTGCTGTGTGGCTGGGCCTGGTGGACGGCTTGCAGGGTCGCTTTGGAGGACAGAACGAACGGGTGCTGAGATCAGATTCGGGTCGTAAAGCGAAGAACGAGAGACAATGAACATTCTCTATCACCTAACCATCCTGCCCCCTCCCATCCCGCAGGCTGAGGCGATATCACAAGAGATCGGAGCACTGCAACGGCACTTTGGCGGGCGAACGATTTATCTGAATCCCAATCAACACGCGCCCATCTATATTCCCCGGCTATTGTTCGGGTTTCACAAGCTGATTCAGTTACGAGCCTGGGAGGCCGATATGCACGTTCACCATCTCTACAATCCCGACCCCTTCCCTTTCCCGATTCTGCGGATGTTGCGGCGACCGGTGGTCTATTCACTGACCGGCGGCGTCACGCGACGGCTGAACGTCTCTTTCTTCGCCAAGTTAGCCGCCATCACCGTGACGGACGAAGCGAGCTTAGCCCGGCTTCGGGGATGGGGCCTGAAAAACGTATATCTGACCCGACCGGGGATTGACGTCAACCGCTTTACCCACACGCCTCTGACGTTAGAGTCAGAAATCCGGCTGATGGTCGGCTCAGCGCCGTGGACCAGACGCCAGTTCCGCACCAAGGGCATCGAGGCGCTGTTAGAGGCAGCGCAGCGGGAACCGCGCCTGCGGCTGGTCTTCCTATGGCGGGGGGTGCTGGCGGAGGAGATGACAGAGCGAGTAGCGGCGAGGGGCTTGCAAGCGCAGGTGACGGTGCTGAACCGGCTTGTGGACGTGAATCAGGTGTTGGCCGAGGTGCACGCCAGCGTCGTCCTGGCGGACGCGCCGGACCTTGTAAAAGCGTATCCTCATTCCCTGCTCGAGTCGCTGGCGGCGGGGAAGCCGGTGATCGTCAGCCGGGCGATCCCGATGGCGGCGTATGTGGAGGAGAAAGGGTGTGGCGTGGTGGCGAAGGACGTGACGTCCCAGGAGGTTCTAGCGATGGTCGAAACATTGGGGAGAGAGTACAGTCAGCTGCAAGATTCCGCTCAAACCTGGGGAAAGCGGGATTTCTCAATGGAAGGGATGATTACTTCTTTTGAGGATCTGTACAGGCAGGTTCTCAATCAACAAACCGTTCAAATTAGCGACCGATGAAAATTCTCCACGTTGTCCACGGTTACCCTCCATCCACCGGGGGGATTCAATGGCTGATAAAAAACCTCTCTGAACAGCTAGTCGAGCAATACCACGATGATGTGACCGTGTTTACCACCGTTGCATCCAACTTAGAGCACTTTTGGAGATCTGATGTACCGTCGCTGTCGGCTGGCACCAATGAGATCAACGGAGTGCTCGTGCACCGTTTTCCCGTGTTCAATCGTATGAATACACTACGTATGTTGATCGCGGGTGTAGCATACCGACTGAACTTGCCCGGTAACGACTGGCTGCGCACTATCTACAACGGACCTTTGATCTTTGGGATGACCCAAGCAATTGCCAACAGTAACGCTGACATCGTCCTTGCCTCTGCTTTCCCCCTTATGCACATGTACTATGCCCTAAAAGGGGGGCAACGTGCTGGGACTCCTGTCGTCCTTTTGGGCGCTATCCACACTGCCGATCCATGGGGCTACAATCGGGAGATCATCTATCGCGCAATTCGACAAGCCAATGCCTATATCGCTCTTACAGCTTTTGAGCGCGATTACTTGATTAATCGGGGCATTAAGGCAGAGAAAATATCAGTCATCGGACCAGGGGTGAAGGTTGATGATTTTGCTAAGGGTAATGGAGAAATAGTAAGAAAACAGTATGGGTGGCAGGACGCGCCAGTTATAGCCACAATGGGGAAACAAACTGCTCGTAAACGCTTTGACGTCCTTATGAAAGCCATGCAAGAAGTATGGGCTATACACCCTGATGCCCGATTGCTGATAGCAGGAGCACGAACGCCATATTCTCATCAGCTTGAGGCGCTGGTTACCACTCTTTCATCCCAACAACGCTCTCTCGTCACCATTGTGAACGACTTTCCCGAGGAGGACAAACCCGATCTATTAGCAGCTTGTGACCTCTTCATTCTACCATCCGGTCAGGAATCCTTCGGTATCGCTTTTCTAGAAGCTTGGGCTTGTGGCAAGCCGGTCATTGGCGCCCGGGTGGGAGCAATTCCCTCCGTCATAGAAGAAGGAAGAGATGGTCTGCTGTATAAGTATCCAGATCCTAACGATATGGCAAAAGTAATTCTGAAATTGTTGTGCGATCCTTCACAGAGAACTAAAATTGGAAAAGCCGGACGTAAGAAAATACTAGAGAACTATACATGGGAAATCGCCATTGAACGGCTGCGATCTTTATACAGTGAAGAGATCGCGCGCTATAATCAAGGCAACTAAAATAGCCACTAAATCAAAGGGACAGCGCGTCATTGTTAGTGTTGCCAAAAATGCGACGCAAGATATTTCGCACATATGTACGTATGGAAAGATTTCGAATTCCCCAGTAAATATGTGTGAAGGGACTAAGCTCTCGATTGACTGATTGAAATTTTCTTACTTCTCTAGTAAAAGAAGAGCTTCGTTGACAGATATGATCCTCAAAAAGACTCGTAGCGAACCGATAGAGTTCAAAATCCAGCAAATTGTTCTGTGCAATGGCATTCAACGTAGATTGTGACAACTCATCCTTTATAGGACGATCAGTGGATACATTTTGACGAGCATAGAAAATTTTCCGCCAGCCAAATTCACTTTTCAAAAGCAGAAGAGTTTCATCAAACGCCTCCGTCAATCCAACGACTGAGAATTTCTCTTGCAAATTTCTCTTGGCTTTCTCTAGATGCTCCTTTGTACACTTGCCAAACCCCAATTCATGCCCCTGCCCAAGGCCAGATAACATCCTAGTTTGACCGTTATCAACCATGAAGTCCCTTCTGCTATTTACAAATTCCTTTAGACTCATGTTATTAGAAGTGACCAACTCGTGACAATAGTGTTGGGAAGTGCGTCGGACGAAATAATAATAAGAGACCACACGATCAATTGGTTCACGTAAGACTGTGAAGTAAGTCGAAGGCCCGGGCAGCAATTCATGTACCCCGAAGCCAACGTGACCTCTGAGCATATAAAATTCCGATCTGCGTGCGTGACTCAGATTTTCGAAATCTTCAGGTGAGCCATCCTGCCAAAATGTGTAAATGCGATCTCTCGGGTAATGTCGCTCGATAATCCGATGTAGAGTTGTACCTGCTGTCTTGGGGATATGAAGAAAAATGATAGTTTGTTTATCCCGATTTTTTCCCATACGACCTCTTTTTCGTCATGCCTATCTTGCTCAACGCCACACTACCACTTATTAAAGACGCTCTCGCAAATACTCAAACATACTCCTCATCTTCTGAGGCATAGAATGTAAGACTCGTGCCGTCGCTACCCTCAAAGGCTGTTGCTTCATACGACGATATTTATCAGCCCACTCTTCATTCAATCTATTGGCCTGTTTTTTTAGCCTTCTTTCTTGAAACACCAGATCATCAAAGTAAGTAATTTCTAAGTAGTCCAGAATATCAAACACCGTCTGTTCGTAGGCCTCTACAGCATCTTCATATACGACCGTTAAAGGCTTGATACCATTTTTTTGAAAGAAATCAGCCCAACCTGCTTCCCCAGCCAATATCTGTCTATGAAAGTGGTCAATAAGGAAGAAATCAAACACCGGCTCTCGATTTGGAACCAGGGCTGCATCTTTTGGACGGCTCCAAATACCGGTTTGGGAAGCCTTAGCCCATGAAACTGCCTGACGGACCTTATCCCGTCGAACCAACCAAATGTACTTAGGACTCAGTAACAAGGCATCTATAAATTCAGCCGCGTCCAACCCTTGATACTGGGGTAGTTCCTGGTAGTTTCTGAGAATTTTATGAAAATAATTCCACATAATTGTAATCCCAAAGACACCGTTGGGAGTACTTCCCAATTTCAAGACCAACTGACGGAATTCTTCGAGGGTCTTCCTACCATAAATCTGCGCAATGTTGCCCTGCTCATTTTGCAGCCGTCCATTCTGGTCGCAGATTAGGTACTCGTCGGGATCACCAGCTATTTCTGTGCTCTGTAAAGTTTCGCCCAAAAAATGGGTACCACTTCTTTGTGTAGCACAAATCACGTAGGAAATCCGTGGCTTCAACGTTATCGTATCCTCCCTTTACTCACCCATAAGCGTGTAATCAACAAACATTTCTACCAGATAGAATGAAAAATCTTATTACTAGTGAGCCAGTTACCTTACTCAGATGATCATGACTGTCGCCGACACACTCCGCCCGTTCTTCGTGTTCGTCAGCCAGGCGGTGTTGACGATGGGCAACGTCAGCGAGAGGGCCAGCGTGCCGGTCTGCCCCGGCGTGACCTGGAATTGCACGTCTGCACGGTGTCGGTGGGCAGCCACCCTTGCCACAGAACCGCGTGGGTGGTGGGGCTGTAGGCCGCCGCCAGCAGCCGCAGCGTGCCGGATCAGCGCCCTCAATCCTAAAAGCCGCGCGCTTACAA
>DAOTUH010000370.1:0-2246 GCA_034437255.1 Anaerolineae bacterium
GGAGGACGTCTCGGCGGAGAACCTGGGCTTCGACGTGCGCTCCATCCGCTACCACGAGGACGGCACGCTGGCGGAGATCCGCTACATCGAGGTCAAGGCGCGGGCGCGGAGCGGCGCCGTGCGCATCTCCTCGAACGAGTGGAAGAAAGCGCGCCACTTCGGAGACAAGTTCTGGCTCTACGTGGTCACCGGCGCGAAGACTGAGGCGCCGGCGCTGCACCGCATCCCCGATCCGGCGGCAGGGTTTCGTGTAGGTGAGGAGATCGTGGCGACTGGGTATATTATCCAAGAAGACGTGTGGCGTGAGCGGACGACGGCGTAGGGTTATCCACAGATTAACGCAGATTAACACAGATTTTTGTGGGACTATCCGCAGATTAGCACAGATTAGGCTAAGGAGGGGTTTCCCGGTCGCTTTCTGCTTTCGTGGGTTATAATGAGGCTATAGGGATATCCATGAGCGACTCGCAAGAAAGGATGTAGGAAATGAGTACAAGTACCATTTTAGAGATACCTCAGGATGTTCTGGATACCGCCCGCCTGACGGTCGACGAGCTGCGCGTCGAGCTGGCCGTCTACCTGTATGCCGAGGGACGGCTCTCCATCGGCAAGGCCCGGGAGCTCGCCGAGATGACGTTATGGGAATTTCGACAGTTGTTGGCGTCACGCCGCATCCCACCCCATTATGACGTGCCCGATTTGGATGAGGACGTGGCGACGTTGACGGGCATTACATCGCCGCATGGAGACCTAGGCATTCGCATCCCACGCCCACTAACTTGTAGAGAAAAAGATGCAGGTACAATCTGAGGCAATACGTTACACGTTAGGAGTATTATGAAATCCATAACTATATCTCAAGAAGAATTGGCAGCGCTGTGTCGCCGCCATCACGTGGAACGGCTCGCGATCTTCGGATCGGCGCTGCGGGATGATTTCCGCCCGGAGAGTGACGTCGATGTGCTCGTTACCTTCGAACCGGATGCTGAGATCGGCTTTCTGGCCCTGAGCCGGCTACGCAGGGAATTGGAGGCGCTCTTCAATCGTCCTGTAGATTTGGTGCCGCAAGAGGGGTTGAAGTCTCGGCTTCGCGAGAGCGTCCTGGCCAGCGCGGAGCTGCTCTATGCGGCCTGAAGTTCTGTACCTGACGGATATGGTCGAAGCCGCGGACGCAATTCACCGTTTTCTGGTCGATGTGCCACGCGAAAAATTTCTAGAGGACGAGATTCTGCAAAGCGCCATCCTGCAAAAATTGATCGTCATCGGCGAGGCATCGGCCCGGCTATCCTCTGATTTCCGCGCAGATCACGCCGATGTGCCCTGGGCGGATGTCGTCGGTTTTCGAAATATCGCCGTTCACGAATATTTTGCGGTCAGTTGGCCCATTGTCTGGGTGACGGCCACGAAAGACGTACCGATGCTGCAAAAAGAGGTGGCGACTATTCTGGAGGACGAGTTCGGTATTTCAGTAGCAGAGGACGCGCTATGACGCTTGAACACAAACTCATCGAACACGACAGTCCCCTCGCTGAGACTCCGAGGCGTCAACACGTGATAACTCGATCCGTCACACTCCCTGTATCGAATGAATAACCTCATCAACATCTTCGTCTACGGCACGTTGCGACCGCCGCGACCTGAGACACTGCCCGACGACAGCCGGTTCTACCCGGAGATCGCGCCGTACGTCGTCAGGGCGACGACGCCCGCGCGGGTGGAAGGTGCGGTGCTCTACAACCACGGCGCGTATCCCTGCGCACGTCCGGGGACGGGCACGGTCTATGGTGAGGTGTTGCAGGTGAAGCCCGAGGCGCTTGCAATCGCCGACCGCATCGAGGGCCATCCGCACCTTTTCGAGCGGCAGCGGATCGCAGCTCACACCGACGCGGGGACCGAGCAAGCCTGGATTTACTGGGCTTCGCCGGAGTTGATCGCAAATTGCCTCCGCATTGCAAGCGGGGACTGGTTTGTAAGAGAGCGGAAGTAAGGAATCCGGTACGTTCCATCTACAATAGATCATCATACACACCATCTTCAATCTGAGGAAACAACGTTGACCCGTTACATCATGTTCGTCGATGAGTCTGGTGATCACAATCTGAAGCGTATTGATCACCATTTTCGCAGTTTTGCTAAAGTAACCCCGTGACCAACGAGCGCACGCAGCCGGGGCTTTGGCAAGTTAGCCTGAGTGGTGATACTACCTTAAGTAAGCACCTCCCACCAGAGCACCAGATTTCCCGCCC
>DAOTUH010000371.1:0-1644 GCA_034437255.1 Anaerolineae bacterium
GAACATATCCCGCATAGGCCCCTGGTGGTGCTGACGGGCCGGGAGGACGCGGTGCTGGCCCACGAGAGCGTTCAGGCAGGCGTGCAGGACTACCTCTACAAAGAAGAAGCCACGGGCAGCCTGCTGGCCCGCACGTTGATGTATGCCATCGAGCGCCAGCAAGCCCAGGCCAACCTGGAACAGCGCGTCGAGGAGCGCACGGCGGAACTGCGACAGGCCAACGAGAAGCTGCAGCGTGCCAATCAGGCGCTCCGGGAGAGTGAGGCACGCGAACGCGCGCGAGCCAAGGAGCTAGAGACCATCATGGATGCCGTGCCGGCGGTTATCTGGGTTGCAGAAGATCCGACAGGCCAACGGATCACGGGCAACGCGGCGTCATACCGCATGCTACGCATGCCGGACGGGACAAATACGTCGATGACAGCCGGCGAGGGTCAGGCGCCGTCGCATTTCACACTCGTTCACGCTGGTGAGGAAGTTTCCGAAGATCAATTGCCGATGCAGCGGGCGTGCACCTACGGGGAAATGACGATGAATTACGAGAGCGAGATTGTTTTTGACGATGGCACCCAACGGACCCTCTTCGGCAACACGGTCCCGCTGAGAGATGACGCGGGCCAGGTCCGGGGTGCTGTCGCCGCGTACGTCGATATCACCGAGCGCAAACAGGCTGAGAAAGCGTTGCGCGAAAGCGAAGAGCGCTTCTGGATAGCCCTGGAAAATCTTCCAGCAGGTGTCTTTGCGCACGATCTCGACGGGCACTTGCTGCTCGTCAACAGGACAGCGTGTGAGAACACGGGCTACACGCGATCAGAGTTACTGACGATGTCGGTGAAGGATATTGATCACAGCAGCGTCACCCGGGACGACCGAGACCGTCTATGGCACCAACTCGAGGCGGGCGAATCCACCAAGTTTGAGTCCATCCACGTCAGGAAAGATGGTTCGGTATATCCCGTCGAAATTTACCTGAGCGCCGTCACGCTGGAGGGACAGCCCGCGCTGCTGGCACTTGCTTTTGACATCACCGAACGGAAGCGCGCGGAGGAAGCGCTGCGCAAGAGGGGATGTGGCGCTTCTCCGTGACCGACAACGGCACCGGCGTCGGGCTGGCGCTCTACCGGAAGATCGTTGAGCGGCACGGCGGACGCATCTGGGTGGCCTCGGAGCCTGGGAAAAGCGCGACGTTCTATTTTACGCTACCGGCGGTGAAGTGAATATCAGAGATATGCAATGTGGGTCTTCGGGATTTTGCATGGTCGAAGCGTGATATCAACCATGGATTTCACAGATTCACACAGAAGATGTAAAATCAGTGGAAATCCGTGTAATCTGTGGTAAAAATTGAAGTGGTAAAAATCGAAGCCCTTGTGGTGATAATAAGCCCACCTTAGCCCGCCGATAAAACTACAGAACGACGCCCCGTGAACGGGGCTCAAAACTCATCTGAAGAAAGGATTAGCCTCACGCCAAGACGCCGCCGACCAAAGGTCGGACAGTCGCCAAGACTTTTTACTTAGATTACGGTATTAGAACGCAGCCAGGTGCGACGCACCTTCGAATGCTTGAAAATAGCCATTTCAGGCACGCTGTCATGGGTGTTTAGCTAACATAATCGGGTAATCGCAGGTGCGTTGCACCTTA
>DAOTUH010000372.1:0-15203 GCA_034437255.1 Anaerolineae bacterium
AGGTTTCTAAGGTATAATGTTGCATATGAGCTCATCTCCTTGTAGGGTAGGTGGTCACACAATCAACTCTACCACAGATTTGAGCTCTTTTCTATTCAGTTACCAGACCACTTAGCGGAAAGTAAAGAAATACGCAATATGAATTCATCCACCGAAACCCACCTCTCCACCGGCCCAAGTCTGAAGGACATGCTCTCCGCCACGCACCTCGCCCCCACGTCGTGGCCCGAGCGGGCGGCGGTGAAGGAAGTGGTGCTGCCCTTCGGGCGTTTCTCCAATTGTGACGTGCTGCTCGGCCCGGAGATGCGCTCCACGGGCGAGGTGATGAGCTTCGGCGCGAACTTCCCCGAGGCCTTCGCCAAAGCGCAGATCGCCGCCCGCAACCCACTGCCCAGCGAGGGGACGGTGCTCGCCAGCCTGAGCGATCCTGACAAGCGCGAGGGCATCTCCCTGCTAGCGCCGCTGCACGATCTGGGATTCAACATCGCGGCGACGGGGGGCACGGCGCAGGCACTTCGCGCCATGGGTATCCCCGTGGAGGTGGTGAACAAGGTCGGCGAAGGGCGCCCCGACGTGACGGACTTCATCGCGCAGGGCAAGGCGACGCTGGTGGTGAACACGCCCTCGCCGGTGAGCCAGGAGCCTGCCTACGCGCCGCCCGTGCCTGCCACGGCCACCCGTCGCGGGCTGCCGCTGCACCTGGAAGGCAAACGCACCGTGGGCTACCGCATCCGCACCACCGCGCTCCACCACCACGTCCCCTACGTCACCACCCTGGTCGCCCTGCGGGCCGCCGTCGCGGCGATCCGCTTCTTGAATGCCGAGACGCTGCCGGTGCATAGCCTGGAGGGTTGAGGTGGTGATCCTTTCATCTCAAGAAAGAGCATGTATCTATGGACGATAAAAGACAGCCGCGAGAACTGCCGGTACTTATCCCCTGTGATATCTTCGTGGGCATAAGCCTGATCCTGCGCCGAGGGGCTCGCTTTCTGTACGGCATCCGCCCGGCCATGCGCGTCGGGGGGCGATGGATTCTTGAGGTGACGGGTATTGGCGGTGGCCTGGAGGACGAGGACGCGTCGCTCTTCGCCGGAGCGATCCGCGAGGCGTACGAGGAGATCGGGTGCGGGGTGACGCCGATTGCGTGTCCCACGACGCTGGTCGTGCGCAATCAAGACGACGTTGCCTGGGTGTCGCTCGACGGTGATGAGCGTCCGGCAGCCGTGGTCTTCCGCAACTATCGAACCGCTCCCCATCGGCCCTGGGACAAAGACAGTGAGGAGTCCACCTGTCTGGTCGTCTTCGTGGCCGAACTCCAGGGGCAGCCGCGACCAATAATGGAACTCCCGTATCTGATCTGGTTGACGCCGGAACAGATCTTGCAAACCGCGAGAGAAGACGTCCTGCTGGAGGCCCTGGTGGATGCGGGCGCGGAGTTGCTCCTGGGCGATGTGGGTCTGCCGCCTGAAGCGAGCTGGGTACGGCTGACGGACTCTCAAGAAGCGCTCGCCCTGGCCTTGGGCGATGATGCGCTCTTCTTCTATCGGTCGCTGGGTAAAGGTGAGAAATAACGGGCGATAGTCTCTGTCGGCGCTTGCGTTCACTTCTATTCTCTACGCTTAACCCCTATCTAACCTTTCGTTAATCTGCGGTTAACAAAGATAGGCAATAATAGGGGATGCGCATTTTCGAAGTAAGTCCCGGAGGCCCTTCGCCACATCAAGTTGGGGCGCCGGTATAGTGATTCCAGGGAAAATCTAACGTGACGTGATACCTCCCATGAGATTGAAGCCGCTCCATTTTCTGCCCTCCTTGCTCTATTTTGGACTCCCGGCGCTGCTCTTTGTTGCCGGGTTCTGGCTCCTGATGCCCTGGCTCATGGCGCAGGGGATGTTGGCTTACTACGCTTACCTGCTCGGTCTGGGCATGCCGCTCGTTTTGCTGCTGCTTCTCTCCCTGACATGGCTGCGGATCGAAGGACGGCGGATCAACTGGCACACGCTCGCGACGCGCTTTCGCCTGCGTTCTATGGACCGCAAGGCCTGGCTCTGGTCGTTGGGCGCGCTGCTTCTGGGCAGTATGCTTGGCTATGGGCTGATGAGCGTGGTCAGCGGCTTTTTAATCCGCCAGGGCATCCTCTCGATTCCGTCCACGGTCCCCGAATTCATGGATCCCACCGCTGTGACAAATCCGATGGTCGCTTACAACGAAGCCGTGGGCGGGTTGCGCGGTAACTGGCTGCCGTTCGTCGCCATGGTGAGTGTGCTGGTCTTCAATATCCTGGGCGAGGAGTTCTGGTGGCGCGGCGTGGTGCTGCCCCGGCAGGAGCTGGCCTTTGGAAAATGGGCCTGGATCGTGCCCGGTGTGATGTGGGCCTTCTTCCACGCCTTCAAATGGTGGGACGTGCTAAACCTGCTCCCCATCTGCCTGGCGCTGTCCTTTGTCTGCAGCAAGTTGAAGAACACCACGCCCGGCCTCGTCATCCACGACGTGACCAACGGCATCGCACTGATCCCGTTGACATTGGGAATCTTGGGATTGGGGGGATGAGAGAAACGTTGTTTGGATGTGTGGATGTAATGACGGCGCAGCAAAGACAGTCAAAACAGGAGGAAGAAGATGAGTCTCATGCGTAAGATGATGTTCACCGTGCACCGTAGCGAACTGGCCTTCGACGAGACGGTCGAGGCCTTGAAGGCATCCGCCCAGTCACACGGGTGGACAGTCCCGATGATGCACGATCTTCAGGAATCCTACCGGGAAGCCGGTTATGAGGAGATGACGCGGGTGACCACGCTCTACCTCTGTGATCCTGACGGTGGATACCAAATCTTGAAGGACGACGAGAACAAGCCCATGGCGGTGATGATGCCTATGGGGGTAAGTGTCTACGAGACGAGCGACGGTGACGTCTACATCGCCGGCATGAATCTGGAGCGGATGAGCATGATGTTCGGCGGCACCGTGAAAGAGGTGCTGCGCGGCGGTGCGGCGAACTACCGGGAGACGGTTGACGACATTGCCGAGCCGGAGCCATGCGAGGAGATCGAGGTCGATGGCGGACGCTGCTGCCTGGGGATTGGGCTGGGATGTGTCTCGCTGACGGCCATCGTCGCCGCGTTGGTTGGCGTTATGGCGCTGATCATGGTCAAGGTGATGCCCAAAATCATGCCGAAGATGATGGCCAAGATGATGCCGAAGATGATGGAAGCGATGGAGGAGGCCGACATCAGGCCGCCGTGCGCCCAGATCATCCTGAAGAAGCTAGAAACTGAGTCGGCGGGACGAGAAGAGTGAGCTTTGGATGTCTAACATAACAGACGCAATCGGGTATTGGGTAGAAGCCACGCTCAGGCCCCGGCAGGCTATTGCTGAGCTGAAGACGCATCCGAACAAGGTAGCCGTGGGGTTCTGGGTCAACTTTATCTTCGCCGTCCTCTACGCGGTGACGGCCTTGATCTACTACGCCATCGGTCGCCTGCCCGCCTTCGAGCCGTGGATGCCCATTCCCGAAGAGACCTACTACCTCTACCAGATCTTCTGGACCGTGCCCTGGGGGCTGGTGACGTGGATTGCCTTCTCCGGCGTTGCACACCTGCTCGCCGTTGCCGGACGGGACGCCGCCGCACGTTACCAGTTTGAAGATGCGCTCGTGGTGGGTGGACTGGCCTGGGTGGTCCCCAACGCGATCCTTATGTGGCTGCCGGAGACGATCTTGGTGCCCCTTTTCGGCGCCTTCTGGCCGATGTGGGTGGAGACGCTGCGCTTGACGGTGATCCCGCCGATCTGGCAGAGTCTGTTTGTCGCCGTGGGATTGCGGGAGACACACGAGATTGGCTGGTTGCGAGGCATGGGCATCGGTCTCGTGACCGTCGTGATCTTCTTCATCAGTTTTCTTGCTTACATGCGTTGAATCGGGGAGCGCGTGCATGAAAATCCTGGCTCTCGTCAGCAGTTTTCGGAAAAAAGGGAACACGGCCCGCATTGTGGAAATGATCGCATCCGAAATGGACGCGGTGGCGAGGAATCAGAACGTACCGCTGGAGTTTGAGACGCTCTATCTGGCCCATAAGGAGATCGAGATGTGCCGGGGTTGCCGGACTTGCTTTGATAGCGGGGAAGAGCGGTGCCCGCTGAAGGACGACGTGCCGGCGATCAAGGCCAAGCTGGACGCGGCCGATGCGTTTATCCTCGCCAGCCCGGTCTACGTCGACGACGTGAACGGCGTCGCCAAAAACTGGATAGACCGGATGGCCTATCTCTGCCATCGGCCCGCCTTCGCCGATAAGTGCGCCTATCTGATCGCCACCGTGGCCGACAGCCCCGCGAATCACACATTGCGAACGATGAACATGGCCGTGCGCACCTGGGGCGTCCACATCGTGGGACAGGCCGGATTCAAGATGGGGGCGCTGATGCCGCAGGCCGAGGTGGAACGTCGCTACCGGGCCGAGACAGCCAACATTGCTCAGGCGCTCTTTCAGGCCGTCACACAGAAGCACTTTTTGCGGCCCTCCTTCCTCTCGCTGATGATCTTCAGGATTCAGCAGCTCTCCTGGCAAAAAGCGGTGGATCGAGACTCGCTGGACTATGGCTACTGGACGGAACAGGGGTGGTTCGATCCTGACTGCACCTTTTACATCATGCATCAGGCCCATCCGGTGAAAGTGGCGCTGGCGCGGCTGGTCGGCACCGTGGTCGCCAGGTTTATGGCGTAGCAGATACTGTCTGCTGTCTGAAGAGAGGAGACAACGATGGGTCGGGGCCAGGCAGAGTACGGTACCTTCAAGAACGGGATTCCTTACGCCCAGCTCGGAGAGGGCGAGAAAGAGTTGTTGCTCTTCTTCGGTGGGCCGGGCAATACCATCCCCCACGGGTTTGGGCTTCGCGCGTTCACCACGGGGCTGCGACCGCTTCTGAAGGCGTATACCGTCCATCTCGTCACCCGGAAATCAGGCCTTGCCCAGGGCTACACGACGCGGGACATGTCCGACGATTACGCCGAGTTGATCCGACAGGCCTTCGGCGGACACGTAGACGTGGTCATCGGTATGTCCTACGGCGGGTTGATCGCGCAGCACTTCGCCGCCGATCACGCCGCGCTTTTTGATCACGTCGTGATTGCCATGGCTGCGCACAAGGGCAGCGAGGCCGGGGAGGCGTTGGACCGGCGTTTCGCGAAACTGCTGAGCGAGGGAAAGGGGCGGGCGGCCTACGCGACGTTGGCCGAGGTCATGGCGCCTAAGGGGATTCTGAAGCCATTGATGACCGCCTTGCTCTGGCTCGCCGGAGGATCGATGCTGGGGGAGCCGAGCGGGACCTTCGCGGATGACGTCTTGATCGAGGCCGAGGCCGAGCTCGCGCACGACGCCACCGACAGCTTGAAGCGCATCGAGGTGCCGGCGCTGATCCTCTGCGGCGACGAAGACGTCTACTTCCCACGGCGGTACGTGGAGGAGATGGCGGAGATGATTGAGCACGCCACGCTCAAATTCTACGAAGGCAAGGGACACACGATTGTCACGGACCCGCAGTTTGCCCGCGATGTTTTGGAATACATTGATAGTTCAGCGTCAGGAGAGAGGCCATGAGTGGATCGACACAGAGCCGGTTGGGTAATCGAGCAAACACACAGATCAAGGTCGTGGCCGTCATCGTTCTCCTGCTGGGCATAGCCATGCTGGTCTACTGGGGCATGTTCGTCGCCCAGGGGATGCCTGTTGCCGGCATTCCGGTCCTTTCGGAACTGGTCAACGCTGCGCTGGCGCTGATCAGCGGGATCGGCCTGCTGCGCCTGCGGAAGTGGTCCATTCCCACCAGCCTCTTCACGGCGGGGATGTGGGCTTTTCCCTGGGTGCTTCCGCTCGCGATAGGACTCGTGCTTCTGGGCTGTGCCGGAGAGCGCGCCACAACTGTTGTCTCAGTGCCCTATGAGATCATCCCGCCTGAGCAACCGGCACCAAAGGGCGACCGCCGGTTTGGCATCACCATCTCGGAGGGAAGCGAGGGGTTCGCGGCGGCCTTCGACGTGGCGCGGCAGGCCGGCGTGCAGGTGGTGGAGCTCAATCTGCCCTGGAACGTCATCGAAACCGCGCCGGGTCGGTACGAAGATCCCTGGGGCGTGCTTGAGGCTGTTGCGTTCTACGGGGAGCACGACGTGGAGGTCACGCTGAGTCTGGCGGCTATCAACACGGTGGAACGGACCACGCCCGCCTATCTCGACGATCTACCTTTTGACGATCCCAGCGTCATCTCGGCCTTCAACCGCATGGTCGATTGGGTGATGGCGACGGTGCCGGCGAACGTCACGGTGCCGGGCGTCGCCATTGGCAACGAAATCGACCTTTTCCTGGCATCCGACGCGGAGTGGAGCGCCTACGCCGCCTTCTACCAGGCGACGGCGGATCACGTCCAGACTCAATATCCCGACATCAAGGTCGGGGTCAAGATCACGGTTATGCAGGGCCTCATGGAGGACAATGCCCTCGAAAAAGCCCAGGCCCTCAACCAACCCAGCGACGTGATCATGCTCAATTACTATCCTCAGGACGACGCTTTCCAGGTCTTACCGCCGGATGTCGTCCATCAGCATCTTCGGCAGATCATTGAACTCTTCCCAGGGTGGGAGATCTGGCTGACGGAAGTCGGCTATCAGTCGGGCGCGGAACATTGCAACAGCTCAGAAGCGAAGCAGGCAGCATTCTACCATGAGCTCTTCTCCGCCTGGGACGATCACCGGCAGCAGGTGACGCTGGTGCTGGTGGATTGGCTCCATGATCAGTCGCCCAGACAGATCGCGGAGTGGAAGCGCTACTACGGTTCATCGAACCCTGCTTTTGTCGAGTACCTTTCGACGCTGGGATTGCGCCGTTATGATCATACAGACAAGGCAGCCTGGCTGCAGGTGTTGGCGGAAACTCGCGCCAGAGGGTGGGTGGAGAGCGCTTATCCAACCGAAACCGGAGAATAACGAATGACAACGCATTCTGTACCTCACGTGAATTCACAGGAGGCGATTCAAAATCGCCTTGCACAAGGCCGTATCCCAAGGTGGGGGCCGGTGCTGGTGGTGCTAGCCCGTTCCAGTGCTGGCGTTCCTTACTCAGGGCCTCACGCTGTTGCTGTTCAATCAACTGGATGTTCCAGACGCTAACGTCGCCGTGCGTCACTGGTGGTCCGTGTACGGCACGTTGGTAGATATCGGCTGCCTATCGTTGCTCATCTGGCTCACCCGCCAGGAGGGTATCCGCCTAATCGATCTGGTGGGCTTTAACAAAAGCATGCTCAAAAGAGATGTCTTCCTGGGATTCACTATCTTTGTCGTAGTTTTCCCCCTTGCCGTCATCGGTGGCGGGATGTTAGGCAATTTGCTAGCCTACGGGTCCCTCCAGCCGGAATACCCTGAGGCCGGCTTCATTCGCGCGCTCCCCCTGCTAGCGGTGCTATACAGCCGTCTACTCTGGTGGCCGATTTGGTCTTTCACCGAGGAGTTGACCTTCCAGGGGTACAGCCTGCCGCGATTACGGGTGATCACAGGGCGAACCTGGCTGGCGATGACGCTGGTGAGCTTCGGCTGGTCGATTCAGCACAGCTTCCTACCCTGGATTGATCTTCGGCACGCAGCCTACCTGTTCATCACCTTTGTGCCTCTGACCGTGGCTATGCAGTTGATCTACTTGCGACTTCGCCGGTTGCCCCCCTTGATCGTCGCGCACTGGCTCATGGACCTGACCAACGTGCTTTTCATGCTTCAGATTGGATAACCAACGATGAAACCGAAATCTTCCGTTTTCAAGACAACTGCTGGAGAGGCCCGCTATCTCGAAGCGTATGAGACGGCCCTGGAGCTCTGGCCCGTGCCTTTCGAGGAGCGCGCCGTGCCCACGGAGTTCGGTTTCACCCACGTCATCATCAGCGGGCCGGAGGATGGGCAGCCGCTGCTTCTCCTGCCAGGCATGGTGATGACGCTGACATCGAACCGAATAAAACATACTCCTTGCTCGTTGAATAAGGGATGGATACAGAGGATAAGGTAGCATCGACATGAAAGATTCTAACCCAGGCGCACCAGACGGAAACCTGCCTGTCACACGCGATCTCACACCCGTGTACGGGGCCTCCTTCGTCATCGCGGTCTTGATGACCCCTCGCTCGCGGGGCTTCTGTATCCTGATCAGGTCTACCCCACGGCGGCGCTGCGGGACTCCTTTCTGGCTACGGACGTGGTCAATCTCATGATCGGCCTGCCCATTCTGCGGGGCTCGATGGGGCTTGCGCGACGCGGCAAGCTGGATTACTTCTCTGGCCCGGCGCGCTCTTCTACGTGCTCTACCACTAGGTTTCGCGCAAGATATCGAGAGAACGGCAGTCTGACGCTTTGTGTGGTGATTTCATGCATACGGGAGTAAAGCATGATGGAGGTGAGTGATGAAAACCCTGGTCGTCTATGATTCGACCTACGGACATACGGAACAGATCGCGCACGCCATCGGTCACGCCATCGACGGACGTGTGCTCCAGGTAGATGACGTGAAACCTGCTGATCTGCGAGGGTTCGATCTGGTGATCGTCGGTTCGCCCACGCATGGCGGTTTCCAGACGGAAGGGATCAATGAATTGGTCAAAACCTCGTCTGCGTTCGAGGGCATCCATGTGGCTGCGTTCGATACCCGGACCAAACGCACCATCTTTGGCTATGCTGCGCCGAAAATTGCCAAGAACCTGGAGAAAAACGGCGGTGCGCTTGTGGCCCCACCCGAAGGCTTCTTTGTGCTCGGTAAGAAGGGACCGCTCAAGGATGGAGAGTTGGCGCGCGCTACCGAGTGGGCGAATGGGCTTGTTGATTGAAGTGTATCGTCACATACAAGAGGGAGAGAATAGAAGTGTCTGAATCAACATCGAATCAGGTCGCAGACACCGGAGTCACCGATCCACGCTGGAAGGATCTCTACCGCATCGGTGCCCTTGCCTGCACTGCCTTTCCAATATCCATCCTCTTCGCGATCATCATCTTTTTCATCTGGCCTTATGCGCCAGGGTCTATCTCTGTAGACGATATCTTTGCCATTCTCCAAATCAGCAGAATGGCAGGGCTGATGGCGCTTGAGATTCAAGTGATCGTGCTACTGGCTGTGATGGTGCTACAACTGCTGGCCGTCTACGCTGCGCTCAAACATGTGAATGTATCGTATGCCCTGATCGCCCTGGTTTTTGGGCTGATGGGCGTCGTCCTGTGGCTTACGGCAAGACCGGTGGCGGAGATGGCATACCTCAGTGACCAGTACGCCGCCGCGACGACCGACGTGGCAAGACGTCAGTATCTGACGGCCGGAGAGACCTTCTACGCGCTTTTCGATGGCACGACGTGGATGGTGTCTCAGTTCTTCATCGGCATCTCCGGTATGATCAGTTCTCTGCTCATGGTACGGAGCGAGGCGTTTAGTAAAGCGACCGCTTACACGGGCATTGGCCTTTCCATCGTTGGATTTGGTTTCTGGATCTCTGTGATCGGCGTCGTGTTGTCGCTCCTGGGAACCATGGGCGGCGTGGCATGGTATAACCTGATGGCCCGAGACTTCTTCCGGTTGGCGCGGGAGTGAATTGCTCAGGTCTGGCGCCAAGTCGACGGATTCGGGCAGAGCCCCCGCCTAGCGGAAGAAACATCGAGTTTCTTGCGGCATTTGGGGAGAAAGGAATATATGGACAAGCATGAACGTAGTTCATCCGGCAATCAAACCGCGGGCACGCAGTGGACGACGCTCTACAGGGCGGCCGGCGTCGCCGCCCTGGTTGTCGTGATCGTCTTCAGAAGGAACTTCGGGACGGAGCTGATGACCTTCGGGGGCTTCGGCCTCTTCGACGTGCCGGAGATGGCACCCGTCACCGCCGAGGCGTGGTTCTTGCTCTTCCAGAGCCGTCTGTTCCTGGGACTCATCCTCTTCGAGCTCTTCGATATCGTCAACTATCTCCTGGTGGGCTTGCTCTTCCTGGCGCTCTACGGGGCGCTCAGGAACGTCAACCGGGGCGTTATGGTGACGGCAACGGCTTGCGCGCTTGTCGGCGTCGGCGTCTACCTCGCCTCGAATCAGGCCTTTGCCATGCTCACGCTCAGCCAACGACACGCGGCGGCGACGACCGAGGCCCAGCGCGCGCTGTACGTGGCGGCCGGGGAAGCGCTGCTGGCCATCCATAACGCCGGCACGATGTACCAGGGAACGGGCCTCCATCTGGGCCTGTTCCTGGTCTTGTTGGCTGGCCTGTTCGTTTCCGTCGTCATGCTACGGAGCCGGGTCTTCAACCGGGCGACCGCCATCGCGGGGCTGCTGGCGAACGGCCTTGGACTGGGCTACTTCCCGGCGTTGGCCTTTGCACCGGTGATCGTCTGGATACCCCCGACACTTTCCGCGCCGTTTCGGATCGCGTGGTACGTGCTGATTGCCCTCAGGCTCTTTCGGCTAGGCAAAGGAGGCAAGTCATGAGTCGCAACGCAACATCTGAGTCCTGGAGAAATCTTTATCGCATCGGTGGCGCTGCGCCTCTGATCGCGTTGGCCTTCTATCTGAGCCAGTTACTGCTCCTCATCCCCGGGGAGACCTATCCCGCCACGCCCCAGGGATGGTTCGAGCTCTTCCAGCGCAGCAAGTTGCTGGGGCTTTTCGTCCTCAATGCCCTGGACATCGTCTCCATCGCGCTGCTGGGAACTATGTTTCTCGCCCTCTATATCGCCCTCAGAGAGGTCAATCCCTCGCCCGTGACCATCGCCGCGTTTTTCGCTTTCCTGGGCATCGCGGTCTTCGTCTCGACGCGGGCGCAACTGGTCTCCGCGACGCTCTCGCTCAGCGACCAGTACGCCGCCGCGACGACGGAAGCCCAGCGCGCGCAGCTCGTGGCAGCGGGGTGGGCGACCTACGCGCCGATCCGCACTACGCACGAGACCATCGGCTTCCTCTTTATAGCCGTTGCCGGGCTGATTCTCTCCGTGGTCATGCTGCAAAGCGAGGCCTTCGACAAGGTCACCGCATACGTGGGCATCGTGGCGGCCCTCTTCACCGTCGCTAACGACGTGAGCGTCGTCATCGCGCCGTCGCTGGCGACCGGGCTCATGCCCATCAACGGCCTGCTCTGGACGGCGTGGTGGCTACTCGTCAGTCGCAGCCTCTTTAAACTGGCCAAAGATGTTGGGAGAAGCCGAAGATGATTAGCAGATTTATGTTACGATTGTGTCTCCTTCTGCCTTCTTTGTGTTCTCAATGCAACCTACTCTGACAGTTCAAAATTGTCCGATCGTGAAAATCCGCTAAATCCGTTGACTTTCTGAAGGAGTTGATCATGCGAAAAGCGACCAGAATCGTAGCCGCGTCGTTGGGTGTCTTTGCCGGGATCGGTGGGCCTGAACACGGGATCTTTGAGATTCTGCGGGGTAATACTCGACCCGAAAGCATCATGATCGCCGCCATGGGCCCGCCCTGCAATCCGGGGGAGGTCTGGCACCTCTGCGAGCCCGCGATGACCATTCTCCCCAACTTCCTGGTGACGGGGATCCTGGCGACCCTCCTCGGCATCGTCACCATGATCTGGGCGGCGGGCTTTGTGCATAGAAAGCGCGGTGGGCTCGTCCTGATCCTGCTCTCCGTCGCGCTGCTCCTCTTCGGCGGCGGGATCTTTCCACCGGTGATCGGCATCGTCGGCGGCGTGCTGGCGACCCGGATTCACGTGCCTGTGATCAAAGCGCCCACCGGTTTTACTCGCTTGCTGGCGAGCCTATGGCCCTGGTCACTCGTGGCCTTTTTCACTTGGCTGCTGGGACAGTTCGTCATTGGTCACTTCTTCAACGATCTTCTGATGCGGACCGGTTTTCTCGCGCCGCTCTTGATCCTTGGATTGATGATCCTCTCCATCTTCTCCGCCATCGCCTACGATAGAGAGCACGCCCGCGGGGATTGAATGCAAGACGCGGTAGATACGGAGGCTACATCCTCGTTCTGGAAACGGATCGCGCTGGCGGGCACTGCCGGCTACGTCCTGTACTGTTTCTCCGAGAATTTCTTCTGGACCCGACCGACAGAGGAGCACGTCGGGGGCTATGTCGCGGGCTGGTTGCTCTATACGTTCCTGACCTCTGCCCTGTTCACCGTGATCAACCATTTCAGGGTACGGAGCGTCTGGGCACTTTTCCTGGCGGGCAGCGTCTACGGCTGGCTGATCGAAGGCGTGATTATGCAGACGATGTACGAGAGCTTTCCCTGGCAGCTCTCCTTTACGGCGCTATCGTGGCATGCCCTCATCACGGTGTTGGTGGGTTGGTGCTATACGCGCAGAACCCTGTTCGAGAACAGACCGGGCAAGACGATCCTGCTGGCGTTTGGGTTGGGACTATTCTACGGCGTCTGGAGCCTCAACGCCTGGGTGCAGGAGGGTATGTTCACGTCCTTGCCGGTGTATGCGCGTTTTGCGACCATCTCAATGCTTCTGCTGGTGGCGAGTTACGTGCTTCACCACCGGATTGCGCTCCCGGCCTTTCAACCGGGACGGGTGGAAGTCGGCGTGCAGGTGGTGTTTTTGGGCGCCTATTTTATCTTTGTCGCCATTCCTGCCCAGCCCCTGGCACTTTTGATTCTACCGCCTCTCTTGGTCCTCACCGGCGTGGCCCTGCAGCGAAACAGGCGACGTGAGACGCGGGCCGGCCTCCAGGTCTCCTTGCAAGGCCGAGTGATGTGGTGGAATTACCTGCTGCTTCTCGTCGTGCCCGTCGTCGCTATAGCGTTCTACGCTCTGGCGCTTGAGGTCAACGTCGCACAATACGATGCCGTGCTTGCCTTAATTCCTATGACGATGTACGTCCTCACCGCGGTGGCGGGAGCCATCATGTACGTGATAAGCTGGCTCAAAGTCTGGCGTTCCTGATGGGCCGCTCGTCAGACCACGCGACCCGATTGCCCGTAAGGCTTCCAAAAGCAAGACGGGTGATATAGCAGAACTATGTGACTAACTGACTATTGGACTAAACGACCATCCGATTACTGTTTTGTCAAGCGTCAATTGATGAACGTGTAGGGCGTCTTACCAGCCGGTGGTAACCCGACTGCCCTGGCCCCATGGCCCAGTAGCCATGGGAAGTCGCTATCCGAGGCGCTCCCTGACCCAACGGCCCTGGTAGCGTACTTAAGTACTCGTTTGGGTTGTTTATCAAATCAGGTCTGACAGAACACTACGCTGAGGAGGATATAGATGAAAGCATTGATCGTTTACGATTCGTTTTTCGGCAACACGGAACAGGTTGCGCAGGCTATGGGCAACACGCTGGAAGATCAGGTGGATATCGAGGTGCTCAAGGTGGATACAGCACAACCACAGCATGTCTCGGGCGTAGATATCCTCATCGTCGGGTCGCCGACGCGCGCCTTCCGCCCCTCACCGGGCATTAACGACTTCCTGAAAAGCTTGCCCAGACAGGCGCTGGACGGTGTCAAAGTCGCGGCCTTCGACACGCGGATTTCCATGGACAACGTCGACTCGCCCATCCTGCTGCCCATGGTCAAGGTGTTCGGCTACGCAGCCGGGCCCATCGCCAAGCGCCTGCAGCGGGAAGGCGGCGTCCTGGCGCTTTCCCCCGAGGGATTCTTCGTCAACGGCACGGAAGGCCCGATGAAAGAAGGCGAACTTGAGCGTGCCGCAACGTGGGCCAGGCAGATCCTGGCGGCAGCGTGATCCCGGTACACAAAATGTCGTTGAAAACGTTGTGAAAGGAGTGCCTATGATCAATCGCACCCGAGTCTTACGTTTCTTGGGCGGTTTATTGTTAGTTGTGGCGCTGTTGGGGCTCATCTTTCCCTTGCTGCCACCCTGGTTCCACACCTGGGGCGCGACAGAGGCCGAAGCCGCGCGACGCTATCCCGGCGATGATCTGCTTCCGACGCCGATGCTCTCCTGGACGCATGCACTGACGGTGGACGCGCCCCCAGACCAGGTCTGGCCGTGGGTCGCGCAGCTCGGTGACCGGCGTGGGGGATTCTACAGCTACACGTTTATCGAAAACCTCATCGCCGGGGAGAAGCTCTACGTCAACGCCGACCGCATCCTGCCGGAATACCAGAATCCAAAACCTGGAGATCGTCTCATCGACGTGATGTTTGTCGTGCGCGAGGTCGAGCCCGGCCGGTGGATGCTGGGGGAGGCCACCGAGGCGTTGGGTGACGTGGGCTGGACGTGGCTCTGGTGGATAGAGCCCTACGGCCCTGATCAGAGTCGCTTCATCGTCCGCGGGCGCATCCAGCCGCCGGAGGGTAGGGGCAATCCCGTGGTCGGCTGGCTGATGGACGCCGGTGGTTTCGTCATGGGACGGCGCATGATGGAGGGCCTCGCGTTGCGGGCCGAGGGACGCATCGAACCGCCGGCTGTCGAAACCATGGAGATCGCGCTGTGGGTTGGGGCGCTGCTGGCAGGCCTGGGAGCGGGCGTGCTCTTTCTCTGGCGCAAGCCCTGGCAGCCGTTGCTGGTCGGTGTCGCAGCGGTGCTCTGTCTTGTATGGTTCACCTTCGGGATGCCGCCGCTACTGGCCCGTCTCCTGATGAATCTGGCGCTTTGGGCAGGGCTGGGATGGGCATTCATGCTGCAAGCGCCAGAGACGGGACCTCAAAGGGGACGCGGTCAGGTGACCGGCCCCAGCGCTTGAGGAGATTTGCGAATGGCGCTCTACCGCCAGACGCCGGTCTCCGTGATAACCTGCGCGTACCAGTGCCCGCTCTGCTTGATCAGACGCTCCTGGGTTTCGTAGTCAACGTGAATTAGGCCAAAGCGCTTGGTGTAGCCCAGGGCCCACTCGAAGTTATCCAGCAGCGACCAGACGAAGTATCCTCGCAGCGGCACGCCGGCCTCCCAGGCGCGGTGCACCTGTGCGATGTGATCTCGCAGATAGCGAATGCGGCGATAGTCGCGGATCTTACCGTCGGCGTCGATGCCTTCCGGCACCGGGATGCCGTTCTCGGTGATGTAGACCTCGGCTGGCGCATAGTCGTTATGGACGCGGGTGAGGATCTCGTAGAAGCCCTCTGGGTAGATCTCCCACATCTGCGAATATTCGTTGCCCTTCGGCTGGATCTGGCGGGCCTGAATCAGTGGCACAGCCGGGTCGTGGGCGACGACGGAGCGCGTGTAGTAGTTGATGCCCAGGAAATCGATGGGTGCGGAGATCTGCTTAAGATCGT
>DAOTUH010000373.1:0-3102 GCA_034437255.1 Anaerolineae bacterium
CGCCGAGATTAAGTTACTTGTATAATCTCTTTCATAGTCATAACGGAGGTAATCAGGTACAAGCTTCCATTGTGATTGAGGGATATTTTCATCAATACATACCATACCTACTTGTTCTTTACCACACCCTGCCAGCCCCCCTACCGCGAACAACCCCGCGCACAGCAGCAGTACCCACGATCGCTTATCCTTTCGCCTCCGCCACGATTGTACCACCATTAGCGGCGCGAGCATCAACCAGATGCCCAGCCGCGGGTCGAAGTAGCCGCCGTCCTTGTAGATCAGCCCCGTCGACCCATCGTACACCCCGCCGCAGACGAGGTGGCTCACCGGGCCGCTTGGGCCTTCCAGCACGGTCCCGTCGGGATCGAAGAGCCACGCGCTGACGATTGCGCCGTCCGCGTCTGTGCCCTGGCGGACGTAACCCTCCGCATCGTGCAGGTAGTGGAGCCATTCATCGTCGCGTTGCTCGCCAACCGGAAGTCCGCTTCCGGCGCAGTCGTGACCGTAGAGATAGTTCACGGTCTTGGTGGGCGTGGTTTCGGCGAGGATGCGGTATCATCTTTGACTATGGGGATAGTTCTGCGGTCTGTTCCTGGTCGAAAACGCATCTGACAATTCGAGGGTTGACTGAAGGGTCAGGCTCCGCAAGTCCATACGACAAGCCATACAAGGAACCATCCGGTGCAAGGCCAAACGACGGAAGCGCCCCGTCATCCAGTATTCCGTCCGGTACTGTGGCAATCGCTACTTCATCTCCTGAAGGAGAAATGCGTACAACCCGATGACCAGCAGATCCCTGTTCACGAGTCGCAATGTCGAAGTAGAGTTGGCCCTGAGCATCTGCACCCAACAGGAGCTTCCAAGTAGGCGATGTTATCTGAGTAGCGGATATTACATCTGTCATCCACCTAATAGGCTCGCCACCATACCTGAAACGAGAGTTATCCATTCCCCAATTAGTGAGCTGATCACGGCTAGCACTATACGTATATATGTTGTTATCCCAACCAACAGCCAGACCTCTGCTACCCAGCAATTCATCTGCTCCTATGCCCATAAATTCCGGCTTAAAGTTGGCATCAAAGTACAAAACGCTCAATGTTGGAAACAGCAGATAGACGCCACCCTCTGCGTCAGCCACTGGCGCTAGAGGGTATTTAGGATAATAAGCCTCCAGAGAAATAAGGTGTTCCTCTTGGCCCTCGGATGACAGTACGGCCACATGCTCCACGAGTCGCTCGCCGTGGAAGGCAGGGAAACGTAGAAACAACCTGTCTTCATACGTGCCCAAGTTCGATAGGCCACGCGTCGAGTAGCTACATGGGTCACGAAGTATGTATGAAGAGGGAATAGGTATAACCTGTGGGGAATTGCTTCCGGAGTAACGCAAGATGCGCTGATTCACCTCATCGAGAATGAATAAGTCTCCGCGTGCATTGAGAACGGGAGAATAAGGTCTACCCATTTGTCCAGAAGAAGCCGGGCAAAGGCCTAGCTGCCCTACTCTAGTTCCCCAGGTAGTCTCTATGTAAGTGCCACATTGAAGGGTGAGCGTTGAAATATGAGGGTTCGGTGTCGAAGTGGGTCGTGGAAATTCCACAATGCTATTAATCGTTTCTGTAGGAATAGACCGGGACGCATTGACACCGCAGGAACAGAGCATCAGCACACCGATAGCCATAAACAATCTACGGGAAAATGAATACATCGTCAATCTCCGAAGGAGCTTAGGACCTTTGGTTAGGGTCGGGATGACCATAGTGACAACCTCCTACCCCCCAATCAGCAAGACTCCACTTCTGGATGGCATCCTGGGAGTAGCTTGCCTGAATCACAAATATCTGGCTGGGGTCACACCCCTGAATCTCGACCACCACGGCTGAGTGACCATAACTTGCCCAAAACACCATGTCGCCTATCTCCATTGATGCACCTTTGTCTTCATCCCAGTGATGTTCTTGATGGTGATCTCTCAGCAGAACCCCGAGCATGTAGACATCTCGCGAGGAATGGCTTTTAGGTCCCAGGAAACCACGTTCGTTCCAGTTTGGATAAGTTTTCTCAAGGTCCAGACCCGCTCTTGCATACGATATAGAAATGACGTCCGCGCAAACTATTGGGGTACGCCCACCAGTCCTAGTATGAACATCTATGTCTCCCCATGTTGCACCTGGCGATGGTTGTTCTCGCGGTGGAGGGTAGTGATAGTCTTCGTCGGTGGGATGGGGATTTGCCCCCCAGATATAGTACTGAGAAGCATCTGCAAGCAGTATGTGTGCTTGCTTAGCGATCTCTTCCCCATACTGAATCTCCCACTGAGTCTTTGGTCTCGGCGTACACTTTGGCGTCGGTGTAGGTGTCGGGGTCGGGGTAGGTGTTGGAGTTGGAGTTGGAGTTGGCGTCGGTGTCGGCGTTGGCGTTGGCGTCCCTGTACCCGGCCCCAAGCCAGGGGTAGGCGGGGGCGTCGAACATACAGTTAGCGGCGGTTGCCCTGCTGGTGGATTTCCACACCCTGCCAGCGACCCCACCACGAACAACCCCCCGCACAGCAGCAGCGCCCACTGTCGCCGGTCCTTCCGCTTGCGCCAGCCCTGCGCCACCATCAACGGCATCAGCGCCAACCAAATGCCAAGATTGGGGTCGAAGTACCGCCCGCCCCGGGAGATCAGCCCCGTGGACCCATCGTACACCCCGCCGCAGACCAGGTGGCTGACCGGGACGTCCGGCACCTCCAGCACGGGAAACCACCAAAAACGTGGTTTCCTTGCCCGTCCGGATCGAACAACCACGCGCTGATGAGGTCGCCGTTCGCGTCCGCTCCCTGACGGTCGTCACCCTCCGCGTCGTGCTGGTAGTACATCCACTCGTCGTCACGCTGCTCGCCAACCGGAAGTCCGCTTCCGGCACAGTCGTGACCGTAGAGATAGTTCACGGTCTCGGTGGGCGTGGTCTCGTCGAGGATGTGGGCAGAAAAGCCCGGAGGGCATTTGCGCGTTGCGGGCGGCGTAGTCCAGGATGGACAGCGTCGTCCCGTAGCCCTCGACGCTGACCGCCAGCCGCGCACCAAGGCCATTATATGCGAATTCCGTGGTTTGCGTA
>DAOTUH010000374.1:0-1732 GCA_034437255.1 Anaerolineae bacterium
CCGGCCGTCACCGCATCGGGGACCACAGAGGAGCGAATCAGGACCAAAGTCAACGGTCCGGGCCAGAATCTCTCGATCAACCTTCGCGCCACCTGGGGAACGTCGCGCACGAGCCGTTCGAGATCCTCAACAGTGACAACGTGCACGATGAGCGGGTCGTAGGCGGGTCGGTCTTTGGCGATGAAAATGCCCTGCACCGCTTCCGCGTCTAAGGCGTTCGCGCCCAGTCCGTAGACAGTTTCCGTCGGAAAGGCGACCAGTCCGCCCGCGCGCAGCACATCGGCGGCTCGACCAATTGTGGCGGCGTCTGGCTGCTGGGAATCCACGTTGAGAAGCTTTGTCTTTGTCATTTTCACCGGAGCCTATCATAGCAAAGAGCAAAAGATTGGCAAGAAAAAAGCCGTGTCCGAGGTCGCGGCTTTTCAACCAACGCATGCGGGCAGTAATTACTACTTCAAGACAAAATCTGTAGGGAAATCACACTTATAGACTTGCAGCGTATCGGGATAATCTTCGTGTGTGAAGTTCTTTATGTCTTTGCAATGAGGCTGGATCATCCTCTCTTGAACTACCGGAAACCACGTGGCACTCAATACAAGATAATCTGGACGATATGTGGCAATAGCCCATTGTGCTGTATCTTGATAAGTGGCGTCTGTTGTCATTTGTTGAGCTACCTCTGGCTGAAGCAAACCGGCGAAGCCGATCATGCGGCGGCGAGCGTAATAGCCGATGATTCCCACTTCTAGAGTCCCCACACTGGCGTCCGAGGACGAGTTATCCGCCAGCCACTCTCCCACAGAACGATAGATGTAATATCGGTTATCGGTATGAGTGCTCAGCCAACGAACCCCTTTGCTCTGAGGCCATAGCATGAGGACCAACAGGATCACGATCACGGCCCAGCGCTGCCATCCATTTTCCCACTTAGCCGGCAGATGATCGTGGAACCATTGCACCCCTAATCCGCTCATAGCGATGATCACCGGAACCAGGGGGGCATAGTACCAGAAATAGCGACTCACGCCTAAGACTGTGTAACCGAGGAAGTACAAAACTCCCCAGAGAAGCAGATGTAACCAGCGCCACTTCTTGGCGACGGCATAGATGGTGCCCAAGAAGAAGAAGCCGCCATGGAGCCAATACAAAGGTCTACGCAGATAGGGTGCAAGGGTCGTCAAGAAGCCTTTGGCAAACCCCTCACTGATCGCCATGGACGCTTGATGTTGCTTAGCCGCCAGCGTCACGGGAAAAGGGGACCCGAAATAGCTCCAAGAGAAAAGATACCAGGGCGCAATCAACCCGCCATAGACAAGCGCCATCCGCCAGGGGAATCTACGCTCATGTACCAGCGTAGCCAGCCCCAAAACGCCCGCGATCAGCACGCCGTCGGACCGGGTCAACGTCGCCAGAGCAGCCGGGACCATGGCCCACAACGGCTTGTCGCCTGCATAAAGGAGAAATGACGCCAGGATGAGCATGATATAGAGGCACGTCTCGGCGCCAAAAGTGCTGAGCAACAGAGGAAAGAAAGGGAGCAGCGCTGCCCCTGCGATGCCAGCGACTGGGGCTTCCCAGCGACGTCCCAGATGAAAGAGAAATAGGCCGCTCAATGCAACGCTCACTGCGCTGATAAAATTGCTCAAGTGGGGTAAATTCGGCCAGATGTAGCTCAAGCCGGTCAGTAGTAAAGCGTAGAGGGGGGTGGTGGTGCTCAACACTCGCTCCCCCG
>DAOTUH010000375.1:0-9976 GCA_034437255.1 Anaerolineae bacterium
TAGAGTGTGCTGCCGTCATGTCGCAGAAACGCCTCGACGTCTCCGGCGTAGCCCTCGAACGTCACCTTCCCCGCATGGGCGTACTCGCCGGGCGCGATCTGCCCATCCACCGCCGGCGGAGGCCAGATATTCAGGTAGCTGAAGGGCGCATCCACCACGTTGGGATCGCTGAGATAGGGCGAGGGCAGGGTCTGGATCGAAGCGTCCGCGATGGCGGACGTCGGTGCTCCTGAAGAGGACAAAGCAACACCCACGCTCAGCATCAACAGAAACACCAGGCTTGTACCACTTACGATCAAAAAACGGCGCCATTTCACGTGCTTACACATGTCAAACCTCCTATCGTATGTTTTTGGACTCATGTTCCCTGGCACTAATAAACCTAGGTCCACCGATTTTTAGTGGGCTCCATGGTTTTCTCTGGTCAGCGGGCCTCTTCATTAGGTGAATGTATTTACCACGGATTGTCAGATCAGGTTTCAGGACGCTGAGAGGTCTAGCCGTAATGTGAATACAACAGTGAGGTACGGCCCTCAACTGCGATGGGTATGGTTTCTATCGGTGCCGTGAGGAGGCCCCTTGTTGGTAGGCATTTGAGGATTGAGTAAGGCTTCTGGTGATGTGCTGTTATGTTGTCGGCCCTGAAGGAGGGGGAGATCTTGAGCTGGCGTGACGTGCAGATCCGTCCCTGAGCACAAGAAACATGAGGTTATGCTATAATTGCGTCGCTTCTTTTCCATCGCTGTTTCACCTTACAACCCAGCAACGTCTCGATGTTTTGCACATCACTAATTGGCACGACACAAGCGGGTGGTATGAGGATGGGAAGAAGGCTCAACGCCGGGAAACGAGTGGATCGAAGGGCTTGACCAAAATCCCACTTTCATTATACATCACATATCGTTCAATCTGCAAGTTAGTGGGTCGGAGGGATAAGGGCTTTATCACGCTCGTTACGTGTTTATGCCTGCTTGAAGTGGATTGCCAAATCCACGTGTGCAAAGTGCTTTCTGGTCTCCGTCGCGGATCTATCGATCCGTGCAAAGGTTGCGTGCGTGACTACGAACAACAGGTTGTCAGCCAATTAGTGAATCACCCCGACAGGGTCATATACAAATCCGGGGACGCAGCATCTATGCGTCCCCGGATCGTGGTTCTGAATCGTGCAGGCCTTACTCCATCACCGGAATGTAGACCTCGAACTGCGAATCCTCGTCTTCGGGATTGTAGGTGGGCGGGTAGTGCTCAAACTCCGGCGTGGGCGCGTGCTCGTACTCCGACTGCGGCAGCCACTGTTCGTAGATTATGCTGTAGGTCTCCTGGATGGTCGGCATGGTGCAGGTGAAGACGGCGTAGGTCTGCGCCGGAATCTCCAGGCTGACCAGGCCCTCGGGCACGTCCTCGACCTCACTCACCTCGAACGCGGCCACGTAGTCCCACGACTCGGTGGCTTCATCGTAGTTGTCCATGACGCCGTAGGAGTTGCCGTCGCCCAACAGGTTTGGGATCTCGCCCATCCGCGCCATCAACTGGCCCCACAACTGCGGGATCTTGCTGGTATCATCGGTCGTGCAGCGCATCTTCGCGCCTACAACTGTGAATCCGTCTTTTTGAACAATCTTAGGTTCCATGTTTGTTGCCTCCCTTTGGCTTGGTTTTTGATTACGTTCTCAGTATATTGCCCAAGCATGTCATTCTATGACATATTTCCGGCGAAATTTGAGAGGCTTCTGAACCCAGCCACCCTCACTTTGGCGGCCCCGGCCGGATGCGCGTGCGCAGAGCCTCGACGGGCCACGGCGCTTCGAGGTCCCGGCCTATCCGGTAGGGCGCGATGCTCTCCAGCCACCAGGTGACCCCGGCGTCCTCGGCTACACGGACAAAATCGACCAGAAGCTCAACGCTTATGCCATCCTCCGAAGTTGGGAAGATAAAGTCCGTATTGCATGTGTCTTTCTTATTTCGTATTTCGTATCTTGCCCAAAACCACGGAATACGCAATACGAAATACGCAATACACAAGTAGTAGCGCAGTGTCTTCACCGAGACCTGCGCTAGTTTTGAGAACTCGCCAATCTTGAGCATTGGATTCTCCTGAAGTAGGGTTCAAGTATCCGTTTAGTGTTCTGAGAGGGATGCGATGCACTTACGCTGAAGAAAGTGTAACTCTTGATTCAATGAGCCGGGACATCCCGGTCATCCCAAATGCTTCTTGTCGTACGTGCGTTGCACCTGGTTGCTCATAAAGCTAAACGCCTACGGGTTCAATGTGTCGAGATGTGGTGTTTGTATTGCGGGTTGCGTTCGGCTGCCTGACTACAGTATACACCCTCCAGTAGGGGTAGAGTCAAGGGGGGAAAGGGTGAGATGTGTACGATGCGTGCTCGACAGGCGTCTCGCGTTGCCCGTTTGGTTGGCGCCTTGGCTGTGGATGGGTTCTGGACGCGAGTCTGCTATTGGGTCTGAGCCACTCCATAACGGTTTCTTTTGCCCGTGGACGTTGCGCAGTTGCACGCCGTTGGGCTTGAGTTACACTATGCTCAGTATACCATCATAACGTTGGGGAGATATGGACATTCGAGTCAGCACAGGTTCTGCCATCCAGTTGGGCTTGCAGCGCGGTAGAATGTTAGCCGCGCCGACGACGCTCTACACCATGCTCGGTGACGCCTGCGCGGGCGGCTGTCTGTTTTGCACCCAGTCCAGGGCCAGCCGGAGCGATCCCAAGTTCCTTTCCCGCGTCAGCTGGCCCCTCTACGAGCTGGAGGACGTGGTGGCGCGGCTGGCGTCCGTGCGGGGCGTGGGCCGGCTGTGCATCCAGACGACCAAATACGCTGGATTGGTGTCGGATTTGTTGACGGTCGTCAAAGCATTTCGCGCTGCGTCTGACCTGCCCATCTCCATCTGCATGAATCCCGTGAGCAAATCGACGTTGCTGCAACTGAAGGACGCTGGCGCGGATCGGGTTGGGGTAGGGCTCGACTGCGCCAGCGAGACCACGTTCAACGCCATGAAGCCCGGTTTCAGTTGGGCGCAGTACCAGCGGTTCGTGGCGGATACCCTTAACGTGTTCGGCACCGGTTCCGTCCATCTGATCGTGGGACTCGGCGACAGCGACGAGGCGTTGATCCGCAGCATTCAGCGGTTTCACGACCGGGGTTGCACCGTCGCGCTCTTCGCCTTCACGCCGGTGCGCGGCACCGTGCTGGAGCTCCCCCCGCCGCCCGCAGGCCGTTACCGGGCCCTGCAACTGGCGCGTCATCTCATCGTGCGTGACCGGGCGACGCTGACAGATCTGCGCTTCGACGCGGGGAGGCTGGTTCAGATCGACGTGGCGCCCGACGTGCTACAGGCGGCCTTGGACAACGGCACCGGCTTTCGCACCAGCGGCTGTCCCAGTTGCAACCGCCCGCTCTACAATGAACGTCCCGGCGGCGTCATGTACAACTATCCGCAGCCCCTCACCGTCGAAGAGAAAGAAATGGCACGCCGAGAGCTCAACACGTACTTGGAGATGTTTGGGGCGTGATGCGTGTTACGTGAGAACAGATACGCAATACGCAACACGCAATACGTCTCCATCTCACCAAGATCATCTGTAAAAGGAGATAACCCATGACCAAAGACTGGCGACTCTTATTAACCGGCTATCGCAGCGCGGCGGAGAACATGGCGCTGGATGAGGCAGTTTTGCACGACGTCGTGACTGGCGACTCGCCGCCTACCATCCGTTTTTATGGTTGGGACCCGTCGGCGGTTTCCATCGGCTACTTTCAGGGCATTGAGCAGGAAGTCGATCTGGAGGTCTGCCGCGACCAGGACGTGGCCGTCGTCCGGCGGCTGACCGGCGGCGGCGCCGTCTATCACGACCGTGAGGGCGAGATTACCTACTCGCTCATCGTCAGGGAAGACGCGCCGGGCATCCCCAAGAAGATCCTCGATTCGTACGCGCTGCTCTGCGGCGCCCTGGTCGTCGGATTTGAGCGGCTCGGGCTGCCGGCGCAGTACCACCCCATCAACGATATCCTCGTTAACGGGAAGAAGATCTCTGGCAACGCGCAGACGCGGCGCTTCGGTGGCCTGCTGCAGCACGGGACCTTGCTCTGCACCGTCGATCCGCAGCGCATGTTCTCGCTGCTCAAGGTGCCCAACGAGAAGATCCGTGATAAGCTGATCCAGGGTGTCGAGGAGCGCGTCACGTCGATTCAGCGCGAACTGGGTGAGGTGGACACCGGCGCCGTGACCCAGGCCATGATCGCAGGATTTGAGACGGTGCTGGATATCCGGCTGGTGGAGGGCACGCGCAGTGCGGCGGAACTGGCCCGCGCTGACCAACTACGAGAGGAGCGCTATGACAACCGAGTCTGGAATTTTAAGCGCTGATTACAAGGTCCCGGGCGGCAAACTGCTGCGCGTGCGGTTGACCCTCGCTGGCGCCGCCGAGCCTCCGATGATCGAGAGCATTCGCATCACGGGCGATTTCTTCATGCATCCCGAAGAGGCTATCGAGATGCTGGAGGCGCTGCTCACGGGCGTCCCCTTTGACGAAGACGCCGTCCGGGAGCAGGTGCAGACCTTCTTTGACAGCGACGTGCACGTCATCGGCGCGGGCGCGGAGGACGTCGTCACCGCCGTGATGAAAGCGGAGTGACCGTGCTGCTCAAGACCTACACGCCCCATCCGCGCTTCCCTGCCATTTCCCTCTCCGGCGCGCGGTGCGAGATGCGGTGCCGGCACTGCAACGCCGCGTATCTGGGCGGGATGCTGCCCGCCGAGACCCCGGCGGCGCTCGTGAAAGTCTGTCGCCGCCTGGAGGCCGAAGGCGCGGTCGGCGCGCTGCTCAGCGGTGGCTCGGACCGTCACGGTAGAATCCTCAACCTGACGGAGATGCTCGACGCGATCCGGCAGGTCAAGGCCGCGACGGCTCTCGTCCTCAACCTGCACCCCGGCCTGGTGGACGCGGAGACGGCCCGCGCGCTGGCGGTGGACCTCGTCTCCCTGGAGATCCCCGGCGACGAGGTGATCCGCGACGTGTTTGGCTTTAACGGCAGCGAGGCGGACTATTGGGAGACGTACCGCTATCTGGCAGACGCCGGGCTGACCGTGGTGCCGCACGTCGCTGTCTACGATGGTGACGAGGATCGGCTGCTGCACCCGCTTGCCGCGTCGGAGATGCCCGCGCCAGAGGTCATCGTCGTCATCGTTTTCTCCCCAACGCGTGACACCCCCATGGCTATGGTGCCACCGCCGACTCCCGAGGCCGTCGGCGGCGTCATCGCGCGCATCAAGACACGGTTTCCCGAAAGCGAGCTCTCTCTGGGCTGTATGCGTCCCCGCGACAAAGGACTCCGTACGGAGATCGAGCTGGCGGCATTGGAGGCCGGCGCCACGCGCATGGAGATCCCCTCTCGCGAGACGCTCCGTCGCGCCGAGGCGCGGGGCTACGAGATCCGGGCCTTCGACGCGTGCTGCGCGCTGCCATCGCGCTTCGAGGCGCGCGCCCGGTCTCACGGCTGACGCAGGCTCGGGACGAAAGCCAACCTCGCGTTCTGTCATCTCCGCGCCCGCACGGTGAGACACCGGCGGGCACTTGCCAATGCTGTTGAGATCTAAGCGCGATTGCCCTCCCTCTCGCATTCTCCTTGCGCGAAGAAATTTCCTGGTATAATGCACGCGGTCTAGGACCGCGGTGATGCGCATCTCCCGCATAAGGTGCGGGGTTGCGTGAATCGCGTAGACTGGATCAGTTGGCCAAAACGTACCGGACTATGTTCTGAAGAGGGGGAGACTCATGAAAGAACAGCTGCGACCGGCACTGTTGGTGTTGGAGGACGGAACCGCGTTCCATGGGTGGAGCGTGGGCGCTCCCGGCGAAACCCTGGGCGAGTTCGTCTTCAACACCGGCATGACCGGCTATCAGGAAGTGCTCACCGATCCTTCGTATCGGGGGCAGATTGTGGTGATGACGTACCCGGAGATCGGCATCTACGGTGTGAATCCCGAGGACGTGGAATCCGCGCAGATCCAGGTCGCGGGCTTCGTCGTCCACCGGGCGGTAGCGGAGCCTTTCAATCAGCGCGCTACGTTGCCCTTCCCGGACTATCTGGCGGAGACCGGCATCGTCGCCATCGAGGGGGTGGACACGCGGGCGCTCACGCGGCATCTCCGTACCCACGGCGCCATGCGCGGCGCCATCTCCACCGTCGATTTGGACGAGGCGAGCTTGCGGGCGCGGGTGCAGGATAGCCCGTCGATGCTGGGACGCAATCTGGCGCAGGATGTGTCACCGGAGGCGGCGATGACGCGCGACAACGGGGACGTGACCCGCTGCCACGTCGTCGTCATCGACGCAGGCGCCAAAGAGGGGATCGTGCAGGGCTTGCAGGCTCACGGCGCGACGGTGACGGTGGTGCCCTACGACGCCGCCCTGGAGGACGTGTTGGCGCTCAAGCCCGACGGGGTGCTCATCTCCAACGGCCCAGGTGACCCCGATCCGCTGGAAGCGACCATCGCGCTGATCCGCGACCTGCTCGACCGCCGCATTCCCCTTGCCGGGATCTGCCTGGGACATCAGCTGCTGGGGTTGGCAGTGGGCGGCGAGACCTACAAGATGCGCTTTGGGCATCGTGGCGTCAACCATCCCGTCAAGGAGCTACAGAGCGGGCAGATCTTCATCACGACCCACAATCACGGTTTCGCCGTCGATCCAGCCAGCCTCGGCATTGCCTGGACGCCTCTGGAGCGAGTCAGCGAAACAGGAAAGGGCGAAACACCTCAGAATACGGAACCTGCAACCCAGACCATGTCCGCCCTTCTCCCCGACCAGCCGCTGCTCGGCGAGAGTCCCGACGGATTCGGCGTCGTGGAGATCACGCATCTTTCGCTCAACGACGGCACCCTGGAGGGGCTGCGGCTGCGCGACTATCCCGCGTTTTCCGTGCAGTTCCACCCGGAGGCCGCACCCGGCCCGCACGACGCCAAGGGCTTTTTCGTCCGATTCCGCACGCTGATAGAGGAGGCGTATCATGCCTAAACGCACAGACATCGAGAGCATTCTCATTATTGGATCCGGCCCTATCGTCATCGGGCAGGCTGCGGAGTTTGACTACTCCGGCACGCAGGCGCTCAAGGCGCTCAGGCAGGCTGGCTATCGTCTTATCGTGGTCAACTCCAATTCGGCCACCATCATGACCGACCCTGAACTTTCCGATAAGGTTTACATCGAGCCGCTGACCGCGCCTTTCTTGGAGGCCATTATCGCCAAGGAGCGGCCCGACGCGCTGTTGCCCACGCTGGGCGGACAGACGGCGCTCAATCTGGCCACGGAACTGGCCGAGAGCGGCGTGCTGGCGCAGTACGGCGTGGAGCTCGTCGGCGCCTCGCAGCAGGCCATCCGTCTGGCCGAGGACCGGGCGCTGTTCAAGGAGACCATGTTAGGCATCGGCCTGGAGGTGCCAAGAAGCCGGCAAGTCAACAGTCTGCCGGAGGCGATGGCGACGGCCGAGGATCTGGGGTATCCGCTCATTGCGCGGCCCAGTTTCACGCTGGGCGGCACGGGCGGCGGCATCGCTTACAACGCCGAGGAGCTGACCCGTATCGTCGCGCAGGGGCTTATCGAAAGCCCTACCGACACGGTGTTGTTAGAAGAATCGGTCATTGGCTGGAAAGAGTACGAGATGGAGGTGATGCGCGACAGCGCCGACAACGCAATCATTGTCTGTTCTATCGAAAACCTCGACCCCATGGGCGTCCACACGGGTGATTCCATTACGGTGGCCCCGGCGCAGACGCTCACCGATCGCGAGTATCAAGAGATGCGCGACGCGTCCCTCGCCGTGCTGCGCGCCATCGGCGTGGACACCGGCGGCTCCAATATCCAGTTCGCCGTCGACCCAGACACGGGCCGCATGGTCGTCATCGAGATGAACCCGCGCGTGTCGCGCTCGTCGGCGCTGGCGTCCAAAGCCACGGGCTATCCCATCGCCAAGGTCGCCGCGCTGCTGGCCGTGGGCTACCGGCTGGACGAGATCCCCAACGACGTGACGGGCCGCACTACGGCGGCCTTCGAGCCTACGCTGGACTACGTGGTGGTGAAGCTCCCGCGCTTCCAGCTGGAGAAGTTCCCCAATGCCGATCCGTGCCTCAACACGCAGATGAAATCCGTAGGCGAGGCCATGGCCATCGGGCGCACCTTCAAGGAGGCGCTGGGCAAGGCCGTGCGCTCGCTGGAACTGGATGCCACGCCGCGCCTGGACTTCGCCTATCTGCGCGAGTATCTGGCGAATCCCACGCCGGAGCACCTGGCCTACGTCTACGCAGCGCTGCGCAGCGAGATGTCCGCCGACGAGATTCACGCCCTCACGCACATCGACCGCTGGTTCCTCACCGAGATGGAGACCTTCGTGCAGTGGGAAAGCCATCTTCGGGAGCTGGCGTGGGACGCGCTGGACGCGGCCACGCTGCGACGCAGCAAGACCTGGGGCTTCTCCGACGTGGAGCTGAGCGAGCTGTTCGGCGTCACGCCGGAGGAGATCCGGCAGCGGCGCGCCGAGCTGGGCGTCACGCCCGTCTACAAAATGGTGGATACCTGCGCCGGCGAGTTCGAGGCGGCCACGCCCTATTTCTACTCCACCTACGCCGGGACAGAAAACGAGGCGACGCCCACGTCGCGTCCCAAGTTGATGATCCTGGGCTCCGGCCCCAACCGCATCGGGCAGGGCATCGAGTTTGACTACGCCAACGTCCACGCCGTCTGGGCGCTGCAAGAGGCGGGCTACGAGGTCATCATGGTGAACTCCAACCCGGAGACCGTCTCCACCGACTACGACATTGCCGACCGGCTCTACTTCGAGCCGCTGACGGCCGAGGACGTGCTCGCCATCGTCGAAAACGAACAGCCCGAGGGCGTCGTGGTGGCCTTCGGCGGGCAGACGCCGCTCAAACTGGCGCAGACGCTGGTTGAGGCCGGCGTTCCGCTCCTGGGCACGTCCTACGGCATGATCGAGATGGCCGAGGATCGTGAGCAGTTCGGTGCGCTGCTGGACGATCTGGGCCTGCGCAGCCCGGCCTACGGCATTGCCTACAGCCTGGAAGAGGCCACGGAGGTGGCGGAGCAGTTGGGCTACCCCCTGCTGGTGCGCCCCAGCTTTGTGCTGGGCGGTCGGGCCATGGAGGTGGTGGAGAATCCTGTTGAACTGCGGCGCACCATCACGGAGGCGGCGCGCGTCTCCGCCGGGCAGCCGGTGCTGCTGGACCGGTTCCTCGGAGGCGCGGTGGAGCTCGACGTGGACGTGCTCACCGATGGGCGGGACGTCTGGCTGGCCGGCGTGATGGAGCAGATCGAGGAGGCGGGCGTGCATTCGGGCGATTCGGCTTGCGTGATGCCGCCGGTGAGCCTTTCCGCTGCCATGATTGACCGCGTCGAGGATGCGGCGTTCCGGCTGGTGCGGGCGTTGGGCGCGGTGGGCCTGGTCAACATCCAGATGGCGATCAAGGGCAACGACCTCTTTATCCTGGAGGCCCAGCACGCCACCGTCCCCCCGCGCTGGAGGGCACAGCTGAAGTCTCGGCCGACCTCCACCGCCACGACCCCTCCGAGCCCGCGAACCTTGACCAGACGGGCGTTGTCTCGCCGTCGGCCGTCACCGAGCTGACCGTAGACGTTTTTTCCCCAGCACAGGATGTCGTTGGTCTGACGAACGCCGCAGCTGTGATGGGCGTGAGACGCGAGCTGGGTGAAGGGATTGACGATCCCAGAAGGGCGAGTCGGTTTCGCCGGCCGGGTGCGCGGCGCAGGAGTGGTCGGACGCGTGCTCCGCCCCGTGGAACGGTCGCAGGCCATCGAGCCGACGACGATCACGAAGATGAGCGCACCGAAACGCCGGAGTGCGCGAAGCATCGGCCGCGAGGGTAGCAGGTCGCGCGTCCCCAACGGGGCGCTCGTCCGAATGCGGTAGGGTGCGGCGGGTGAGCGCAC
>DAOTUH010000376.1:0-9230 GCA_034437255.1 Anaerolineae bacterium
TCCGCTGGTCGATCAAGCCATGCGGCTGGCAGAGGGCGAGAACATCTACCAACGCAGTATCTCGAGGCCGCCCTACACCATCTCCAACTATCCACCGCTCTACCCGGCGCTCATGACGCCCTTCGTCGGTATCTTCGGCCCGACCTTTTTGCCCGGGCGGATCATCTCGGTACTCTGCACCGTGGCGACGGCTGGGCTCCTCGGCCTTATCATCCACACGCACACGCAGAACCGCATCGCGGCGCTGGTCGCCGGGGGCATCTTCTTAGCCGTGCCATACGTCGTCGGCTGGTCGTCGTTGGCGCGCGTCGATATGCTGGCCATGGCCCTGAGCACGGCTGCGCTCACCACCGTCTCCCGCTTCACCGACGATTGGCGCGGCGTCGCCATCACCGGCCTGCTGCTGACCGGCGCCATCTACACGCGCCAGTCCTACGGCCTCGCCGCGCCGCTGGCGGCCTTCGTCTGGCTCTGGCACACGCGGGATTGGCGCGCCGCGCTCAAACTGGCGGGCCTCGTCGCCGGGCTAGGACTCGCGCTCTTCCTCATCCTGCAACTCGTCACCGGCGGGGGCTTCTTCTTCAATATCGTCACCGCCAACGTCAACCCCTTCCGCTGGGAGACTGTGACCCACCACGCGGGCCAGCTCAGCGAAATAGCGCCCATCCTGCTCATCGGCGCGGGCGCGCTGCTCTTCCTGCTGCCCGGCCAGTTAGAAGCCTGGCCCCTGCTGACGCCCTACCTCGTCGGCGCGACGCTCGCCGCCGTTACCGTCGGCAAGATCGGCTCCAACGTCAACTACCTGCTGGAGCTCTCCGCCGCGCTCAGCCTGGCAGCGGGCGCGCTGGTCGCCTGGAGCAGTACCGGCGACCGGGTACGATCCGAGAAAGTGGAACGGGCCAGCGAGCGCTGGTGGCGGCCCTATCTCCACGCGGCGATCCTGCTCCTGCTCGCCGTACAGAGCTGCCTGCTGTTGCGAGAGACCCTTCAGAATCCCGTCCAGGATCTCAAGTGGCGCATCAAACCCACGGCCAACTACGAAGACCTGATGTGGCGCATTGAGCGCGCCGAAGGTCCCATCCTGGCGGACGAATACATGGGCCTCCTGACCCTGCAGCAACGGCCCCTCTACCTCCAGCCCTTCGAGATGACCCAGCTGGCCAACGCCGGCCTCTGGGACCAGGTGCTCCTCCTCGAAGAAATTCGCGCCGGCAAATTCCCCTACATCTTCATCCACCACTTCATGGGCTACGCGGTCTACCTGGAACGCTGGACGCCGGAGATGCTGGACGCCATTATGGAGACCTACGCCCCCACCTCGTTCAAGGCAGAAACGCTGGTCTTCCAGCCGCGCAGCGCGCTGGAGACGCCGCCGCCCCAAGGCGACCGCTGCCCCGACGCCCCATGGCGGCTGCCGACGGAAAGCGATCTGGGCTTATGGTGGTATACCAAGGCGCTGGGCTTCATGGACGCCGGCTATCAGAACACCGTGCCCGTCCACGCCGTGGCCGACGGCCTGTTGACGCGCCGCGAGGCGTGGAACGACGCCGTCGCCATCCAGCACGACGATCCGCTCCACCCCGGCAAGAAAGTCTGGACCTTCTACGGCGGCATGGCGGACGCCGACAACGAGGCCTCCTTCGTCGCCGACGCTTTCCCACCGGGCAGCGAGGGTGTCCCGGTGAAAGCGGGCGATCTGCTGGGCTACCAGGGGCGCTGGTGGCAAGGCCCCATCTGGGTACACGTCCACTTCGCCATCACACCGGCCCGCGCCGATGGCTCCTTCCCCGCCGCCCTGGTCAACCGCGCCGACGCGAGCGACGAGCCGCTGCCCTACGAACTGGAGAAAACCGGCCTGCTGGTGCCCACGCCGTACCTCGGCCTCAGCGGCAGCCGGATCAGAGGGACGCCCACGTGGCTGCCGCTGCAGTGCGAGTAGCTCAACACACCAGCTGAGGCCGGTGTCCTCCAGCAATTTCATTGCTTGCCAGGGACCGCGCCTCAATCGGGGCTCGGGCAGGAGACCGGCCCCAGCTCAAAGAGACCAACTGAACGAGCCAAGAAAGGAATCAACATGACCGAATTGAATGCAAAGCCCAACCGGCTGGAAACCATCAGCACCGTCACGCTCTGGGCACTCACCTCCGTGCTGGCCTTCCTGCTCATCCCCACCCTCTTGGACCTGATCCTGAAAATCTACGCTGCCTTCTGGAGCGATTACGGCTTCTATGGCGAAACCTATCAAATCAGCGTCGCCGTTCGCCAGTTCCTGACCCTGCCGCTGGGCCTGATGGCCGTGGGCGTCATCATCGGCGGCGCCGAATACCACTACCGTCACGTCGGCGAACCCACCTCCTGGAAGATCCTCTCTGAGACCCTGGCCGTCGAGTTGACCTTCTTCCTGATATCGGCCTTTATCTGAGCGCGCAGTTTTCATGTATGGCAGATCAGAGCGTCACAGACCGCGACGCTGCCGCTGCGACCTGGCCATATCAAGCCAACACAAAGGGCCTGGTAGCCGCAGGTTACGCGGTCCAACCAGGCCCTCTATTTCAAACCCTCATAACCAGAAATCGGATGTTGTGTGAACCTTCGTTCACTTGGAAACATCCGATTTCTCTTGTGTTTACCAGATAGACTTCATCTCCCACGCTTGCACGGAGCGAAGGGCACCCCTTGAATCGAAGGTGACGCGCTCCGCCGACGGATACATGCGCGCGCTCAACGCTGCACGCCCGTTGGCGAAGATCTCCACCACCGAGTGATCGACGAAAACGCGCAGATCAAGCCGCTCGCCAGCGTCAAGCGCCAACGGCGCGCGCTGCACCCCGCCGCTCGTCAGCGCGTTGGGCGCACAACCGACGCCCTCAAAGAAAAGCGCCTCCGCTCCAGGATCGTAGCCGACGCCCGCCACCATCTCGCCATCCGCAGCGCTACGGAACGTGAACCCGGCGATTTCATCGCCCACCTCCACCGTAGCCCGGAGCTCGAAGGCCAGCGGCAACGGCGCGTTGACGTCGAAGGCATCCCCGCGCACCGCGTCGACTTCCGGCGCCGGCGCGCTGCGCAGCGTGCCATCGGGCGCCAGAGAGAGCACGCGCGGCAGTGTCATCACCCCGGCCCAGCCCGCCGCACGCTGCGCCTCTTCTGAGCGCGCTTCCTGCAGCCAGCCGAACGTCAGCCGCCGGCCCGCATCATCCACAAAAGTCTGCGGCGCGAAGAAAACCTCGCCGAAATCGACCCACCCCTGGTGCCCAGGCGTGAACCGTCGCCCGTCGAAGTCGCCCACGAAATAGCGGACCCCGGTCCCGCCCAAGACGGAGACCATAAGCACCCAACGGTCATTCAGCCGGAAGAAGTTGGGGCACTCCCACATCGTCTCGGGCACGTCGTCGCCGACAAGGAGCGGGCCGAGATACGTCCAATCGATCAGGTCGGCCGAGCGGTAGAACAGCACCGCACCGCCGCGCCCCTCAATCCCCGAGCCGATCACCATCCACCACTGCCCGTCCTCCCGCCAGACGAAGGGGTCGCGGAAACCCACCGTCGCCAGATCGGGCGGCGGGCCGGGAATCATCGGATTGCGCGGATCCTTGGTCCACTCGACCAGGTCCGGCCCGCCGCGCGCCAGGCAGACGGCTTCGCGCTCCCCGCGTCGCGCCGTGTAGACCAGCTTCGGCACCCAGCCGGGGCCGGCGTCCCCGCCGCGCTCCGCGACGATGCACCCGCTCCAACAGCCGTCGGCATCGTAGCCGCCCGGCGTCGGCGCCAGCGCCAGCGGCAGGTCGCGCCAGTGGACCAGGTCGTCGCTCACGGCATGGCCCCAGTGCATATCGCCCCAGACTGCCGCATTGGGATTGTGTTGGTAGAAGAGATGATACTGCCCGTCCCACTGAATCAACCCGTTGGGGTCGTTCATCCAATTGGCAGGCGGCAGAAAATGAGTGACCGGGCGATGGGGATCGCGTGCCATCGCCCGGCGGATGTCGGGGCAGGTTGGGGAGTCAAAGGTTTTCATGAGACCTCGCGTGGTGCGTGTTGCGTGATGCGTGTTGCGTGATGTTTTGCTGATTGACGGGGGACGGAAGATGGGAGACCGGCTGATTGCTTTGTCCCCGGTCCCCGGTCAACCGTCCCCGGTCTCCGGTCATTTATCCGCTTAATCCACCAGCCAGCCCAGCCCCAGCTCGTAGAGCTTGGCATCCGTCGGCGCGCCGGTCTGCTTGTCCCAACCGCGCATCTCGTAGTAGAGGTCGAGCGCGTCGGCCATGGTCTCCGGCGAGACCGCCACACCTTCAGCCGCACCTGCCGGCATCGGCGTAGCAAAGCGCCAATGGGCCACGTCGTCCTTGGGCGTGAAGCCCTCGCGTTGGTTGAAGACCCTGGTCATAGCCATGGCCCGCTCGCCAACCTTGAGCATCTCGAAGACGGTGGTGTCCCAGCCGGTGACAGCGTTGATCAGATCTCGCACCTGCGGCTTGCTGTAGGGCATGAACATGCAGAGGCCCAGGCAGTTTTGGAAGACCTGCCAGTCGATCTCGTACTTGGCCAGGCGGATCTTCTCCGGCCCCAGATCGTCGGCGGGCAGCGGCTCCAGAATGCCCACGGCGCGCGCATGGCCGGGGCTTTCGGCGTAAAAGGTGTCGTGGATGTTGTGCATGTGGTCGGCGCCGGTGGGCGAGGTCGCGTAGCCGAGGCCCAGGGCGAACTTGATGCGCGGCTCGTGCATGGGGTGCTCCTGCCCCTTGACGTGCATAGCGTACTTCTCGGTCTCCTCCCCCATCTTTCGTGAAGCCCGCGCCGATCCCTCGGCCAGCAGGTCGCCGAAGCCCTCGCGGTGCGCGATCTGCTCAACCAGCGTGACCATGGCCTCCGCGTTGCCGAAGTGCAAATCCAGCCCGCCGGTCTCCTCCCCGGTGAGCAGGCCACGTTCGAAGCACTCCATAGCCCAGGCGATGGTCATGCCCGTGGAGATGGTGTCGAGCCCGTAGGCGTTGCAGAGCTGGTTGGCGTAGGCGATGGCCTCCAGGTCGTCGATGCCACAGGCCGAGCCGATGGCGCCCAGCGTCTCGTACTCGGGGCCGCCGTACTCCGGCGCCACGTCGTAGCGCCCCTCCGCCTCCACGACGCGCTTACAGCGCACGGGGCAGGCGTAGCAGGTGTCGTTCTTCACGAGGATGGTCTCGGCCATGGTGGTGCCGGTGATGGCCTCGGCGCCCTCGAAGGTGCCCTCCTGGAAGTTGCGCGTGGGCAGGCCGCCCATCAAATCCAGCGCGGTGACACTGGCAGCGGTGCCGTAATCCTGCATGGTCTGGGGGACGTTCTCGCTGAGCCACTTGCCGATGCCGATGACGCTCTTCTGATCGGCCACGTCGAGGCGCTGGCTGCCGCGCACGGCGACGGCCTTGAGCCGCTTGGACCCCATCACCGCGCCGAGGCCGGTGCGCCCCGCCGCGCGGTTGACGTCGTGGATGATACAGGCGTAGCGCACGAGGTTCTCGCCCGCCGGCCCGATCTGCGCGACGCGGGCGCGCGTCTCCCCCAGCTCGTCCTGGATCGCCGTCTCCACGTCGAGGGTTTCCTGGCCCCAGAGGTGCGCGGCGTCGCGGAGCTCCACCTCGTCGTCCTTGATCCAGAGATAGACCGGTTCCTCGGCCTCTCCGGTGACGACGATGGCGTCCCAGCCGGCGCGCTTGAGCTCCGCGCCCCAGTATCCGCCGACCTCAGCCCCGCCAAAACCGCCGGTCAGCGGCGACTTGGCGCCCACAGCGCTGCGACCGCTGCCGCCCGCCGGCGCGCCGGTCACCACGCCGGGCGCAAAGATCAGCGGATTCTCCGGTCCCAGCGGATCGGCGCCGGGCTCCAACTCGTTGAGCAGATAGTGCGCGATGAAGCCCCAACCGCCGAAGTAGATGCGGTAAAAGTCATCGCCCGGCTCCTCGACGGTGACCTCGCGCGTGGATAAATCGACTCGAAGAATCTTGTTGTGAAATCCTTTTCCCATGTTATGCCTCCAAAGTGAAGTTAAATCTAGTCTATAACCGGATGCGATTTGGTTACCAATATAACATCAGATTTACAAGTATATTGAACACCATTCCAATCAAAATGAATATCCCGACCAGGATTATCCGCAATTTGATCTATATGATCATGAATTGTAGCATCAAGCAAAGGCTTAGCCCTCTTCAATTTCCAAGACTCAAAGAAGTTATCCTCGTCCACCAATATCAAGAAAAGACGATTAGATGCATCAAATCGTCTGATGCCCTGATTCTCATAAAGCCATGTAATCAAATTGACAGGATTGTCTTTTATGCTCTCTAATTTTTCTAGACGAAAGGAACGTAGATCGGCGATGAGTTCAGTAGCTTCATCTGAAGGATGAACCTCCAGTTTTTGCCATAAATCCTCCTTCAATACACTCCTTGATAAATTCTCATCATATTTCACACCTTCTAGAGATCTAGCAGCCTTTTTTAACAATGTAAGTTCAGAACGCATCTCATAATTGTGGCGCCTATCTTTTATATATCCCTCTGGTAGATAAGTAACCTTCAAGTCGAAGGGAACATCATCCAAAAAGAAGTCAATTTTCTTAATACGTCCAACAGCTGGAAGGACACGATCATGGTCCTTAAAAATGTCTTCAATGATAATTGAGGTCCAGTGATTATACCAAGAGGCTACTGTGTATTCACGCATACTCTGATGTAACTCATCCTCAATCTTTGCATTTAGCACTTCGTAAGATTTTATCTTTTTGACATAATTATTGACAATATGTCGTTCTAAGCTGTTCTGATAAATTCCTCCCCATCCAAATGAGCGCACCCTATACAACTGATTCACCAACTCATCTTCCTCTTCTCGACGTTCAGCCCGTTTTTCCTCGTATATCTCATGAATGACCTCATGGATCAATTCTGCAGAGATATTGGCTTTATAAAGAGCCTCAAAAATATCCTTCTTCAAATTTGATTCGGCTTCTGCCCCCGCCCGCTCATAAAGGCGCTTAAGGTAAGCTTTTCGAGACAAAGATCTCAATTTGAGAAAGCGTATTCCATCAAAGTCTTGAGCGAGTTCCTGTAGTTTGTCAACCTTATAAGCTTGTCTTGCTTCTTCAAAAGTATATGGCATCATCTACCTCAGCTAGACTTAATTGCCCGGGAATTCTTCACGCCACTCCGGTATTCTTCTCAGAGCATCTAACTTATTAACATCCTCATTCTTCCCTGCTTTCCTATAGATCAAGACATAATCTTCTTTAAGACTCCCCTTTCTGTTATCTTGAACAACGGAACCAGCTGAATAAGCAGAAGGATAACAGCCACAGTATTCAACCTTGGTCGAGATTAGACTACGCAATGCTTCCCAAACATAATCCTCTCGGGAATTGAACATAAGAGCAAGATAACCGCCTGGTTTCAAAACCCTTGTAGTTTCCGTAAGTAAGGAGTTTAGATCAATTTGATACTCTTTCACATCTTTCTCTCTATCTGACGCATCTGAAATAACAATCTCGTTATCGAAATCTACTTTGTTATCAAGTAGCGCATTCCACATTTCGCTTAATTCCAAATAAGGAATCCTATCCCCATGAGGGGGATCAGTTACAATCAATGAAATACTGTTGTCAGGAATTTTTTTCAAGTAAGTATAAGCATCAACATTGTTCAAAACAGCCTGCACCTCTCCCTTCACCAACTCTTCGAAATCAGAACTGGTTCTAGTTAACTCTACAGATTCCCACTCTTTGATAGCTTTGAGCAGCTTTCTCACTTTGTTTTCAAAGCATCTCCATACATTGATCTCGAAATGCCTTTGTGGGCGCCAATAACCAATTACCCAACTACCGATTCCAATTTTCTCAACGACTTTACCGTCTCTTTCAACTTCACGGGAGATAACAAAAACCATTTTTGACATTTGACCTGCAGCAGCAGTTACGCAAAGTCGAAAAGTGTGCTTTAGATCTTCAGGTAGTTTATTTATTCCTTCGAAAAGTAAATCTATATTCCTTAATGCGCGGCCTGTAAACAAATCAGTCAAATCTAATTCCCCATTACAGTTGATTCTAGAATTATCAAAACTATTCATCCTACGACCATACTTCAGTTCATACCCCTCATATTGGGCCGCCATTTGAATATCATGAACACTAGGCTGTCTTTCGTTTCTCTTTTTACCTCTCTGACTCTTCCATAGAATCTCCAACTCACTATCATTCCAAACGTGATGTGTTGCAACTTCTCCGTTGCTCATCCGATAGCTGTTAAGTATATCGTCCTTAACTTCTCTCTCAAGTATTCTTAAGCCCTGCTTAAACTCTTTCTCTGTAGGCAAATTAAGCAAAAGAGAAGCCAAATCTATTGAGATGGGATTAATGTCAAGGCCTATAAACCTCCTATCTCGTGAAATAGCTATTCGAGCAATTAAACCAAACCCCATGAAAGGATCAAGTACGATATCGCTTTCCTCACTAAGATTTTCTATTATGAACGCCAAAGCCTCTGCTGGCTTTTTGCCCCAGTATTTGTGAAAACGAGCAAAACCAGTGTATCCCTTTGGGTTAAGTAAGTCTTGGATTTGCGTCTTAGGCTTTTGCATTTCAAATAAAGGTATCTGTTTTACCATCGAACTCCTATCTTTCTATCAGGGATTAATAAGCTTGACCGAAGACAATCAAGGTAATCGACATAACAAGTATCTATACTTTTGCGGTTTTCCAATTTTAGCCGCAAATAGGTGCTTTTCGGCGATTTACTTGTTTTGCTACCCCCCACATATACGGATTTCTGTTTTCCGGATCAGTACATATAGGGGTGTCACAAAAAGTGCAAAAGTATAGAAGTATTAGACTCCGATATATGGCTCTCAGAATTAGACATACTATGATTCTGCATAAGTCTGATAGATTGTGGGGTAACAGCTTCATTTCCGACCAGTTGTTGCCCGGCCAATGGAGAAAATCAGCGCAACCAGACCATAAAGTAGGACACCAGCCCTGAATTTTCACAAACTTATACAAGATCATAATATCATATTTTGTTCTAAGCAAAATAAGGATCGCTGTCAAACGATACAATGAACTCGCACCAATCACTGCCCCATCCGCCAGCCGCCGCCGACGTAGAGCAGCTGTCCTGTCACCCAGCGCGCCTGCGCCGAGGTGAGGAAGACCACGACGTCCGCCACGTCCTCGGGCGTGCCGGCGCGGCCCAGCGGCG
>DAOTUH010000377.1:0-24554 GCA_034437255.1 Anaerolineae bacterium
GTACCTGACGATATCACCATCGGCATGGTCATGGACCGGCTGGATCGGCCAGACTGCGAGGATGGCGCGCTGCTGGACGGTTTTCCCCGCACCATCGCCCAGGCGGAAGCTCTGGACGCGGCGCTGGCAGAGAAAGACGCAGAGGTCACGCGCGTTCTTAATATCGTCGTGCCCAACGACGTGCTGGTTGAGCGCGTCACCGGGCGACGACTCTGTCGGGACTGCGGGGTGTCCTACCACGTCAAGTTCAATCCGCCGGAGGAACCGGGCGTCTGTGACAAATGCGGCGGTGCGCTCTACCAGCGCAAAGACGACACCGAGGAGACCGTGCGCAAGCGCATCGCGGTCTACTGGGAGCAGACCAGCCCGCTCATCGACTATTACCGGAAGAAAGATATCCTGGTGGACGTGGATGGGGATCAGCCTATTGATGCCGTGACCCAGGCCTTAATGGACGCTATATCCGATCTGATAGACCGATAGGGAGGCGAGGAAACTACGATTCGGAGGAAGAACTATGTTGGAACAAGTCGATTTGTCCAAGAAGTTGAAGAAGAAGGAGTACAAGCAGCGCAAAAAGGAGTTGCGCCAGCGTCTCTACGATCTGCAGAAGGCCTGCTGGGATGCCGACATCCCCAGCATGATTGTCTTCGAGGGTTGGGATGCGGCCGGCAAAGGTACCTCCATCAACATCTTAACGCAGCGCCTGGACCCGCGTGGATTCAGCCTGCACGCCATCCAGGGCGCCCGCACTTACGAGAAGCACATGCCGTGGCTATGGCGCTTCTGGCTCAAGATCCCCAACTATGGGGAAATGGCCATCTTCGACCGCAGCTGGTACGGTCGCGTGCTGGTCGAGCGCGTCGAGGGCTTCACGCCGGAAGAAGAGTGGCGCAAGGCCTACCGCGATATCGTCAACTTCGAGCGCACGCTGGCCGCTGACGGATACGTGATCGTCAAGTTCTTCCTCCACATCAGCAAGAAAGAGCAGAAGAAACGCTTCAAGAAACTGGAGAAAGATCCCCTCAAAGCCTGGCACGTCCAGCCCGAGGATTGGGAGCATCACAAGAAGTACGACGAGTACGTCCTCGCCATCGAAGAGATGCTGGAACGCACGGACACCGAGTGGGGACGCTGGACCATCGTCGAGGCCACGGACAAGCGGTGGACGCGCATCAAGATCTTCCAGACCATCGTCAACCGTCTGGAGGAAGCGCTCCAGCGGCGCGGGCTGCCGCTTCCCGGCGAGGAGCCCGCCGAGGAGCCAGAGCCAACGGCAATGGAAGTCCCTGAGTCTGAGGAGGATAGCGCACCTTTGATTGAAATCGTCGACGCGGCATCCGCCCAGAGCGCGCTGAAGTAGGAGGTGAGACATGTTGCAGAACGTGGACTTGACGAAGAGTCTCGACAAACAAACCTACAAGCGTGACCTGACCCGCTACCAGCTCCAGCTACGCGAACTGGCCTACCAGCTCTACGTGCAGAAGCGGACGCTTATCGTGGCCTACGAGGGTTGGGACGCAGGCGGCAAAGGGGGCAATATCAAACGGGTGACTGAGAAACTCGATCCGCGCGGCTATGAGGTCTTCCCTGTCTCCGCGCCCAAGGGCGAGGACGCCACCCACCATTATCTATGGCGCTTCTGGCGCCGGCTCAAGCCGCCCGATGAGAAGCAGATCCTCATCTTCGACCGCACGTGGTACGGGCGCGTCCTGGTGGAGCGCGTGGAAGGCTTCTGCACCGAGTCGGAGTGGAAACGCGCGTACCGTGAAATCAACGAGTTCGAGCGCGGCCTCGTGGATTTTGGCATGATCATCGCCAAGTTCTGGATCCAGATCAGCCCAGAGGAGCAGTTGCAGCGTTTCAAGGATCGCAAAGCCACGACGTACAAATCCTGGAAGCTGACCGAGGAGGATTGGCGCAATCGCGCCAAGTGGGATCAGTATGAGGAGGCGGTGGAGGATATGCTGCTCAGAACCAGCACTGTCACCGCGCCCTGGACCATCGTCGAGGGCAACGACAAACGCTACGCGCGCGTCAAGGCGCTCAAGACGTTGGCCAAACTGCTCAGCGCAGAACTGGATTACGAGCCCGTCGATCCCATCGAGCTCAAGAAGAAAAAGAAGAAGAAAAAGTAGTGGCACAATGACCTTCCGGGAAGATAAAGGGGGGTATCTTCCTGGAAGATGATGACGTCAGTCCTGACAGACCTCTCCCACAAGCTGCCGTCCCTCGACGGCGACCAGGCGCACGGGCGTAATCCGGTTGTAGAGATCATCCTCACTGACCGTGGTCACTGCGAGGTAGGTGTCGGTCAGGCCGTGCCAGTGCCCTTGATCATCCTGCTGCTCCCAGAGGACAGACAGCACCTGCTCCACGAATCGTTCCCGGTAGGCAGTGGATAGACGCTTGCCCAGCGTGCGCATCCGCTTTGAACGTGCCGTGCGAACCCGGTGCGGCACGCGCCCCGACAGACGCACGGCCGGCGTCCCCTCCCGCTCCGAATAGCGGAAGACGTGCAGTCGCGCAAAGGCCATCTCTTCGACGAAAGCAAGGCTCTCCTCGAAGGCGGCCTTGGTCTCGCCGGGGAATCCGACGAGCACGTCGGTGGTCACCGCCATGGCCGGCGCGATCTCGCGGGCCCGTGCCACCACGTGGGCGAACTCCGCTGTCGTGATGCGGCGCCCCATGCGGCGTAAAATCTCGTCACTGCCGGACTGGAGCGGTACGTGCAGTTGCCGACAGAGGCGCGGATGCTCCCATTGCCGCAGCAGCACTTCGCTGACGTCCCACGGCTCGATAGAGGAGAGCCGCAGACGCGGCACGTTGGTCTCGTCCAGCAGCGCGCCGACCAGCGACGCCAGGGTCTGATCATGCCCCAGATCCTGGCCATAGGCGCCCAGGCTGACGCCCGTCAGCACGACCTCCTGAGCGCCCTGCGCCACCAGCGCCTGCACCGACCGCACTACATCGTCCAGCGGGCGGCTGCGGGCCGGACCGCGCAATATGCGCGTGATGCAATACGTACACGTGTGATCGCAGCCATCTTGCACGCCGAGGAAGACGCGCGTGTGTCGCCAGAGACCCGGCTGCCACGGTGCCGGATGCGCGGTCGTTCCCAGGATGCGTTCGGCGGCTTCTGATTTATCGGCGTTGGGGATTACCCACGCTACACCCGGATAGTCGGCTGCATCTTGGGGATGAGCCGTGGTCCAGCAGCCCACGGCGGCGATGCGCGCGGCCGGATTCGCGCGATGGAGGGCTCGCAGCCGGTGCCGGCTGCGTTTCGCCGCCTGGGACGTGACCGCACAGGTGTTGAGCACCATCACGTCGGCGGCTTCGGGAGCATGTACCAACGTACAACCCGCCCCTTGAAAGCGGCGGGCCATATCTTCACTCTCGGCCGCGTTCAAACGGCAGCCCAGTGTGTCTAGATAGACGTGCATTAAGTGTTAACCCGCTTCACCTTGAAGCCTGCATCCACGAGGTGGCGAGATAACTGGTGAAGGAGCTCATCGGCCTCCCAAGCGATTTCAGCCGATAATATCACTATGCCAGCCTGCTCATCCACGATCAACACGCTCTCTTCGGACGTGGAGTTCTCGAATTCACTCAACACTTCCCATACGACCTGGGCCTGGGCGGGATTACGCAGTTGGGGTATGCCCAGCGAGTGCCCTGGCAATAGAACCATCCCTTCATCCAAGAAAGCATCGATGTCTTCATCCTCCATATTTTCGTATTCGGAAAGAGGGGGCGCGAAAAGCAAAAAGAGCAACACGCTCCCGCCGGCGAGGATCAGGCCAGCGATGAGATAGAGAAAGCCGCGCATCAGGACGCGGAAGAAAAGCCGCGCCCCCTCCAGCGGGAAATGCCAGAGGAAGATAAGAAGGGCTACGTAAAGCACCAAGAGAAAGAGATTGCGGAGCCAGGGATAGCGATACGTATCTTCGTTTTGATCCATGATTTCACCTTTCAAAGTTTATGGTATGTCCTCAACGCGCAGGTTGTCAAAAGCGATGTGTACGTCCGGTGTGTCAAAAGCGCCAGTGTAAAGGCCGATTTCACCCCGGGCGAACGTATCATCCTCTATCTGTGCGACTTGCTCATCGTTTACCATAAATGTAAACTGAGCTCCACGCGCTTCAACGGTCAGGGCGTTGGTTGTCTCTCCCTGATTGACAGCTTCGTGAGCCGTCCAGTCCGGGCCCAGCACCTCCCAGCGCCCCTCGTCGTAGCGAGATGCGCGCACGTAGCCGTCACCGCTGATAGAAAAGGCGTAGAAGCGCGCGTCATCATCCATGCGCAGGAGCACGCCGTATTCGTTGTCTTGCGGCCCGGAGAGCTGGGTCGCCTCCACACGTAGGTTAAAATCCGTGTACGTGTGCTCCGCCACGGCCCACGCCACCTGGCCCGGTTGCAAGATAAGAATGTGCAGGCGACCATCGCGGATCTCCAGCTCAGCAGCCGCGTCGGAATGCAGGCGCCAGGCCTCGGCATCGTCAAAGGACTCAGTCCAGACCGGAGGCGCGGACCTACGGCCACAGGCTGCCAAAGCCAGCAGCAGAATCAGAAAGAAGACATGTTTCAGACGCATCACGTGCTCACTCTCCATCATTATCAAGCGATAGAAACCAGAAGTTTCACATCCAGCCACGGTCCGCGCGGGCTTTCGTTCAAGGTTTGGTCACTTTGAGATTGTCAAACCAGATCAGTGTCGTGTTGGCACGCAGTACGGTGCCGGCCGCCATGCCGACGTCGCCTTTCTTGAGCGCCGTATCCTCGACCTGCGCGATTTGCTCACCGTTGACGTAGAACGTCAGCGTTGACTCATTGCAGACGGCCAACAGACGGTTGCTGGCGCTGCCGAGGTGCACCAACGGGGAACGCAACATAGCCCGCCCGGTCAGCGGCGTCAGATCCCCATCGGCGTCCCGACGAAAGATGGCATAGTAGCCATCGGCACTTACAGCAAAATAATAGAACCCTTTGTCACTGGCACGACAGATCAAGCCATAGTGATTGTCAACGTCGCCTTCAGAATAAATGGTCGCCTCCAATGAGACGTCCTCATAGGCATAGCCACCAGTTGTCCAGGCGAACCAGTCGGGAATATCTAAACGGATCAGATACTTTCCGCTATCGTAACCGCGCACGTATGTCTCCGTAGACGCAGCACCCCATCCACTGGCAGGATCAGAGAAGTCGTCGGTGAAAGACGCGGAGCTCCCGGTACAGTTCGTCAACGCTACAAGACTCAAAAACAAAAGAGAGAGAAGTCCAATCTGCCGCACGCGCATCTTTGCCTCCTGGCTTTGCCTGCCCATGATTATACCTCAGAGCAGTTTTGGGCCAAACGTGAAATCGGGCTTATCGCAAGATGATGTTTGGAAGGCGGTTGCAAACAAGCTGAACTATGGTAAGATTGATACTGCTGTGCCCCTGTAGCTCAATTGGATAGAGCACCGGCCTCCGGAGCCGGGGATTCGTGTTCAAGTCACGACAGGGGTACTGAAATGGCCCGGCCTTGTGCCGGGCGCTTTGCTTTATGGTTTTACCCGGCATGACCTTTGACCGCGCTTTGGTAACCGTATAATTAGAGCAGTAAGGAAGTTCTGGGTGGGGAAAGTACCATCAAAAATGGCTTCAAAATGTCCTCGTTTCCCTAAAAAGCGGCGCTTTCGTTCCGTCAGTGGGGCGATGTCTTTCATGCCGTTTCTATTTGTGCGGTTGGTAGGCTGCCGGTCAAACCTCACTCACGCCAGGCATACGTCCATGAACAGGACCCACTTTACACCTTGAAGATGGATATAGCTACGATTATTGAGCAGCATCAAGAGCCACGGCCATTTTCTGGCGTTGTGATGGTCCGTGAAGGGGGCAGGATCATCTTCGCCCGGGGCTATGGTTACGCAAACCGTGCCGAAAAGATTCTCAATCGCATTGATGCTCGTTTTGGGATCGCCTCCGGCAGCAAGATCTTCACGGCGACGGCTATCCTGCAGTTGATCGAAGCGGGGAAGCTTACCTTCGACACACGGTTGAAGGAGTGCCTTGACGTCGAGTTCCCCAACGCGGACCCGAACGTCACCATTCACCAGCTGCTCTGCCACACGTCGGGCATGCCCGATTACTTCGACGAGGCCGTGATGGACGATTTTGCTGCGCTCTGGCGCATACATGCGCCTCAGACCATCGAGGGACCTCGGGACTTACTGCCCCTCTTCCGGGAGAAGGAGATGCAGTTCGCGCCCGGTGAACGTTTCCACTATAACAACGGCGGCTACGTGGTGCTGGGCCTCATTATTGAGCAGCAGACGGGCCAGCGTTTCATCGATGTCGTTGAAGAGCAGATCTTCGCAGGATGTGGGATGACGGACGCGGGCTACTTTCGGCTGGACGCCTTACCCACACGTACAGCTTATGGTTATGTCGATGAGGCAGACGGTGGTTGGCACACTAACATCTACGATATTCCAGTTATTGGACAGCCCGATGGCGGCGCGTTTGTGACTGCTCTCGATATGAGCATGTTCTGGGACGCGCTCTTTGCTCATCAGCTGCTCGATGCCGAGACCGTTGAGTGCATGCTGACGCCGCACGCCCTCGTAGATGCCGAGGACAACCTACATTACGGCTATGGCGTCTGGATCATCGAACGCGACGACGGGCGCTATGCCTATCACGTCGAGGGATGTGATCCCGGCGTGGCGTTCATGTCACAGGTCAACCCGGGATGCGATATCGAGATCAGCGTGCTGGGCAACAGCGACGAGATGACCTGGCACGTCCACTGGGCACTGCAAGAAGCGCTGGGCGTCGTCTAGGCTCCGCGTCTCAGGCCTCGTCAACCAAGAAGGCTGCCAGCCAACGGGGATAACTGGCCGACGCTTCAGCCGGCAGATCGAGGGGGCCACCGACCTCTGTCACGTACTGAACGGTCCGATTCAGGCGCTCGCGCTGCGTAGCCTCGTCGCCAAATGCCTCAAAGCCGAGGGTCCACCACGGCTGGCCAGCGGCCTGCACTGTGGTCATCTCCAACTCGCAGCCCTGCTGCGGCGTGACGCCTGACGGCACGTTCTGGACGCTCGCATCACTCACGGCGTAGGTATGCAACCGGCGGTTTTTGGTGACGGCGACCCAATCCTCCGCGGCCCGGATGGTCGCCAGAGCATGGGTGTCGCTCAGGCCGAAACTCCATTTGTGCCAACGCCCGACGGCGCCTGCGAGTTCAGGTGCGAACTCGACGCTGCTGTCGTCAGCCACACGGCGCTTGACCTCGATACGGCCTTCGCGCCACTTGACGCCCAGCGTCTCGACGTCAGGCAGCCAAAGATAGTGATCAATGCGGCGGCCCCCGGTCGGATCGCGGCCTACGCACCTGAACCACCCGTCGATCGCGGGAGGCACGTTCCCAGCGAAGAACCAGCGGACCTCAGTCGTGGGATACATGGTACGGTTACCTCCCCGCGCTACGCATGAAGCTCCACGATGTCTCCCTCGTGCAGCACGTGATCGCGCCCTACCATCTGCCCGTCGTAGACACCGTGCCCCCAAATGCGCGCGAACTGGAAGCTCTTTAGGAAATCGCGATGCACCTTGCCCGCGAACTCCTCCACAGTGCCGCCCCGATGCATGACAAAGGGCGCGCTCCGGTCGACCTCTTGGCCCATCGGCTTGGCGTAAACACGAATAATTTCCAAGGCCGCGAAGACGGCCTGCTTCATCCGGTCGATATAGCGTCCTGTTTCCACCGACAGTGGTAACAACGTCCAGTCGTCGTCCAGTAGCTCACAAAGCACTTCGAAATCCTCGTCCAACACCTCGTCGTCGGTCTTATTAACCAAGATCAGGAACGGAAGATAGGCAACGTATCCTTCCACCTCGACGCGACCTCGCCTGTGTCGGGCCACGATGTGATGCTCTCGCATGAGAGCGACGCTCTCTTCCAGCTGCTCGATGGGGAAGGACTGCACATCCAGCATCAACAAGACGAGGTCTGCGCGCCGGATCAGGGCCATCATCTCCGGCTCGACGTGATCTCTATTGAGCGGCGGCGTGTCGATGAGCTGCACCTGGACGTTATCGATGGGCATCATGCCCGGCGTCGGCGTCCACGTGGTAAAGGGATAGGGCGCGACCTCCGGCGTGGCATTGGTTAACGTTTTGACTAGCGCGGACTTGCCCACGTTGGCCGGCCCGACCACGGCTACCTGTCCGGCTCCTTCCCGGTCGATGTGATAGGCAGATTCCTGGCGGCTAGGCCCTTTCTGGGCGCGGGCGGGAGAGCGTAGCTCAGAAAGCCGGCGGCGCAGATCGGCCCGCAGATGGTCCGTGCCCTTGTGCTTGGGCACGACGCTCATCATCTGCTCAAGATAAGCGATCTTATCTTCCGGCGAGCTGGCCCGACGATACTTCTCTTCGAGACGGTAATAATCCGGTGGTAGGTTGGTTGGCATATAATCTTATTTCACTTTCGTGCGATTATGCGAATAGTATTCCTCTCTGGCAAGGTAGCCAGTAGGAAATCAGAGACAACCTCCAGATATGCTATTATATCACACGGGGATTCGATCAACCGAACTACTCCAAGATCCTCTCTTCGGGGACAGGAGAAGTAGACGCATTAGGGGGTCTCCAGTTACGTTTGCCGCCCGTATCAACCCCGCCTTCGTTTGCCTCGATCATTCTAAGCACGTTCTGAGGAGGGCGGTTTCGAGAGCCGATCTGCTTCGCTTCGAAATCACTTCGTTCCCATATTACAGAAAAAGGTAACTACTCAGGCTCTAACCGGATCTAGCCAACCCACCGTAGGGGAATAACGCCTTGAATGATTTTAATTTTAGTCGCCCCGGCGGGGATCTAGCGATCCCCTTCAAGCCGGCTGAGTAGTAACAGAAAAGGTTAGAAAATGTTCAACCTTGCAAATCTCGCCCATTCTATTACAATAGAAATGGATATTAGGTTGAGAATGGGTGAGATAGCCTTTGAAGTCAATGGGTATCTTTACGACGTGATCTATTGAGCACGCTCCCCACGTTAGAGAGTACGCAACCTACGCATTTCGCTTAGCACGCAGTGTGTTTGATCTACGTAGTTCAGCAGCTTATTGATCTGAACACCCGGTATCGAACAAGATGATCTGTCTCCCTGGGACGTTCAAAGGATATACGATCATACCGAGTTCACAACTTAAAAAATCGTTTAACTTGCTAACGAGAATCTAATTTAATAATCCATACGCTATGCATTGCCTGGGTCGGGACTGGTTAACCCAAACCATGAGTGATGAGCAAAAAGCGGAGAGCCGCCAAAATGGAACGAGATAACGTCACCACGTCAGACGAAACCAAGGGGCCCTCCTCCTCTGCAAGGCAAGCAATCCAACCACTCCAGAGACGCATTGCTGAGCTAGAAGCATCGGAACAACAGCTTAACGCGCGTATAGCGGAGCTAGAAGCGCGGAATTCGGCTTTGCAAGAGAGCCAGGAGCACATGACCGTGCTTTTCAAAGCGCTCCCGGATCTCGCCTTTGTACTTGATGAGAACGGCCAATACGTTGAGGTTCTCACCGACGAAGATTCTGGCCTTCTTTACAAGCCCTCTTCTGATATGCAAGGTCACACGTTGTCCACTGTGCTACCGAAACGTGTGGCAGAGCCCAGTATGACTTGCATCCATCGCGCGTTAGAAACCGGTGAGACTCAAACTTTGGAGTATTGGCTTCATGTTGCTGGAGGACGACACTGGTTTGAGGGGCGCACGGCCCCTATCCAGGACAAAGGCACCGACAGGAAGTTAGTCGTCTGGATTTCTCGCGATATTACGGCCCGCAAAAAAGCCGAACAGGCTTTGCGGGATAGCCAACGACGATATAAGTTGGCAGCGACCGCGGGGCGAGTCGGTATCTGGGAGTACAATCCGGCGACGGGCGTACTGTATCTTGATCCTCACGCCCGAGTATTGCTCGGGCAAGAAAACAACACCTCGCTTGAGTGGGAATCTATTGTACAGTCCCAAGATGCTGAGGCTTTGATTGCAAGAGCTCGGGAACATCTGAGCGGTCACACGCCGGCTTTTGATTACGTCTGTCAAGCTCAACATGAGGACGGTCATCTGCTCTGGATACTGATCCGTGGCTCTGTAGCATACCAGCAGGAAGACGAATCGTCTGTTCTGGTTGGCACGTTCACCGATGTCACCGATCGTCGGGAAGCTGAAATAACGCGTGAGCAATTGCTGATGACCCTGCAACGGCGCAACGCCCAGATGCAGACAGCGGCGGAGGTTGCCAGCGCAATCAGCAGTATGCTGGATCCTGAAAAGCTGATACAGCAAGTCGTGGACTTGATCCGCGAGGGATTCGATCTGTATTACGTTGGGCTCTTTCTTGTCGACCGCATGGGCGTGTGGACCAATGAGGCGGGTAAATGGGCTATTCTACGTGCCGGAACCGGGGCCGTGGGAGAGAAAATGGTAATGGAGAAACATAAGCTGGAGATTGGAGGGCCCTCGATGATTGGTTGGAGCATTGCCAATCAACAGGCACGCATCGCGCTGGACGTGGGTAAAGAGGCGGTGCGTTTTGAGAACCCGTGGCTGCCGGAGACCCGCTCGGAATTAGCCTTCCCCCTCATCAGCAGAGGAGAAACCATCGGTGCTCTCACCATTCAGTCGGAGGAACATTCAGCCTTTAAAAACTCAGATATCACTGTACTCCAGGCCATGGCCGATCAGCTGGCAAACGCGATTATCAATACTCGTCTATACGATCAAGCACAGCAAGAGGTCGTAGAGCGCCGTCAAGTTGAAAAATCGTTGCGCCGACGTCAACGTGAGTTGGAGTTACTCAACAGCGCCAGCCGAGCTTTGACAGCTCCCCTGGATCTCGACGAGGTTCTCAATACCGTTTTGAACAGAGTCCAACAAATATTCGGCGTGATGGCCTGCTCGGTGTGGCTGATGGACCCTGAGAAAAAGTATCTTGCCTGCCGGCAAGCCACCGGGGTCAAGAACGAGATGGTGATCGGATGGACGCTGCGACTCGGACAAGGGATCGCGGGATGGGTGGCGAAAACCGGAGAGAGCACGATGATAAATAACACCCTCGAAGATGACCGTTACTTTTCGGGTGTGGCGGAGAAGATCAATCTCGATATCCGGGCCCTTCTTTGTGTACCGTTAACGACTAAAGAAGATATCATCGGTGTCTTACAAGTTGTGGATACCGAAGTCGATCGTTTCCGACTCTCAGAACTACACTTGATGGAATCCCTGGCTGCCACGGCTGCTATCGCCATCGACAACGCGCGACTGTACGAACAGGCGCGTCAGGACGCTGCCACCAAGACAGCCCTTTTGGATGAAGCCAACCATCGGGTCAAGAACAACCTGGCGGCCATCATGGGCATTCTGGCGCTAGAACTTCAGAAATCGTATGATAAAGAAGATGATTACCAGGCCCTGCTGCGCGATCTCCTGGGTCGTATCCAGGGCATGGCCACGGTCCACAGCTTGCTGTCGGATGCGAAATGGTCACCGCTCTCACTCAGACGTTTGATTGAGGAAATTATCCACGCGGCTCTAAGCAGCTCGCCGATCAGCCACAGAATCAAAGTTTACCTGACCGCGCCATCCGACCCAATTCTGGTCGCGCCACGACAGGCGACCAATCTCGCCATTCTCATCAACGAATTGACCACCAACAGCATCAAACACGCATTTCATAATCGAAAACAAGGTGTCATCAGCGTAGATATTGAGATGCAGGAAAAGAACGGAAAACAGATCACGCTTCACTATCATGACAATGGACCGGGTTGGCCAGACAGCGTTCTCAACGGTACATCGTCCGGCGTTGGCATGCGACTTATGCACCTCATCGCCCAGGGACCGATGTTGAAAGAATTCACCATGAAGAATGAGAAAGGCGCCGCAGCTCTCCTTGAGTTCAAATTGGTTCCCTTTCCATGACATATCACCATCATCCAGCATCCCGTCAAATATTAGGGAGATATTGATGATTGAGAGGAATCAGAACACGCGGGTGTTGGTGGTTGATGATGATCCTATCGTCACGGAGTTAGTGCGAACCCAGCTCAGTCGCCTCAATTACATGGTGGTTGGAGCGGCGTTCAACGCTGAAAACGCCGTGGAGATGGCGCTGGAAGAACGCCCGGACGTCGTCCTGATGGATCTTCGGATGTCCAACCCCGAAACGGGACGTGAGGAACATCTCGCGGGTTTAGAAGCTGCCAAGCAGATCTACGCTCAACGTCCGATGCCCATTATCTTGCTAACGGCTTACGAATCACCAGAATTGGTGCGCCGGGCCAGTGATGCAGGTGTCGTTGGCTACCTGGTCAAACCTGTTCGCGCCACAGAACTCGATCGGGCCATCGCTATCGGCCTTGCTCGCTTCGGCGATATGATGAGATTGCAGAAACTCAACCAGGATTTGCAAGCGCGCAATGCAGAACTCGACGCTTTCGCGGACACCGTGGCCCATGACCTGAAAGCCCCTCTCTCCCCCATCGTCGGTTATGCTGAAGTGCTAGCCCATAAAGGCGAAGAGATGGAGTGGGAGAAAGTGCGCGGTTACCTGGAAATTATCGCTCAGCGCGGACGCAAAATCAACAGTATCATCAACGAACTGTTGCTACTCGCCAGTGTGCGTAAGCAGGACATTAAAAAACACCCTCTGGACATGACGACAGTGGTGGAGAGCGCTTGCCGACGTCTGGAAGACATGATCAAGAAAACCAAAGCAGAAATTTCCATGCCCGACCAATGGCCTAGCGCCTGGGGCTACGCGCCCTGGGTTGAAGAGATCTGGGTTAACTACATCAGCAATGGCCTTAAGTATGCCAATCCACCGCCACGTCTCGAGCTGGGCGCAACCCGCGAGATCCCATCCGATAGTCAAGTCATGGTGCGCTTCTGGGTTCGTGACAACGGTCCAGGCTTGACTAAGGAAGAATGCGAGCGCCTTTTCGTCCCCTTTGAACGTCTGGGACAAGTGCGCACGCAAGGGTCTGGCTTGGGATTGTCCATTGTTCAACGCATTATGGACAAGCTTGATGGGACTGTAGGCGTAGAAAGTGAGCCAGGCCAGGGAAGCACGTTCTATTTCACACTCCCTGCTGTTGAAGATGCCTAGCCAGAGATTACCTGATGTGTTCGGTGCCTCTTGGATGACACCCAGCGCTTCCTCATGAAATCTGAACTGATGTTGCGGCGCAAATGGACGTTGCGCGCGCATGGAGAACAGGTCGTCTTCGTCAAAAAGGTCAACGAGCGGGCCGAGCACGTCCTTATGAAGACCTTCCTCTGGGCCCTTTACCTGCCCGCGTATCCTGACCTGGTGGTCGAGATCCATATTGGGGATCGCTACAAGCCCGACGTCGTCTCGCTGGACGACCGGGGACGCCCTCGCTTCTGGGGCGAAGCCGGACACGTGGGCAAGGCGAAAATGGAGTCGCTGGCCCGGCGTTATCGCGCCACCCACTTCGCCATTGCCAAGTGGGCCACCGGACTCGACCCGTGGATCGAGATCGTACAAGAGGCTGTGGAAGGACTGGGCCGCACCGCACCCATCGATCTGCTAAATATTCCGCCGGACAGCGCCACCCGCTTTATCGACGGGCGCGGGGTCATCCATCTCCAGCACGAGGATCTGGAGTGGATCAGGATCGACGCGTCGTAGAGCGTTCAGCGTCTCGATGTCCTGCCCTACGTTTCACAGACCACGCTCGGAGACCATTGTCCAAGGCGGTGAGGTCAACTCAAAACCGGCCTCTTCCAACGTCTCCCGCGCCTCACGGGTCAAGCCAGCCCAGTGAGAGGCCTGACTCGGATCGAGCTCGTAGAGCGTGGTCTCGACCTTCTCGACCAGTGTTGCTAGCGCCGAGCCGAGCGCGGACTCCACCTCCGGCGACGGCGCTTTCGGCTTCTTGATTTCCCAGGGCACCAGCCGCCCACCACAACCGGGACAACGCGTGATCAGTTTGCCCTCCGGCGCATCCCAGAACCTGGTGATCCACCGTTCGGTTGTCTGCTCATTTTCAACCCAGATCGGATACCCACAGATGTGCTTTCTCTGGTGCATCGCTATATCCTCCTCAGTGCTTGTGCCGGGATATGGGTTTCAAAGTGAACCCTACCCCAGAATAGTTCACTTGTATCCCTCAATCGTGAGCGTATCAGACGTGACGATGATGCGCTTAAGACAACCTGTGTCAGGCCAGTACTCGTCGAGAGCCGCGTTGACCGCGCGGCCCAACGGATATCGCACCCAAAGGGTGCGGTCATTAAGGCGAGCACGGACCACATCAACGGTGAGCCGACATGACTCGGCTCCCAGTCTAAACTCTGCCTGTCCCGTCAACGTCTCGCCTCGCGGCAGGAACGGGAAATCGACCTCCGCTATCTCCAGCACACCGCGATCAATGGTGGTCGCCACCGTCAGCTCGCCCTCATCAAACGTGACGCTGGCTTCGAGAATCTCGGGCCACGCCGCAATCTCGTCTTGCAGCGCCTGATTGACGTCGTCCTCGGCGATCTCCATGCGCACCCGTTGACCAGATTCCAGAGATTGCCAGAGACTCCACGCCTCATCAAAGCCGGTGAAGCGATACGTGGGCACACCGGGGTCAGGCGGCAGCATGGATTCAGGCGTAGGCAATGCCTCATCGGGGCCAATGCCTATTAAGCGCAAAATTGGCCCGAGAACGGGCCAATCGGGAAGCGGTGGCAAATACGGCGCGCTCTCTTGTGCGGTAGCAGGCACCGGCACCAACAACAAAACTAATGATACGACCAACAATATGGAATATGTGTATTTCACGGCTCTCTATCCTTTCGTTAGCGGCAGGTCATTCCTCTTCATCAATGCCCCACCAGTACATATCCGATAACTTCCGGTGCTCCTCGTGCAACCGGATATAACTCTCGTAGCGATGTTCGTCGATCTCACCGACCTCCAGCGCCTCTCGCACGGCACATCTCGGCTCAACTCTGTGGGTGCAGTCGGAAAACTGACAGTACGGCACGTAGGGCGCGATGTCCGGGAAGTAGCCCTCGATCTCCTCCGGCTCCAGGTCGAAGAGCGCCAACGCGCGGATGCCGGGCGTATCCGCGACCCAACCGCCGACGTCCAGAGGCACCAGTTCAGTGACGCGCGTCGTGTGGCGCCCCTTGCCCGTCGCTTCGCTCACCGTATGCACCCGATGTCCTAGATCCTCTTCCATGGCGTTGAGCAAACTGGTCTTGCCCACCCCCGAAGGCCCCACCAAGGCCGATATCTTGTCCTTCAGCCGTTCACGTAACGGCTCGATGTTCAGACCCGTGACGGCGCTGGTGTAGACCACCGAATAGCCGATTTCCTCGTAGATTTCAAAAAGATCGCGAGCTTCTTCACTGCCCACGAGATCCACCTTGTTGGCACAGATTAACGGAGGAATGCGCTGACGCTCGGCGCCGACGAGCAACCGGTCCAACATGCGAAGTCGCGGCTCAGGTTGGGCGCAGGCCAGCACAAAGACGACCTGATCAGGATTGGCAATAATGACCTGCTCTCTTTCCCGCAGGTACCCATCTCGGTCCCAGCGACGCGAGCCACGTCCGGAGGCGAGCGGCTTCAGGCGGCTGAGCGCGCGCTCGCGTGGCAACACCTCCTCGATAATCGCGCCGCCATGTTTCAGGGGCTGCCACTCCACCCGGTCGCCCACCGCCACGATGGTCGTGTCGCTGCGTTCCTTCTTCAGCCGCCCTCGAATGCGCGCGGTCACCTGCTCGCCCTCGTTGGTCAGAATGGTGTAGAAGCCGCTCTGCGACTTGATCACCATGCCTTCGCGCGTATGATCTTGTTCCGACATGCATCTCCTTTTCTCGAACAACGAATGTAGTTTACCATAGTGCAAACCAGGTACAAGGCTGCTACTCCCCACGCCGTGCCCGCGAATGATGAGCTGGGGACTGAAATAACCATCAATCTCACGCAAAGGCGCCAAGAACGCAAAGGAAATTTATAAGATGGTAAATTTTATTGGTCTGAGTTGGCTTTACTGTTCATAAAAGGTATCTATTTAGTCTTGTGAGCGGTGCGATGCACTTACGACGAAGAAAGCACCGAGATTTGAAAAAGGACTCTGGGTACCCTTTGCAACCTCATAATTTCCAGATCTAAAGTGCGTTGCACCTGGCTACTCATAAAGCTAAACGCTTGCTTGACCTCTAACGGGGATCTGGCGATCCCTGCGAAGCGAGAAGGATAAGACCCTATCGATACACGAACCGATTGACTTCTCGCCGAACTTGCTCTATACTTCCGCCATATTGGGGGGAACTGTGCGCTTTATTGTTGGAGTTGTATCCCTGCGCCTACTTCCAATCCAATGGGGCGATGTGAACGCTCTTCCTTTTACACTTGGATTTGATCAGTACGTCATCTCCGAAGGCCCGTCTGGGACCGGTGAAGCGTCCCGAATGCGCCGTCCATGAGCATCGGAGGCACCCAATGATCGTCAATAACGTTGAAGATATACTGGCTTACCGTAAAAGCATGCGCTTCTCGGATCATGGGCTGCGAGAGGCTCACAAAGAGAGTCTGCGCGCCGAAGAGGTTTTCCACGCCGTCTTCAACGGTGAAATCCTCGAGCACTATTGGCGCCGGCGACGCGTGCTCATCGTCGGCCCGGTCCCGCGCCTGGATCTTTCAATCCATGTGGTCTGCGATTATTCAGATCTCCAAGAGATCGTCATCATCACCGTGTACGTGCCAGACCGGCCGCGTTGGATCAACGAGCTGGTACGCAACACCATCCTCTCCGGCTCCGGAGCCTAGCTACAGAGACGCACCGCCCACGCCTAGGCCACCACCTCGTTCGAGTAGCGGTTCCGGCAGACACAAGCCCGTATCCTCCCAGGGTAGATGGGAAACAGGTTATCATTTTGGGTCATGAAATAAGCGACTGACAAACCCAAAAAGGAGGATACACGATGATCTTGGTCACCGGAGCGACCGGACATATCGGCAACGTGCTGGTGCGCGCGCTCTGTGGACGCGGCGAACACGTGCGGGCGCTGATGCTGCCCGACGACTGTGGCGCAGCCATCGCCGGCCTGGACGTGGAATGCGTGACAGGCAACGTGCTCGATCCTAACTCCCTGACGCGAGCCATGCAGGGCATCGACCTGGTCTACCATCTGGCGGGCATTATCTCCATCGTCCCCGGTCACGAGGAGCTGATGTGGCGCGTCAACGTGGATGGCGTCCACAACGTCGCGCAGGCGGCGCTGCACAGTGGCGTGCGCCGCGTCGTGCACGTCAGCTCGATCCACGCTTTCACATCCATGCCCCAGGGCACCGTGGTCGATGAGACGACACCGCTGGCCCTGGACGCGCCCACAGGCTCGTACAACCGCACCAAAGCCGAGGGAACGATGCGCATGCTCGACGCCGCGCACCACGGACTCGATGCCGTGATCGTCTGCCCCACCGGCATTATCGGACCCCACGACTATCTCCAATCCGAGATGGGCGTGCTGATTCAAGGCTTCGCGCGACGGCAGATGCACGTGCTCATCGACGGCGCCTACGATTTCGTCGACGTGCGCGATGTCGTCCGGGGATTGCTCCAAGCCGCACAGCATGGCGAGACCGGCGAGCTGTACATCCTCTCCGGTTACAATATCCCGCTGACGCACCTCCGCCGGATCGTCCAGGACCTGATGGGTATTCACACACCGTCCTTCATCGTGCCCTTTGGTCTGGCTAAGGTCACGGCGCGATTGATGGAGTACGTCTACCGCTGGACGAAAAGCACGCCCCGTTTCACGACCTACTCGCTGAACACGGTGCGTGAAAACGTCATCTTCAGCCACGCGAAAGCGACGCACGCCTTCGGCTATCGCCCGCGTCCCCTGCGTGAGACGCTGGAGGATCTGCTGACGTGGCGCCAGCAGCTGCACGTGGCCCCGCTGCCAGCCTGAAAGTTTCTGGCTCCGATAGGCGACCGGTGACCGCTCTTGATCCCCGGTTGCCTGTCCCCCGCCCTCGGTCGGATCGCCACCAGACTGCCTCTCTTACCCGCCACACGTCCTCAACACTGGATAATTCCCGCAAGCTGATCTACAATCAAGATACACAACGACACAAAGGAGGAACCCCATGGAAAAACGCAGAAACGTCGTGCTGACCGGGGCAGCGGGCACCATTGCCGGGCTGCTGTTGCCGGCCTTTCGAGCGCGATACGATCTCACGCTGCTGGACGTGCGCAAGACCAATCCAGACGGCGAGGTCATCGAGGATATTGAGATCGTCGATCTGCTGGCAGACGACCGCGACACCATTCGCCAGCACTTTCGCGGCGCCGACGCCGTGGTACATTGCGGCTTCGTCCACGCCGACGATCCTGATGATCCCCAGCAGCGCTTCGCCGCAGAGATGGCGAACGTCCAGATGGCGTACAACGTCTACCGCACGGCCTGGGAAGCGCGCGTGCGCCGCGTCGTGGTCGCCAGCTCGAACCACGCGGCGGACTACTATGAGCCCCTGATCCTGGATCACGAGTGGGACATCGTCACGCCGGAGATGCGCGCCCCTTCCGATAACTACTACGGCTGGGCCAAGGAAGTGTACGAACACCTGGGCTTCGTCTTCGCCGTGGGCAGGATGACCGGGCGCCCCCTGGAGAACGTGCAGATCCGCATCGGCGGCCCGCGCGAGACCGACGTGGTCAACTGCCCCCAGGGCGACCTGCGCTGCGTCCGCCGCGCGCTGGCCGTCTACATCAGCCAACGCGACCTGGCGCAGCTCTTCATCAAGAGCATCGAGATCGCCGACATCCGCGACGACCATGGCGTGCCTTTCCAGATCTTCTACGGCATCAGCGAGAATCCACATGCTTTCTGGAGCATCGTGAACGCCCGTGAGGTCATCGGGTACGAGCCCCAGGACAACAGCGAGATACGATTCTACCGGGAAATCGCCGATCATATTCGCGCTGCCCAGGCGGCGGAGGAGGAGGCATGAGCGCGCAGACAGAGACACAGACAATCGGGTGGGGCATTTTGGGACCGGGCACCATTGCACGAAAGTTCGCCGCCGATCTGGCACATCTGCCGGACGCCGTCCTCGTCGCGGCGGGATCGCGGTCGCAGCAGCGCGCGGACGCATTCGCTGAAGCCTTTGGCGCGCGGCGGGCCTACGACAGTTACGAGGATCTGATGAACGATCCCGACGTGGACGTTATCTACGTCGCCACGCCGCATCCCTTCCATCACGCGCAGACGCTGAACGCGCTCCGGCACGGCAAGGCTGTCCTGTGCGAGAAGCCCATGGCAGTCAACGCGCAGCAGGTGCGGGAGATGATCGATTGTGCGCGCGAGGAAAGCCAGTTCCTTATGGAAGCCATGTGGACGCGCTTCCTGCCCGTCATCAGCAACGTACGCGCCTGGCTGGACGAGGGCCGCATCGGCGACGTGCGCATGCTTGAGGCCGACTTTGGATTCCGCGGCCCCTGGCGACCGGAGGAGCGTTGGCTGAATCTAGAGCTGGCCGGCGGCGCGCTCCTGGACGTCGGCGTCTACACCGTGGCGCTGGCCCAGATGGTCTTCGGGCAGACGCCGGCGGAGATTGAGGCCGTGGCCCACATCGGAGAGACCGGTGTGGACGAGCAGATCGCCATGGTGCTGGGATACCCGGGCGGCGCGCTGGCACTGCTCTCTTGCGCCGTGCGCACCGATATGCCGGGCGTGACCTTCATCAGCGGTACCCACGGGACCATCCGCATTCCGCGCTTCTGGGAGGCCACGTCCGCGACGCTGGAGGTGCAGGGTGGGGACCCCGTCACGATCTCGGGCGAGAGTGGCTACCACTTCCAGGCCGTCGAGGTCATGCGTTGCCTGCGCGCGGGTGAGTTGGAAAGTCCCATCATGTCCCTGGACGCATCGCTCACCGTCGCCCGCATCATGGACGAGGTGCGTGATTGCATTGGGCTGCAGTATCCTATGGAATAGCGACGACATACAAATCGACTACGACGACGAAAGGAAGTGAAATGGAAACTCGACGACTCGGCAAGACCGGACTCGACGTCAGCCGCCTCGGTGTGGGGCTGGCGGAGATTGGATTTCAGCTGAACATGGATCAGGTTCACGAGGCATCTATAGTCCTGAACACAGCGCTCGACAACGGGATCAATTTTCTGGATACCAGCGCCTGCTACGGCAACAGTGAGGCGTTGATTGGGGAGGCCGTGGCGCACCGCCGCAACGAGTACGTGCTCGCCACCAAATGCGGGCACGTCGCGGGCGACTACCAGGGCGAGCCCTGGACCGCGCAGACCGTCACGCACAGCATCGACCGGAGCCTCCGGCGTCTGCGCACCGACCACATCGACCTCATCCAGCTGCACTCCTGCGACGTCGATGTCCTGGAGCGCGGCGAGGTCATCGAGGCGCTGCTGGCGGCGCAGGAGGCCGGCAAGGTGCGCTTTCTCGGCTACAGCGGCGACAACGAGTCGGCGCTGTGGGCCGTGGAGAGCGGCTACTTCGACACGCTGCAGACCAGCTTCAACCTGGTCGATCAGCGGGCGCGTGATAAGTTGTTCCCCAAAGCAGAGGGCGCCGGTATGGGCATCATCGCCAAGCGCCCCATCGCCAACGCGGCCTGGGGCGCGGATCGAGCGCCCAGCGTCTACGCGCGCCCCTACTTCGAGCGCGCGCAGGCCCTGCGCGCCCAGGGTCCGCTGCCGGGCGCGCCCGATCACCGCATCCTGCTGGCGCTGGGCTTCACGCTGGCCCACGGTGCGGTGGACACGGCCATCGTCGGCACGCGAAATCCGCGCCACATGCAGATGAACATCGAGTGGGTGGAGAATGACCTGCCGCTTGCCGCTGAGACGGTCGAAGCGCTGGAACACCGCTTCGATGAGCTGGGCGAGGATTGGGAACAGAAGGGCTGACATCAAACGAGGATAGAGACCTAGGAGTCAACTAACATGGAGACAAAGAGCATAGGAGCCGCCATAGCGGACATTCTGGTCGAACGCGAGATGACCTTGGGGACCGTAGAATGCGGCGTCGACGGCGTCATCAGCCACCGTTTCTTCGAGACGCCGCAGGGTCCTGACGTGCTGGGCAGCAGCCTGGTCACCGAAGATCTGGAGGAAGCCATCGTACTGCTGGACTTGCCACGTCCGCAGTTCAAAAACAAGGGCGATTTCTCAGCCAAAGCGGCCCGCGCCGCCGCCCGGGAGGGACGCAGTTTCCTGGGCGTGAGCCTGTGCATGGTCGCCTGGGCCAAGGGCCCGACGCTGGAGGAGAGCCTCGGGCATCCCATTCATCTGGCACTCAGCGTGAGCGGTGACGTCGTCGACCAGACCGTAGAGGTTATGGGCGTCGATCATCTGGTTAAGTGGGCGTTCAAGATGATGCGGGAAGCGCTGCGCTGAGGCCCGTACGTCAGGAAAGTCATGTGCTGGCTATACGACTGAGATGTACAATTCTGATATAACAAGGGTGGAAAAACATGTTTCACGAAGATGGCACGTTCAACTTTCATCGCGACATTATGGACTTGGCCGAGGAATTCTGTGAAGAATGGGTGGAACGTCGAGGGCCATTCGAGAACAGGTTGGAGAGCGCGCTGGTGCTTAACTTCGCGCTTTGTACGATCAAGCGTGACTTGGAGGAGATACTCGACCAACTGGAATGGCAGCCCGTCTTCAAGGGAGTGTCCCCGCGAGACATCTACGAACAGGGCGAATATGGGGAGGAACACCCCAAGGGATTGAGCAATAGGGACGTCATCGAGCTGGTGAGGAAATCTCTGCGGCGGGTGCGACGTAACTGATTGAAGCAGCGCGCAGCCGGGCGTTTTAGAACCTGATGGTCATATAGGCACCCGTGAACGTGAGGTAAGTAGTCAGCCCGACGTAGTCCACCCGCGCCGCGATCTCCTCGAACAGGGCGCGGCGCTTGGCCGAGATGAGCAGCTGGCGCGCGCCAGGCCGTCGCCCTGCGTCGGCGCTTTTTTCCGTCCGCGTAGGCGGATGGTTAGCCAGAGGGCTTTGGCAGAGGACTTCCCATGGCCATAGGGCCATTGCTGGAGCAGTGGCACAATGACACGCCCAGTTGGTGTCCCCTATTTTCATGTTAGAATAGCCTTCGGCAACCCCGTAGAACATGAGGAGAGACTGGATGGAATCCCACACCAAGGTAGAAGGATCAGGACGGCGGGCGGCCCTGCGCACGCATTGGCAACGTTGGATGCAACTGTGGCCGGGCCTGCTGACGGCGGCGCTCGTGGCGGTCATCAGCATCTGGCTCAGCGAGGTCATTGGCGTACACTGGATGGGGTTTGAGAAATCGCCCATCTCCAGCGTGATGCTGGCGATTGTGACAGGATTGTTGGTCGGCAATCTCTTCGTCTTACCGGCCCAGGTCAAACCCGGCCTCAAATTTGCGGTGAAGAAGTTGCTGCGCGTGGGGATCATTCTGCTCGGCATCCGCCTGAGTCTCTTCGAGGTGTTCCAGTTGGGTGGACGGGGACTTCCTATCGTGGTGGCGTGCATTGCAGGGGCATTATTGTTCACCACGACGGCCACGCGCTGGCTAAAGCTGCCCGCGCGCTTGGGCACGCTGATCGCGGTGGGCAGTTCAATCTGTGGCGTGAGTGCGATTGTGGCGACCGCCCCGGCCATCGACGCCGAGGAGGAAGAGGTCGCCTACGCCGTCGCCGTGATCACCGTCTTCGGCATCGCCGCCACCTTGCTCTATCCCTACCTGGCCCACTGGCTCTTCGCGGGCGATCCGGTGCGGTCGGGGCTGTTCTTGGGAACGGCGATTCATGACACCTCCCAGGTCACCGGAGCGGGGTTGGTCTACGCCGATCTCTTCGCGGCTCCGCAGGCGCTCGACGTGGCGACGGTGACCAAGCTGATACGCAACGTATTTCTGATCCTCGTGGTCCCGCTGATGGCGCTGCGCTATGCGCGCACATCCACGTCCCAGGACAGCGGACGTAAACTCAATTTGCGCAAATTAGTGCCCTTCTTTATTGTGGGATTCTTGGCACTGGCGGCTGTGCGCACGTTAGGGGATGCGGGCCTCGCCGCCACCGGCAGGGCCTGGTGGGTGTGGGACGCGGCGACTTGGCAGGCGTTGCACGGGACGCTCAAGCAGTGGGCCGTCAACTTCCTTGCGGTGGCGCTCGCCGGCGTAGGCTTGAGCACGCGCTTCAGCGCCTTCAAGGGATTGGGCATCAAGCCCTTCCTCGTCGGCTTGATTGCCGCCATCACCGTTGGGGGGATCAGCATCGGCGCCATCGCGGTATGGGTGGGCGGATAGTGTCCGAAATTCTCTACTGAATAGCCAGAGAGTGCTATATGCACGCGTTAAAACTGGATGATTTTCCACTAAAAACCTTTGATAAAGTTCGATATGCTGATACGGATCGTCAGGGGCACGTCAACAACTCGGTCTTCTCCTCCTTTCTGGAAACCGGCCGGGTGGAAGTCCTGTACGATCCTGAATTCCCGCTTCTTGCTGAGGGGGCAAGTTTCGTCATCGCCTCGCTCACATTGGACTTTCTGAAGCAGATCCAATGGCCCGGTCAGATAGCTATCGGGACCGGAATGCTGAGGATCGGGAACAGCTCCATCAAATTCTGTCAGCAGCTATTTCAAAACGGGACGTGTGTAGCCAAGGCTGAGACCGTCGTTGTGCAGATCGATAATGACAGCGGACGGAGCTTGCCCCTGACGGCTACCGCAAAACAAACCTTGGAGCGTTGGTTGCTGAGAGAGTGATGCGTAACCCGAGACTTCTCGGTTTCCTTGCAAGAAGTAGATGATATTCTTGATTATATGTGCTCGGTTGCGAATCGGCAGACTATATTCTACCTCTGGCGCCCATTTTTAAGGGACCCGAAGGACGATATGGTATTGGAGCTGGCCGTAGCTGCAGGTTGTCACTTCATCATTACTTTCAATATGAGCGATTTTCAGGGAGTAGAAGAGAAATTTGATATTGGTATGATAACATCAAAAGCGTTTTTACAGAAGATAGATGAGATAAAATGAGTACTCTTAGTTTACGATTACCGGATTACCTGCATGATACTGTTCGTGATCTGGCGAAGCAGGAGAACGTAGCTATTAACCAGCTCATCACCTTGGCCTTAGCCGAAAAAATATCGGCCCTGATGGCGGAAGATTACTTGGAAGAGCGAGCCGCCCGAGGGAGTAGGGAGAAATTTGAAGCTGCGATGTCGAAAGTAGCTGATATCGAACCGCTAGAAGAAGATAAACTGTAGGACGTGCACCCAACCACGCCAGTACCGGAGGCGGCTACCGCTCCGAGGGTACTCGATGCAATTTGAAGGATTTTGTCGATCTTTCGAGATTTCCTTTTTCAAAACATGACTCACCTGAAAAAAGGTCCAAGAAATCGGATTTTTAGGTGGCCATACCCCACATCTAGTAATTTTGGTCATGAGAAACCCACATATAGTATCAAGTCGTAGAAAAATCCGATTTCTGCTAGTTATT
>DAOTUH010000378.1:0-3399 GCA_034437255.1 Anaerolineae bacterium
GTAAATGTACCTTCTGTCCCCGTCACCACGGCCGACCACGAAACGATATCCACAGCGGCGCTCACATCGAATGTATCCAGGTTGTGGCCCGTGTTGGTGATGCGCACGGTGTACGTAACTGTCTCGCCAGGTGCGCCTGTTTTGAAGGCCTCACCTATAACCGTGGCATCCACATCGTACAGTGAAACAACCGTCGTCACGTCATCCTGGGTTGGCGTCAGCGTGCTGCCGTCATTCACAACGGCCGAGCCATCCAACGTCATCGGCTCATCGCCTACCTCGGCGGTGTAGGTGGTCGTCACGATAAAGGTCTCCCAGGTATCGGAGCTTAATGTGGGGTTCTCCCACACGAACGACTGCCCTTGTGTCGCGCTGGCGGACGGTGAAGCGTCTACAACCATCACCTCAGAGGGCACGGTGACTGTGATCGTGCTATTGTTCTGAGCGTCACCCGTACCGCGCACTCGCACACCATAGGCGAGCGTATGGGCGCCCGGTTCTGTGATGGTGGCAGGCGGCGCGATCACTTCCCGCTCTAAAGCGGAGTTCCAAACCTGGATCTTGCCCCAACTTCCGTCATCGGCGGCCTCTACCACCTCAATGTGAACGCCGAACTGAGCATTGTCATCTCTCGGGTCGCCGGAGCCAAGCGGGAAACCACCTACCGTTGCCCCATACAAACCCGTCAGCGGGTTCTTACCGTAATCAGTGATGCGCGTGCTATAGGTCTTACCTTCCTTCGACGGCACCACAGCACTGGCGTCCTGATCCCAGTAACAAACGAGGCCAGCCGGGCACGGAGCACCAAAGAAGAATCCAGGATAGTAACCCAACGCATCGTGGAACGCGGAGACGCCTTGTGCGCCCTTGATAGCTTCGGTGGATTCAACCGTCTTGGTGGGATTGCTGTAGGTGTGGAGGGTGAAATCAGGCTGATCCTGCAACGCCAAGGGAGCGTCCAGGCTCTGTAGCCGGCCGGAGAAAGTAGCTGTCATTGGCTCCACCGGCCAGAAGTTGGTATCCACGACCAACAGGCCATACTTGGATCCCACGCTGGGCGGATCCCACGTCTGCGGCAGCAGTGAGTAGGAGAAGTCGTACTTGGTGTTGCGGTACATCACCACCGCGGCGGGCACGTTGGCGGGCACGCGGTCGACGCGCCATTCATCCTGATCGGAGTAGTTGGTGTTGTAAGGATAGAGGAGGGACTTATCGAAGCCGTTGTCGTTGCGCCACTCGACCAAGTAGTAGTGCTCATAGCTTTCAATATAGGGCACCTCTTGCCAACCGTCGTTGGTCCAATCACCCAGGCCACCCTCAAAGTTCTCGCTGAGAATGCCACCGGAGACGGCCACGTTGTCAATCCACCAGCCGGGATTAGAGACAGCAACATCGGTGCGATAGCGGAAACGCAACGTGACGCTCTCTCCTGCATAGGCCGAGAGATCAAAGCGCAGGGTGCCTGCTCCATAACCCGTCAAGCCATGTCCAGGGTTATTGCCATTGGGATTGGTCTCACGCAGCACGCCATCCAGGTCATCTAGGAAATCACCGTTGACCATGACATAACCATAGTCCCAGTTTTCCTCGATATCCCAATAAGCGTCGACGGTGAGCGTAATCGGCGCCGATGCGGAGGAAAGATCCAAGGCATAGTCGAGCGTGTTATCCATCTCATCGCCCGAGGTAGAGTAGGCTCCCTTACCCTCACCCGCGTTATTCAGGACTTCTTCTTCTTGATCAGGGAGATCGATGCGAACACCTTCATAGATCGTGTCCCCTTCAGTCGTCACATCGCCCGCCGGTTCGCCGGCTTGCCCGATGACAACGTCCGTCATCGCGGTGGTATAGCTGAGCACCTGAATCGGATCGGCCCAACCACAGGGCGCCGGATTGTCGCGGTCACCGCTGCAATTCGCCGTCATGCGGAACCATAGCGGCATATTGACCGGGCGTGTGCCGCCCAACTCGCCGCCCCAGCTTCCGGCCGACATATGGGACCACCAACCAACCGAGTTGGGGGTATCCGTTGTGTAGAGGTCGGGGAAGTGGAAGAAGTTGTGGCCAAACTCCTCGGTGAAGACACCCAGATCACCGTCCTCAGGTTGGAAGGTGAAGGGGCCAATCACCAGGTCGTCGGTCGTTGTCACCGTGCCATTATCGTGGATGGTATAACCACCCTGAATGTAGTATCTCAAGTCGGTGGAGTGGGACCAGATGGAGGCTTCCCCTTCAGCGCCGCCACCGGCCTCTTGCCCACGGCCCGCGTGAATGATCCACAGGGTGTCAATCACACCGTCATCATCATTATCGAACCGCTTCCAGAAATCATAGGTGGCATAGTCGCCGCCCTGAGCCTTCAGCGATTCGGCCGCCTCAACGACCAAGTCCGCAGGTCGCCCCAACTGGCCATCGGCCGTAGCCGGAGGCTCATAGCCGGGAACACAGAGATCGATGCCATAATAAGCCTCGGTATGGGTCACCGGGACCCATGGGCTAATTTCTCCCGCCACCGTGACGGAGTTATCGGATTGAGCATCATAGTAGGTTTGGACCGTCAGCCCACTGATATCGACGCCATCGCCTTCGTTGACGTTGGGATCGCCCTCACGTAGCGGCTCCGTGATGCCCGTCGTGCCGAAGATCAGCTTCTCGTAATCCTCAACCTCAGTGGAGGGATAGTAGGCGGTGTTGTTATCGATGGTATCGGTGACGTTGCCGCCGGGATAAGGGATATTACCATGCATCGGGCCGGTGAAGGTCTCGGTAACAGGGGTACAAGCTGTATAGGTGCTATTGGGACGTAAGAAGGTCAATGTCTCGGTAGCGCTGAACTCCACCGGGATAGCCAGCACAGATGCCGTGATCGACATGGCGGTAGCTGACCGAATCTGTGGACCTTTCTGTAGAAGGGTCCTTTCGTTCTCCAGAACCGCCTCTTTGTCCTCTGGGTGGACCCATAAGGGAGATACCTTGGCGAATTTAAACATCCATTCATCTACAGCTTGCTGGATCTCCTGCTCATCAGATTCGGCAGAAATGCGGCCAGCTTCCTGCAAGCGCCATTCAATCTTATCATGCGAAGGCATACGATATTGAACACGAGGCTGAGCCGAGGAAAAAACGCTCTCGGTTGGGGGTACATTTTCATCAGGAGTTGGATAGGCAGCCATCGTAGGCATAGCAAACATCGATGCTATGAGCGCCACTGCTCCCAACACACTTAAAAATTTGCTTCTCATCAGATTTCCTCCTTGTATACGTGCGATAGACTAGGTAATTCAAACAGTGTAAATCGCTTCAAAAAACTCAACTCTTCACCCGATACCCATCACCTCCTTGTGGCAGCTCTAATAAAGAGCCAGGGATTTAAAAATCATAAAGATAGAACGGTAAAAA
>DAOTUH010000379.1:0-4207 GCA_034437255.1 Anaerolineae bacterium
AGGTACTCCTCCATCAGGTATGTGGATATAAACACAAAAACGACTCACCCGCTGCAGGCACCGGACGGTGAAGTCCGGCTGACGTGGGTCGTCATGCTGCAGATCCGTGAGTCGCTAGGTACGTCGCGTATTATTGTATAGGAGGTTGGGAAAGTGTCAATTCGTGGGGCGGGTTAATTGCGCGAGCCTACGCCACCATTGCAGTATGATCGCATTAAAGTCACGCCTAATTAGACCAGACGACCGCTATCATGAAAAATGCCTGGCCTACTAAAAAAGCCTACCAGAAACCGGCTTGCCACTTCATCTTACCAAAATTACCCAGAAAAGGGTAGGTTCGCCCTAGACCCTTGTTAGGCAACCTCTAAAACTATGGTGCTACTTCAGACCTAATTCTGAATAATTCTTGGTAATGGGGGCGTATGTACAGCGGCAACCCTTTTCGTGGGTACATTTCACGTAGGGTAGTACAGGAACCTCGTTGAAATTGTATGCTTCGCCGGCAAGTTTCCGGCAGGCTTCACAAGCATCTTCTGCAACGATTATCTCCACTCCCTTTACCACTTCACTTTGACGGTAGTTGGTAAGCGACCTCTGGTTTGATGCGTGAAAGACCAGCATTCGTGCTGCCGCATCAATGCCAATGGAAAGTCCTGTTTCAAAGTCAGACGGTAGCCATTTCTTTGCCTTGTTTGCACCCCACAAGAACATCATGCCAGCGGCAATCCGCAATTGCTCTAGTTGATCATCCGTGAGGAGCGATAGGGCTTCAGGCACACTTGTAAAGATAGTCTTCAGCATTGCCATATCACGGGTGAGCTCATATTGCCCCTTACGAGGGAATACCCGCTGGGCGTCGAACGAAGCAACTAGCCGACTAGATTCCTTGAATCTCCGCCTCCAGAGCGCATCCAATACCTGCTGTTCGATTTCATACTGCTTTTCCTGCTCACGGATCAGGTAATCTTCGGCAATTGCCCGCCCCAGATTTGAACATTGAAAAATAGGTACACCAGAAATAACCTCTTCCATGCCTTCAGCGTCTGCCTCCACCAGTCGTGCTATCAGTTCTCTCTTACGCCCAGATACGGGTAATCCACGCTGTCTCAACATTGACTTGAGATCAGAAACACGATATTCGTAAGCAAGACATTCGCTAACATTGGCAAGCTGTATCACGCCTTCGCCAAGGAAACGTTCAATAGCTTTGCCTGGAGCTTCTCCAAGTGCATCTCTCCAAGCATCCGACTCAGAAAAATATTCTGAAGATTTTGGAGATAAGAACTTACTCAGCAAGAGCAAGTGAGCGGGCGACTTCTTCCAATCGGGGCCAAACAAAGAACGTAACATAACGACCTCCGCTATATATTCACAAATGCACTTCGCGGGCTAACGTTGGGCATAACTCGCGCGGCGACTTTTTCATCGAGCCTCTCACTACCGCAACGCAACAATTTGATCGTCGATACAACGGGCGACGATAGCCATATCGGTTTCATACTGTGTTGGGTGGTTCACGTGTCCCACACTACAGTTTTGCGTGCTTTGCCAAAACGGACACGCTCAACTCGCTCAATCAAGAGGGATGAGAATGATAAATGCTGAGAGAGAAGAGATTCCAGATCGCTCTCCTCTACAACGACGCATATACTACTGTCCTCGTGGAAGGCCTTTCGGATGATACCACGAGCAGCCCTCTCGTCTTCCTCAGTTCCTGTTATACCCGCCTTGGCGAGAATAACCCCGAATCTGACGTGAGTGAGTCGCATACGATAAAGAAAATAACCTACATCAGAAACACCCACAGGTCTGTCCCAGTTCTTGCACTCAACGAGGAAATGCCGCCCAAGTATCTCAGTAATTGGATCACTGCGTCTGGTAAGATTACGGATGACAAGATCAGTTTCGAATGTGTCGTATTCATCCTTCACATTCCTTCTTGGGCACAGAGCAGGAATAAGCATGAACAGATACGTTGCCAAGTCCTCAAGAGCATTCCCCTTGGCTGTGGTTGTCTCATGATCTGCTCGAATTGACTGCAACAGTGTGTCGAAATATGCGGGGGTCAACGGAAACTCCAAGAGAGATGAGTTAGCCGCCAACAGGCGAGAGGCTTCTGGGTTAGCCAAAGCGAAAGTCACAACAACGTCCTCGGCAAAGGCTGCTGGTATAGACCAATCCTCTTGCCCAGATGCGCGGACAAGCGATAAGTTGTAGGAGGCTATGTCATTGAGCGACAAGAGTTCATCCTCAGTCATCCCTAAGATGGTAAGAAGCATTTGCCTACCTGCTCCACCTCCTGCACCATGCTCGCCTAGCATGTCATCCGCTTGAGTGTACATGGCCCATCTGACCGCAGCTCCTTTGTCGCCGAGCGCTAAGTACATCTTTGCGAGATAGAAGCCCAGGGCCGCACGATAGATGCGCTGATTCTCGTTTTTCTGAATGTTTGCGAAAGTATTCCATGCATCGATAAGTAGCGATTCAGCAGCCGAGCGGAATCCGTTTTTCAACAGCATATTGGCCACGCCACCATACGCATTACAAGCCTCTTGCGCTAGATCGTGATGGCGCGGATCGTACTTCGCATCTGACGCGCATGCATGATTCATGACAGTCCTAGCTCGATTGAGGAACTCGACTGGGTCAAACTCATGCGGAGACGAATCTTCCAACATCTGCTGTATTTGCTCAATCGGTTTCATTGTTATCTATCTCCTGCGCCGTCCAACGATAAGGATTCATGTAGCGCGCAGCCGCCACATAATCCGTATTGGACTAAGCCGCTTATTGAGATTGTACTTCCATTTGGAATTTGGGGCAAGATTTTGCTTGAGGAAAGGTCTCCGTCACCAAGATAGGGTAGCAGAGAGTCTCCAGACTGCACAGTTGCATCGAATTCGGTGGCAGTTTCCACTTTATCTTCCACCACACCCTTCAGTCAACTGCATATATCCAGAAAGGCAAGCGACTTGACCTGACAAGAGTTAGCAAATCTCACAAATCCTCGACCATCGCCTGCACCTGCTGCTTATCCGGGTGCAGATAGCGCGCTGTCGTCGATAGATTCGCATGCCCCATCAGATGCTGCAGCGTGGCCAAATCACCGCCCTGTCGCAGAAATCGCGTAGCATAGGTGTGTCGCAGCATATGTGGCGTGACCTTACGTTCTATTAGCGACAGCCGCGCCACCTTGTCCACCATGCGCTGGACGTCGCGGGTGTGAAGCGCTTTTCCGCTGCGAGAGACAAAAAGGCAATCGGTGGCGAAGGGGGGTCGCACCTCCAGGTAGGCGGTCAGATCCTTGCGGGTCTGCAGCGAGAGACGCACCGCGCGTTCTTTGTTGCCCTTACCGTGCCGAATCAGCGCTGAACCTGAGCGGGGATTGATCTCTATATCGTTGATGCCGAGACCGACTACCTCAGAAACTCGCAGGCCGGCCCGGGCCATGAGTGACAACATGGCGACGTTGCGATAATCCAGCCAGCGCTCTCCCTCCGCGATAGCGGCATCGGGTTCATGCGCCTGTTGGGCGTGCTCCCTACTCTTCAGCCCAGTTTTCCACAATCAGATCGGGTACCCGCGAAAACTCGCGCTCATTGTTGGTCACCAGTACAACTCCCATGCTCACAGCCTGGGCCGCAATGAGCATATCCATCGCTCCAATTGGCCTGCCCTCTTTCTCTAGCGCAGCCCGTATCTCACCGTACGCCTCCGCTGCTCCTTCATCATACTCTGCCACAATCAACGGTAGCAGAAACTGATCCAATGCTTCTTGATTCGCCTGCCTATACCTGCTCTTTGCCACACCATACCACAATTCACTGACCGTAATTGAAGAAACGCCTATTTCCCCAACGGAATAGGCGTTGAATTTCTCCAAGACTTGGTCCGGCTTCTGCTTAATCAAGTAAATACAGATATCAGTATCCAGTAAATACCTCATTCGAACAGCCTATCTCGAACTTGTGGTTCGGGTTGATCCCGCTCCTCCATAAAATCATCCGTGAATTGATCCAGGCTATCAAAGAGCACATCCCACGAATCTTGGCGCGGAAGCAACACCACAGCATCGCCCACCTTTTTGACAAAGACACGTGATCCTTCAAATCGAAACTCTTTGGGCAACCTTACCGCCTGACTCCCCCCATTCTTGAATAACTTTGCCGTTCTCATCATGTTCACCCCCATTTAACAGTATATACTA
>DAOTUH010000380.1:0-4222 GCA_034437255.1 Anaerolineae bacterium
ACAATATCAGTCGGCGGCTGATTACCAGCGATAACGTGGAGAGCCTCCTGCAGGCTGTTGTGAACGGGATCGTCAAGACGTTGCCGGCAAACCGTGCGGCGCTTATCACCGTCGATCGGGAGAAAGAACGGATTCTCAATTTTGTGGGCCAGGGTAACGGTGCCCATTACATCACTCATATTTCCTACGCCGAGTTGATGGAAGGTTTGAGTGGTTGGGTGATGCGAGAGAATCGGCCTGCCATCTCACCCCAGGGCGTTCCCGATCTCCGTGAAAGCCCTCAGGTCCGGCAGCGACGGGCCAACACAGACTGCGGCAGCGTTCTGGTTGTCCCGCTCCAGTACCAGGGCAGGATGCTGGGCACCATCACGGCCATTAACCGGCCCGATGAGCCGGATTTCACGCAGCACGACGCGGATCTGATGATGGCGCTGGCCAATCAGGCGACGGCGGCTATACAAAATGCTCGCCTCTTCCAACAGACGCAGGCGGCGTTGACTCGAACGAAGGTTCTCTACCGCGTGGCGCGCTCGCTGATTGCTTACGAAGATCTCCATGACCTTCTGCGAACGGTCAGCAATGCTGTCGCTGAGACCATCGCGGCTCCCTGGGTGACGGCTATCACCTTTGACGTGGAAAAGCGCGCAGTATTTGAGATCGTTCCCGCCGGTCCAGACGCACGCGATCCATTTTCGATCCCTTTTGCCGAGTTAGAGGAGGGGTTGACCGGCTGGGTGATCCGCGAGCAGAAACCAGCGCTTTCGTCGGGACGGAAACCTGACCCGCGAGAGAGTGACCTGGTGCGACAACTTCGTGACGAGCGGGACATTGGGCCTATTATCGTCACGCCACTACAGCACCAGGACAAGATCCTCGGAACCCTCACAGCCATGCGGCGCCAGGGCGAACCGGATTTTACGCGACAAGATGTGGATTTGATGATGGCCATGACCAATCAGGCGGCGGCTGCGGTTCAGAATGCCCGTCTTTTCAAGCAGACGCAGCTCGCTCTACGGGAGACGCGGGCACTCTATCGCGCCAGTCAGCCGCTGGTCACGTATAAGGATTTGCCTCACCTGCTACATTCGGTGGTTGAGAGTATCGCCGAGGCGCTGCCCGCCTCTCGGGCGATGTTGCTCAATCTTGATCGAGAAGCAAGGACCGTGGTCAATATGGTGGTAGGCGGGAAGCACGATGAGGAGATTCCTGTCACGTTTGAGGAGCTGTGGGAGGGGCTGACCGGTTGGGTGCTGCGCCACGAACGACCGGCCTTTTCTGCCAAAGGTGAACGCGATCCGCGAGAATCTTTTGCTATTCAAAATGGACGTGAGTATTACAGGTTTGGGAGTATCATCGTCGTTCCGCTTCGCTATCGCGACAATATCTTTGGCACCATTACCGCGCTCAACATGATCGACGAGCCCGATTTCACGCAGCGCGACGTGGAATTGATGACCGCTATGGCCAACCAGGCGGCGGCGGCCATCGAGAACGCCCGCCTCTTTGAGCAAACCCAGAGCGCGCTGGCCAAAACGCAGGCCCTTTACGACGTGAGTCAATCGTTGATTGGCTTTGATCATCCCTCTGACGCCTTGACCAAGACCACGGAGGCGGTCGCCGAGGCGCTGGACGCGGACCGGGTGATATTGTACACGCTTGATATGGACGTCGGACGGATCGTCCACCAGATCAAGGGTGGGCCGGATCTCACGGCCCTTTCTCCCGTCACCTTTGAGGAGTTATTGGAGAGTTTGATGGGCTGGGTCTTGCGGGAGGGCAAGGCGGCTCTTTCGTCCAAAGGCACCGCCGATCCACGGGAAGGCCCTCGGGTAAGGCGGCTTCGGGACGAATTGGCCTGTGGTGCGATCATGGTCGCGCCGCTCCGATACGGCAAGAAGACGTTAGGGACGATTTCGGCGATCAATCGCCTGGATCAACGGGATTTCACCGAGGATGACGTGGAGCGGCTCACGGCCATGGCCGGTCAGATTGCCGCGGCCGTGGACAACGCGCGCCTTTTTCAGCAGACGCAGGATGCCCTGGCGCGGACCGAGGCCCTCTATCGCGTCGCGCGTTCGGTGATTGCCCTGGAACGTCTGCCGGAGAAGTTACAGATAGTGGCTGATCAAGTAGCAGCCGCGTTGCCGGCCGATCGGGTTTTGCTCATCACCCTGGATTTGGAGCATCAGCAAGTGCTTCACCACGTGACCGGGGGCAAAGGGGAGAAGATCATCAAGGCCCCGTTTCAGGAACTGATACAGGGGTTGACCGGCTGGGTGATCCGCGAGCGAAAGCCCGCACTCTCCTCCAACGGAGTGCCTGATCCCAGAGAGGGGCCTGAGGCACGGAAGACGCGCGCGAAGACACAAGCAGGCGGGATGCTCGTGGTGCCGCTGATCTACCAAGAGGAAATTCTGGGGACATTGACGGCCATCAACCGGCCGGATCAACGGGATTTTGATCAAGCCGACGCAGACCTGATGCTGGCGATAGCAAATCAAGCGGCCGTGGCTATCCAAAATGCTCGCCTGGTCGAGGGGCTGGAAGCCGAGGTGGCTGCCCGGACGGCTGAGATTCGGGTGGAAAAGGAGAAGACTGAGGCTATTCTGCAGAGTGTCGGTGACGCGATTGCCATGGTCGATGTAAGTTTACGGATCCGGTACGTCAACCGCGCCTTCTTGGAGCTGACCCATTATCGTGCCGAGGAGATTCTGGATCGACGGGCCACGATCCTTCTGGAGGACTCACGGGCAGAGCTGCGCCAACTGTGGCCTTCGATTCGGCGTGCGTTGGCTCTCCGCGAAATCTGGCATGGCGAAACCGTTATCCGTCGTGCGGACGGGAGCACCTACGATGCCGCGTTGACCATGGCCGCGATGCGGGATGACGCCGGACAATTGATCGGATACGTCACCAGCCACCGAAACATCACGCAATTCAAGCAGTTGGAGAAAGCTCGACGTGAGTTCCTGGTGAACGTCTCTCACCAGCTGCGCACGCCGGTGACCACGGTTCAGCTCTATCTGCAGCTTCTGCAGCAAAATCCTGACAGCGATAAGACAGCCAGATACTTGCAAAACGCCAGCCAGGAGATGTCGGAGCTAGTCCACCTGATTGAGGATATGCTGATGGTCACGAAACTGGACAGTGGCAATGCCCTGACCGTGTGGGAGGAAATATCGCTGGCAGACGTGGCCCAGGATGTAATCACGCAATATCTTCCCACGGCTGAGGAGAAGCAGATCTCGCTCAACCTTAGCTTGTCCAATGGATCGCTACCTGTTGTTTACGGCGATCCGGTCCAGCTGCACAAGGCCGTGGCCGAGCTCGTGGAGAACGCCGTGATCTTTACGCCCGCTCGGGGCCATGTCACCGTGGACGTTGGTCTTGCCGACTGCGAAGAGCTGCGTTGGGCCCAGCTTATCGTGAAGGATGACGGTCCGGGCATCGTCTCCGGGGAGCAGGAACATATCTTTGAGCGCTTCTATCGCGGGCATCTGGCAGACTCCGGCCATATTCCGGGCAGTGGATTGGGTCTGGTCATTGCTAAAGGCATTATCGAGGCTCACGGCGGCGAGCTCAGGTTGCTCGGTGGTGACGGCGAAGGTAGCAACTTCTCGATTTGCTTGCCGGTGAAAGTAAGTGACTAACTTGACAATGTTAACTTCAAATCCTGGCGAATGAATTCGCGGCTACAGTTGCGAAATCCGCCTACGCGGATTACCTTTCAGTCGCCGAAGGGCGACTTTGCAGCTGTAGCACGTGGTTTTAACCGCCGTGCAGCGGAAGTTAACTTAACATCACTTAACATCACCTCACTCGCTTTGAGCGAATCGTCAGATCCGCGACTTCAGCGGACACCGCCCAACATATATGATAATTAGCTTGACAATGTTAACTTCAAATCTTGGCGAATGAATTCGCGGCTACAGTTGCGAAATCCGCCTACGCGGATTACCTTTCAGTCGCCGAAGGGCGACTTTGCAGCCGTAGCACGTGGTTTTAACCGCCGTGCAGCGGAAGTTAACTTAACATCACTTAACATCACCTCACTCGCTTTGAGCGAATCGTCAGATCCGCGACTTCGGCGGACACCGCCCAACATATATGATAATTAGCTTGACAATGTTAACTTCAAATCCTGGCGAATGAATTCGCGGCTACAGTTGCGAAATCCGCCTACGCGGATTACCTATCAGTCGCCGAAGGGCGACTTTGCAGC
>DAOTUH010000381.1:0-2231 GCA_034437255.1 Anaerolineae bacterium
GAGCACGGGCGGCTGATCATCGTCGGCTACCACCAATCCAACGGCGGGCAGCGCACCGTCAACATGCAGCAGTGGAACTACAAGGCTCTCGACGTGGTCAACGGACACGTGCGGCGTCAGAACGAGAAACTGGTGGCCATGCGAGCGGGCATGAACCTGCTGCTCGGCGGTGACCTGTGTCTGGAGCCGCTCATCATTCCCTACCCGCTGGCCGACGTGGAGCAGGCTTTTGTCGACATCGTCAATCGCAAGCCCGGCATCTTCAAAGCGGTGTTGATTCCCGATACGAAGTGATCAAAATGTGCGCTACTTGTGTTAGACAACTCGTAAAACGTGAAGTCCTCACGCAATCCTTCGACTATGCTCAGGACAGGCACGCAATACGCAATCCTTCGACTATGCTCAGGACAGGCACGCAACACGTTTCACGCTTCGCATTCCTTTAAGCCACTCGTTGAGTGAAAGAGGCTAAACATGAGCACCGTATTCCCAAAAGACTTTTTCTGGGGCACGGCGACGGCCGCCCATCAGGTGGAAGGCAACAACGTCAACAGTGACGTTTGGCTGCTGGAGCACGTGCCGGGGACGATCTTCGCGGAGTCTTCAGGCGATGCCATCGATCACTACCACCGCTTTGCTGATGACATCGCGCTGCTGGCCGAGATGGGCTTCAACATGTACCGCTTTTCGCTGGCGTGGTCGCGCATCGAGCCGGCCGAGGGCGAGTTCTCTCAGGCCATCCTCGATCACTACCGGCGCATGCTGGAGGCCTGCCACGCGCACGGCCTCACGCCCATGGTGACCTTCCACCACTTCACCTCGCCCCGTTGGCTGATGACGGAGGGCGGCTGGGAAGCGGAGACGACGCCAGAGCGGTTCACCCGGTTCTGCGAGCGGACGACGGACGCGCTGGGCGATCTCGTTGGTGCGGCGTGTACCCTTAACGAAGCCAACATCGGACCACTGCTGACGAACTCCGGCGCGCTGCCGCCGCGTGAGCACCGGGTCCGGGCGCCCTGGTGGATCGCGGCGGCGCAGGCGGTGGACGTGGCCCCGGAGGACTTCGTGCCCTTTGTGTTCGCCACGTCGGATCGAGCGCGGGAGGTGATCCTGGAGGCGCACCACGCGGCGACCGAAGCCATCAAAGCCGGGCCGGGCGATTTCCCCGTCGGCCTCTCACTGGCGATCCAAGATATCCAGGCGGGGCCGGGCGGTGAGGTCATGGCTGCGCGCATGCGGCGCGAGATCAACGACGTCTTCCTGGAGGCCGTGCGCGGCGATGACTTCGTCGGCGTGCAGTCTTACTCCCGCCAGTGCTTTGGCCCCAAAGGGCCGCTGCCGCCGGAGGAGGAGGACGTTGAGTTGACCCAGATGGGCTATGAATTCTGGCCGGAGGCGCTGGAAGCCGCGATTCGTCGCGCCATTGATATCGCCGAGATCCCCGTCATCGTCACCGAGAACGGCATTGGCACGGAGGACGACACCCGGCGCATCGCCTACGTCCGGCGCGCGCTGCAGGGCGTGGAAACCTGTCTTGAGGACGGCCTGGACGTGCGCGGCTACACTTACTGGTCGGCCTTTGACAATTTCGAGTGGATGTTGGGCTACGAGCCGACCTTTGGCCTCGTCGCGGTGGATCGGGAGACGCAGAAGCGCAAGCCCAAGCCCAGCGCCTGGTGGCTGGGCGACGTGGCGCGCGCCAACGGTCTCTCGGTCTACGAGAACGTGGTCATGGGCGGAAAAGGCCTCCCCGGTCGCCAATGCGGCGTGCCGGCTGAAGATGACAAATCGTTGGGCTACTGGATCTATCTGCCGGCTGACTACGAAGTGGACGCTGAGCAGCGCTGGCCCCTGCTCATCTATCTCCACGGCATCGGCGAGCGCGGCGAGACGCTGGCTCAGGTCAAGCGGCACGGGATACCCAAGATCCTCTTGCAGCAGCCAGACTTTCCTTTCATCGCGGTTTCACCGCAGTGTCCCGATGGGACGGTCTGGCCTCAGCAGATCCCCGCGTTGACGGCGCTCCTCGACGACATCGTGGCGATCTACGCCGTCGACCCGGCGCGCATTTACCTGACGGGCAACAGTATGGGCGGCTTCGGGACGTGGGCGCTGGCGACGGTGCATCCCGAACGCTTCGCAGCCATCGCGCCCATCTGCGGCGGCGGCGACCCGGAGCAGGCCTGCGCGCTCACGGACGTGCCCGTCTGGGCTTTCCACGGTGACGCCGA
>DAOTUH010000382.1:0-4374 GCA_034437255.1 Anaerolineae bacterium
CTCAAGCGCCTGATAGACGTTCTCCTGTACGTCCTCCTCCAGCGCCACGGCATAAGCGTTGCTCCCGGCCAGTACGTCATCCAGGAAGGTCCTGCCCTGCGCGTCCGGCTGGAAGGCCGCCTGGCGGAAGAAGAGCAGGAAGTAGCGCATCAACCCCGGTTCATCCCGGTGGAGCAGATCGACCAGATCGACCTCATAATAGATGTTGAGCCGCTGGCTGGAGTCCTTATGCACCAGGCGCCATAGCCGCCCGTTGGTCAGAATGCCCCAATCGAGACCGGCCTTGGCCGTGATGCGCACGTAGTAGTCGATCTGGAAGCTGGGGTTCTGGTCCTCGAAGCTCGGGCTTCCCCCTGGGCGCTTCTTGCTCAAGGGGGTGTCCCAGCGCTTGACCTCGCCCACGGACAACGCATCAGCAGCGTATTCCTCAGTCCCTTGAGCACTCACGGCCTCCTGGCGCGTGTCCACATCAGGAAAGAAGACATAATCAGGCTGCTTGATGTTATCATCCAGACCAGGCATACTGACTCGTGTCTGGAAAACGTGTCCTAGCTTCTTTAAAATCGGCTTGAACCATTGATCTTCCAATTGATCTTCGTTGTAAGCGGGGAGCTGATCACGCTCGCTGGCGTAGATCTCCTGCAACCAAGCTAGGAACTCCTCGGCTTCGTCCAGGCCTTGTTCCCAGCGGGGATCGTCGGGCAGGATATTCTCCAGGTAGTGGTCGGAGAAGAGGTAACGGTTGCGATGGGGCGCTTCTACGCCCATTCTCAGTTGGAGGGGGGTGGTCATTTATGGAACTCCTCTGCAACAATCAAAAGCCATCAAATGCCCGTCAAGGCGCTTTGCCCGCCTTGGGGTTACGAGAAGTCACCAAGGCTTTCAAAATCTATTGTATCATATGCTCATTGCAGTGACAAAAGCAAAGTGCTTCGCAGATGGTTTCAGAAAGGTATGCTCTAAACAAGCTGGGGAGAAGGATGGAGCGCGGCTAAGATCCAGCCGCGATCTCAAGATATTGAGAGGATAGGGGAGATTGGCATAGAAAAGCCCGCCCTGCAGTTGAAAGCAGGCGGGCATTTGATATAAGTCACTATTGGAGCGGCTCCTCCGCCGTGGTCATAATCTCGGGCCCCTGCACAAGAAATGCTGGGACTTTCCAACACTGGTACAAACTACCCTTAATTTCTGCGCAAATTATGGGAGAGAGATAACTCGCGGTCACCGCCGATCTGCGCCACAGAGCGCTCGCTGAGGTGGGTGTGGCAGACCGACTTCCATCAATCTACTCGTTCACCTCTCACCCGCATAAGTACCTCTTGTAGCATATCTTGATCCTCTTGCATCGATGAAATCCAACTCAGCCTCTGGGTGAGCCACAAACTGACGCGCAACATCAGCTCCAAGTCCCACGTGTGTACGCCGTACAGACAGGCGACCCAGACGCGCCAAGCTCCACGGTACGACACCGCGAGCCCTGCACCCGACACAAAGATCAACGCCATCAAGTCCACAAAAAATGTTTGCTTTTGTAATAAAAATAAGGTCGCAAGCACGCTCAGTTGGATCAAAAAAATGAGATAAATAAGCAAATTGTTCCGCTTATACAGCATCCACAGTTCCTCAGTCGGCTGCCATCCCGCTCTCTCCCAATGATCCTTCAGGTGGGATTCCACCTTGTTGATGATCGTCCAGTCATTCCAACGGAGCTTCCAGTCCTGCCCGCTCCCAACCAGCTCCCCCAGGAGCAGGAACCCTTCACCTACCGCTTTCAGCGGCGAGAATGCTAAGAGTCCCCCGGCACCTACCACACCCAAAGCAGTCGGCATCTTTGGAAAACGCTTCCTCATCCGCCCACTCAAGCCAAAAGAGCGCTCGACTCTCCTCGCCACACTCCGCCACCACTCCGCTCCCTCATCACTACTCCCCGAACGTCCCCTTACTCGGTATACGATGGGCAGCGCTCGCCATTGCTCCCCCACTTCGGACCACCAATATTCCACGGGATGGCCCGCCATACGCTCTATCAGCCCATCCCGCTCCATCCTCAGTAACCTCACCCGCGCCTGTCCTATCTCCACGTTCCACGCTGCCGATGCAAATAGCGCTCCAAAAGGGCCGCCACGCTCCATCGCGTCCAACAATCGTTGCGCTTGCTCTCGCTCCTGCGATTCCATCCGTCGCCAGTGCCTGATTACCCACCGCTCCAAGCGATAAAGGACTGTGCTTTCCTCCACATCCCTCAAGTCCGACAAAACGTCACGCCACGTCAGAAGATCATCCCGCGCCATTTGCGCTGCCAAGCGCAACCCTTCTGGATGCCATCCTACGATTTCTCCTACCTCGGCCACTACCTCCAGCTCCGTCTCCTTCAGTTCCCTACCCAGGACTTTCTTCACAAACTGGTGTCCTTTTTTCTCCCCCAAGCCGGTGATCTCCAGCTCGGCAATGTCTTCTTCCCGAAAGAAACGTCCCATCTCCCCAACCACCTCTGCTCCCCTCTGTGTCGTCACCAATACGGTCACCTGGGGCCCCAAACCCTGCTTCAAGAAGTCCCGCAAGTGTTTCACGTCAGTGAGATCGTCGATGATAATCAGTAAGCGACGATCGTCAGCTCTAATCCATGCTCGCCATTCTTCTTCGTCACCATAAACACCACCTGCTTTCCGCTGAGCTTCTGCACGCAGGTCTTCCGCTTCCTCATCCAGCCACACTATGCCATCGCGAAAGACCCAATCTACCACCTCGCTTCTTGCCAGCGCTAGAGCCAGGGTCGTCTTCCCGGCGCCAGAGATACCGTGGACAACCACTCCATTGAACGCTGGCTGTCGATAATCTTGCATCCCCGCAACCAGAAGGCGTAAATCCTCTAGCTCCTCCGGTTCAACGTAATCGGTGGGTATAGCCCTAACCGGATTAGCCTGTTTTTGTGGCTGACCATCTTCCCACCATCTTCTGAAGTAACCTGGTACGCTGTCAAATTGGAAATCCTCTTCCAAGGAAACTTCCACATCCTCCCAGCTCAAACCCAGCCAGGTAATTCCATCTAGTGCCTCTGATACCTCCCACGCTCCCTTCAACCAATTATGAATGTGAATCAGAGTCTGTGTGACTCTTTCACGGCCTGGGCTTCTCTTTCCACGCACCCACTTCGACACCTGGCTTGAATCGATAAACAGCTTGATAGCTAAAGCTCTTTGTGTTCGCCCGCTATCTTCCAACCATCGTCTCAATACTCGCCCGAAAACCACTGGATATTTTCGCTCCATAAGGAGATAAACAGTGTCATTGGGCGTTCCTATCAGGGTTTTACCCTCAGATGTCAAGTTTTACCCCTCAAATGTCAATTTTTTGCCCTCATTTGCCAAGTTTTGACCCTTGATTTGTCAACCACAAACCCAATACAATGGTGACCACGATGTCACGTACAGTGAGTCCACGTTTGAGACCCGGAACGACCGTCCTAATTGCTAAATCGGAGATTTGATGAAAAACAGATTTGATCTAATACACCGCAAACTTCAGGGCATGCGGGACTGGCACAAGGGAAAGGAGGGCGATAAAAAAGAATCACAATGTGGTTTTTGTTATCCAACGCGCGTTGAATAACTGTGGAGATACGCCATATATCCATTCCACTATCGGTCGTACGTCCAAAAGTCGACATTACGCCTGTATAGTGAGACCTGACCAGAAGATCGTGACAAGGATAGCACGGTTTCACAATCTGGTCAAACACCCGGGAAAATCAATCAAGACCGAAGACGAGCAGCCGGCTGCTCCTGGAAAAAAGGAGCAGAGAAGCAAATGACGCAGAAAAAAGACGTTTTAACAGACGAACTGGTAGACGACTTCTGCTACGAAGTCGCCATCGCACTGCGACGCATTCTAGACCTGAAGGAGGATGACGGCTATGACGAAACTGACGCAGACGACTAAGGAGGAGGCACTGTCCCTGATCGGGCAGTCTGAGATCGAGTTCAACCCGCCCGAGAATGGCGCCGTCTCCACAGCCGTACTCAGCATCCTGGATGGAGGCTCCCGTAAAAAGGACCAACACAGCCTGCGAGCCGTGGGCTACAAGCGCGTCTCCTCCACGATGCAGGAACTCTTCGGCAAGAGCATGGAGGATCAGGAAAAGCGCTTGCGGTCTTTCATCGAGGGCGAGGGGTGGGATGAGGTAGCCATCCTCTCCGATCCGGCCCAGTCGGGCCGCAGCGGCAGGCGCCCGGCCTTCAAGCGCCTCAAACGCATGGTGCGCCGTCACAAGGTGGACGTGGTGGTCGTGGACCGCATCGACCGTATCTCGCGCAACCTGATGACGCTGCTGAGCTTCATCAGGCTGCTCAACCAGCACGACGTAAAACTAGTGTC
>DAOTUH010000383.1:0-3592 GCA_034437255.1 Anaerolineae bacterium
GCGGAAGACGGCCTCGCGCCCCAGATGGATGACGCCATCATTGCAGACAAAGACCTCGGTATAGCGCGCCCCGTAGAAAGGGAAGGTAAAGGGCGACGCCACACTGCACCCGCGATAGCGTCCATCATCAAGCTGCAAATCCACACCCAGATCGGGATCAAAGACCGCTGCGCCGGCGCCGATATCGTAGCCCCCCGCGCTATTGGGCGTAAAGTGCAACGCGCGCCCCTCCAGCGGAAAGGGCCGGTACTGCGCGCTATAGAGCGGCGAAACCACCCACCCCAACACGCCCAACACGGCCAGCATCATCGTTAGCGCGACCCCGACCAATTTGACCATAAACGATGTCATTTCCGGCTGGCTGTTCACGTAGACCGACGCAAACGCAAAAAGCGCACCTAAAATACCCAACGAGATGCCCATATTCGCCAGGGAGACCGAGACCAGATAGGCGGCCCGCAGGATGTTGAAGAGGTTCAGCGCGGCGACGAAGACAAAGATCGCCGTAAACGACCGCAGCGCCCGCATTTCGCGGTCGGGGGACTGGCGCAGCGCCGCCACCATGCGCCGCGCATGTCCCCGACCCGGCATCTGCTTCTGGTAGAGCTGCCGGAAGAAAGCAACAGGGATCCACAACAGCAGCCCCAGCAGCACGTAGTCGCTCCAATTGGGGCGATATTCAACGACGCCTTGACCAAGCTGTACGAAGCGGAAAACGCTATATCCCATCTCCCAGACCGTATATAGCCCGCTCATCCCCAGGGCCAACCGGGACTCGCGGCGCAAGGCCGCTGGTCGCCGGGGAAAGTGGTAGGCGAATTGCAGCATGCAGCTAAGAAAGACGGCGAGAAACACGTTTTGCACGAAGACCACCGTCAAGCGTGGCGTCGGTAGCAGCGCCACTTCCAGGAACAACGTCGCGATGAAGAGAGTCAGCGAGGTAAAAGCGCTACCCAACCACCACGTATGCGCCGCTGGTCGTCGTCGGAGCGTGATGAGCAGATAGCCACTGATGAATGCAGCCAGGATCGACTGCGCTAAATAACCGATGGCGGCGGGCGTCAGATAAAATTTGGGCATATGCTCCTTTTGGCATCCTTGTCATACAAAAGAACCGTTCAGGGGGGAGACGCTGTCGGCAGCAAAGACGGCGCTGACCGCTCCCCATTGGTCGCCTCGCAGGCCTCAGTGAGGTAATCCAGCCCATTGCGCTGCTGTTGTTTCAAGGAGGCAACGACGGTCATGATCCGTTCAGCAAAACGACTGCCTGATTTACTCTGGGTTCCAAAACACATCTTGCGTCAGAGCACACCGTGGCGACGAACCTGCCGCTCGCCCAGATTGTTGGTGGGTGCTACGCCTTCGACGTGCACGAAGGTCCACAGGGCTTCCTCGCGTTTGAGGATGTCACGGCAGGTCCCCGCCGTCTTGTCGTGGGCGCAGGCGGCTCCCCGGCGCAGTAGTTCGTCCACTTTCTGCTGGACGGATTCCATGTTCACCTGGAAGGTAGCCCGCGTCATCGTGCCCTCTCGTATCCGGTGCCAGCAGTCGAACATGCGCTCACTTTGGGCCAGGATGGCTTCGCCGAGGCGTTGAGGGTCTCCGTCCCGCTCGACGAATGCCTGAAAATCACGCAGGAGGTGAGACCAACACAATTGACGTAAGGAGACGGGCACCCAATTGTAGGCCGACCAGCGGTCAGAGTTCAGAACGCCACTGAAGGTCTCACCTAGCAGCTCCCTGACGACTTTTCCCCCTCGACTACCCCGAATGAGAAACACCGTCACGAGGGAAGTGGCCGCTACCCAGAACCAGGCCTTAGCGTTGCTTTCTCGCCAACCTGTCTCATCCATGTGGACCACGGGGTGCTCTTAACATACGCGCGCTTCCTCCACCGGCTCACGGAGGGCCTCGCTGGTGCGTTGCGCTAACGCACAGACCGAGCCGACGCTGATGTCAGCCTGGAAGAAGTCACCCATAACCTCTGCTATAGCTCGCTTGCTCAGCCGATAACGACCGCTCAGCAGAGACACCAGGGCTTGCAAGCGGGGGCCAAAGGCCCCGTGAGGAACACCAGCCGGTAACTCCGCACAGGTCTCGGTACCACATTCTGGGCAAGCCAAGGCGTGCAGGCGGTATTCGACTATCTCGGCAACCACCGGGGGAATCTCCGTGACCTGATGCCGATAGGGTGCTGGCTCCTGTCCTTCCAAAGCACACCCGCACTGGCGGCAAGTCTCGGGTTTGACGTCGTGGCTCTCTTTGACCTGCTCTATCGGTACCAGCTTCCGCGTCGTGCCTTTGTGACCTGGTTGTCCGCCTGGCTTGCGCTTGCTCTTGGAACGCTGGCATTGTTTTGGAGGAACACCAGGCTCGTCACTGGAAGGCGGTTGGGAGGAATAGCGCGAGTTACGATTGACCTGCTCACGTAGGGCAGTCACCTCTGCTTCTAATTCCTGTATGCACGTGATCAATGCCAGCACGAACTCCTGAACCGTTGGCGGAGTTTGTGCCCACTCTTCCTCGGAAAAGGCCCCCTTGTTCTGGCTGAGCGTTCTGAATCATAGTGCTACTATACCACACTTATTTGAATATCGCTAGATTGGACTTTAGACAAAAGTAAGGTGGTAGTATATGTCTATGAAAACAGGCTCTTCTGGATTTCGCCGGGTCCCCCCCATATCTAAACGTGATTATGGTGTGGGCGAGGGCATTGTCTCTAGTTTTTGCATCTTCGCATTGATATTCTGCAATATTTCGTTTGTGGATAATCCTGGTTTTCGGAATTGACGCCACCAAGAGTCCCAGTAGGTATCAGAAATTATTTTCCATTGGTCGTTTTCATTGCGCAAGACAATTTCATGGGTGAGTTCCCCAATGGCACAGGCAGATGGATTTTGCGAGCTATTGTCCATTGCTTTTTCACAGATTATTTCAAAATACTCGTGTAGAGAGACCGTAGCTATCTGAGCAGTCGCATCAAACGAGATGTCTGTGTACTTCAAGGAATATTCATATTTGGCATATCTGAGTTTGTTCAGTTCGTACCATTTTCTCTCAACTGCCAGTTTAGCCGTTTCGGTCAAGGAATCTTTTGCGTCGTTTTCACTTGACACTAACTTGCCAAAAACATCCTGATGGATGTCCGTTGGCGGCGAAACACTGAGCAATTGGTAGCGAAGAGCAAAATATGCCTGAATAACATTCTTTATGCCTTCTTGCTATGCCGCTTGTGTTGCATTTGGGGTAATCGTTGGTGACGGCGGTAAACCCGTTTCTAAAACGGGATGTGCCGTTGCCATCGTTGTTGAGGTTAGCGATAGATCTAAAGTCGTAGTAGGCGTGGAGGTAGAAGCAAGCGTAGGTGTAAAAATATCTATTGGAGATGGAGATGGAGATGGAGATGGGATGAAGGGATGCTGTAATACTGGCGTGCAAGAAGATAAGATAGTTGCAAGAATTACGATTGTCACAGTTTGTAACTTCATATTTCCTACTTTCTCTGCTCGGAAGAGACCGCCTAACGGTCCCGGCGTAACCCGCCACGCGGCTGCTGGGAAAGCCCCTGCGCTAGCAGACTACCTGAAAGCGC
>DAOTUH010000384.1:0-2083 GCA_034437255.1 Anaerolineae bacterium
CTTGTACGGCACACGGGGCGGCCTGCGCTTCCAGTTCCCCACCTGGGACAGCGAAGACATCGAGTACTTCTACGTCGAGGACGGCGAGCCGCGCAAAAAGACCCTGTCGGTGGATATGACCGGCGCGGAGGACGATACCATGGCGATCGTCCGGCACTTCCTTGATTGCCTCGACGGTCAAGCCCAACCGCTGATGACGGTCGAGACGGCGGCGAAACATCTGGATATTCTGTTCAAGATTCTGGCGTAAGAAAGGGCAAGAGGTTAGCGGCCCTGCATTGGCGCGAAAGGAGATCCTATGCCCAACGATGCCCCCCAAATGACCGCGGACGACGTCATCGCGTTCGTCCAACTGCTCAAGCGCCACGACATCGACCTCTACATCGATGGCGGCTGGGGCGTGGACGCGCTCCTGGGCAAGCAGACCCGCCCGCATGCCGATTTGGACATCGCGGTGGAGCACAAGGACGTGCCCCAGATTCGAGCGCTGCTCGAAGCGCGCGGGTACGAGGATGTGCCCCGCGACGATACCAGGCCGTGCAACTTCGTCCTGGGCGATGACCAAGGCCGCCAGATCGACGTCCATTCGTACACCTTCGATGCCGACGGCAACAACGTCTACGGCGTCCCCTACCCTTATGAATCGTTGAGCGGCACCGGGACGATTGGCGGCTGCCCGGTCAAGACCATCGCGCCCGAATGGATGGTGAAGTTTCACACCGGCTACGAGATCGACGCGGGCGATTATCACGACGTCAAGCTCCTCTGCCAGCGCTTCGGCATCGACTTGCCGCCCGAATACGAGAAATTCGAGGCGGACGAGGAGGCAAGGTAAATGAAAGCGACTGAAAATCAGCAGGCCAGAGAGCACGCTACCGACCTTCTGATCGTCGGCGGAGGCCTCGGCGGGGTCGCCGGCGCGCTGGCGGCCTACTGCCTCATCAAAGGGCTGGCGCCGCATCAGGTGCGCAACACCCCGGCCCACCTGGCCGATTTTCAGCGGATGCTCCAACAAACGCTGGGCTTCGAACTCGCCTGGCCGGAACCGCGCGTCACGTCGCGGTAACTGGAGCCAAGACTCTGTTGTCAGTTCCAGGTACTTATGCTACAGTTATGGTATAAGCAGGGTCTTTTGGATTTTGCCGGATATCACCCTAAGCCGCCCTAAAAGCAGCTCAGATGTGCGCGTTTGTGGGGATCACAGACCTTTTTCGCGTCGTTACTGGGTTGCGGGTGGGGATAGCATGATTGCACCCGGCGAATTCCTGAAGAACCAAGATGCATAGATAGCCATTGGATTCAGAAAAATGGCGTCTACGGAGGAGGGGAAAATGATCACTTTGACAATCGTCCAAAATCACTTTAAGCTAAAGTCAGCTATTTAGTCTAATTCTATTTTGAGGAGGGTTATTATGAGTTACGAAGAGAATCAAAACATCCCAGATCCATTCTCGGAATCGGAGTCAGCATCCGCCCCGGAACCAGAACCGATGCCTGAGCCAACGCCGCCATCACCGCCCCTTTCCCCCGCCGCCGTGGCATCGAATAGCGGCGAGGGCTTCCTCTCCAACATCGATCAGAAAACGTGGATCATCATCGCGATTGTGGCAGCGATTCTGCTGGTGCTCTGCTGCTGTTGCGGTGCGATTGGCGTGTGGTTCTACAACAACGGCGATCAACTCATCTACGAGTTGGAACAGATGGGGATGGCGCTGTCGCTGTTCATCTGAGATCCGCCCTAGTTTCCAAGCTGCACACGTCCTCCGGTCGATACCGGGGGACTTTTTTCATCCGATGCCCTACGTTGTGGCCGGCGTTTTTAATCCCCCCAAAGGGGACCTTGCCGAGCCACACAACGGGCACGGCGAGACGCCGGCCCGAACACTCACACTTAGTGTATAATGATGAACGTGGATATCCCAGAGAAAGTACAGCAAAAAATAGAGATCGTGCCGAAGTTGCCCGGCGTCTATCTGATGCACGACGCCAAGGGCCAGGTGATCTACATCGGGAAGGCGGTCAACTTGGCGAACCGCGTGCGCTCCTACTTCCACGCCTCCGCGCAGGAGCACCCCAAGACGCG
>DAOTUH010000385.1:0-3684 GCA_034437255.1 Anaerolineae bacterium
AAAAGGTCCAAGAAATCGGATTTTTAGGTGACCATACCCCACATCTAGTAATTTTGGTCATGAGAAACCCACATATAGTATCAAGTCGTAGAAAAATCCGATTTCTGCTAGTTATTTCAGTAGAGTCAAAACTGATCAGTTCTTTTCTTGGTATGGTTCCCTGCTTTGTTGCTTCATAATGTAACGAGGTTTGTAGTCAGGCACGCAGGCCCTTGGGGCCGGAGTGCCGTCGGGCTGCGTAAAACGGCACTCCACTGGGTTTCGTGCCTGACTACGAACTTTTTGTTACACGAAACCGGCTGGGAAATTTTACCTGAACTTGATAATCAAAAATCATCATGAGATAAACCCGGCCTTATTGACTCGAGACTGTGGCTGCCCTGAAAAAGGGTCAGCCAAAGAAAAATAGTGGCCCTTGCTCTACTAAAAACCCTTTTGCAGTAGAGCAAACTGTTCAATTTCAGCGGCGCCACGCTGATGGTACGTGTCCATATAGGCCCTTTTGGAGGGAAAGGAGAGGATTATGACATAATAACGGTGTTAACCTATTTCTAAACCACCCCAATGCTTTCTTTAAGGAAAAGAGGTGAAGTAATGAAGATCAAACGTTTGTTCGTTTCATTGATACTGAGTCTGAGTCTGGCTATCGTTATGATGGGTGTGCTAGGAGACGGCATAGCCGTTCACCTCGTCCAGGCCCGTCCACTCTCTCTCGATCACAGTGGCACCATCAGCAGCGACGAAACCTGGTCCGCCGCCGATAATCCCCACGTGCTCACCGCGGACGTCACCGTCGCCAGCGGGGTTACCTTGACTCTGGAACCTGGCGTGATTGTACAAGGAGCTGCCAACGCTCGCTTGCGCATCAACGGTCACCTGGAGGCCCTGGGGACCTCCACCGACCCCATCACCTTCACCTCCTCGTCCGGCGCGTCGGCCGGCTGGGGGGGACTGTTCTTCTACGGCCTAGGGGACGAGGGCACCGGGCATCTACGCCACGCCACCGTGCGCTACGCCGGGTATAGCCTAAGCGCCAATATCTACGCCCATAGCGTGACCGCCGGTCAGGTCGTCATCGAGAGCAGTCGCGTGCTCAGCGTGTCGGCCAGTGGCACCGATTACGGAGTGTATGCCCTCGGCAGCAATGTGGTCATCAGCGACACCACCTTCGCCGACAACGGGAACAGCACCGGCGACTACGCGCTCTATGGCACCTCCGGCAGCGCCATCACCGTCACCCACAGTACCTTCCAGGACAACGCCGGCTATGGTCTGTACCTCAATAACAGTCAGGCCAATCTGACGTGCTCCACGGTTTACACGAACGGCAGTAATGGAGTACAGATTGCTAACAACGGGATCTTCTCCACTCTGAGCTCAGCCATCTACGACAACGCGGGTCTGGGGATCAACAACACCACAGCCACCACGGCCACTGCCATCTACAACTGGTGGGGGCAGCCCAGCGGGCCCCAGCACGCCTCGAATCCAGGCGGCGCCGGCGAAGAAGTCAGTGACGACGTGCTCTTTACTCCCTGGCTGAAGGCTCGACAGTGCGCCGTCGATCTCGCTCTGTCCAAGGACGACGCCCCCGATCCGGTCATCGCCGGGACCTCACTGACCTACACGCTTGCCTTCACCAACAACGGACCCGGCACCGCCACGGACGTAACGCTGACCGATACACTACCGGTCAGCATGAGCCTGGCGTCGGCACAGGTAAGCCAGGGAACAGGTTGCACCGAGACTGACGGTGACGTAGTTTGCGACCTGGGCAAGGTAGCGCTAGGTGCCAGTGCAGCCATCACCCTCACCGTGGACGTGCATCCGGCGGCGCGCGGTGTTCACGACAACGTAGCAACTATCTCCGCACTCCAGACAGATCACGTCCCCACAGATAACACCATCACCGCAACGACGACGGTCACTGGGACAACTGCCCTTTCCCTCTCCAAGGCCGATCACCCCGATCCGGTCATCGCCGGCAATCTGCTCACCTACACCCTCACCCTCACCAACACCGGCCCCTCGTCGGCCCTCACCACCACGTTGGTCGATACGCTGCCCAACGGCATCACGCTGGAGACGCTGCTATCCAGCCGGGGGAGCTGTTCCGATGCCGGTGGCGTGGTCACCTGCAACCTGGGTCATCTGCCCCCAGATAGCCAGACGTGGATCACAATGACGGGCAAGGTAGATTCGGCGTGCCTGGCCCCTCTCACCAACACCGTCAGCGCGACCACGCTGAATCCGACGACGCACCTCACGCCTATTACAGAAACGACCTCGATCAACGCGGTCGCCGACCTGCAGCTGACCAAGACCGACGCCACCGATCCCGTCTTGGCCGGATTACCCCTGACCTATACCCTCATCCTCACCAACGCCGGCCCCTCCGATGCAACCGGAGTGGTTCTCACCGATACGTTGCTCGGACACGTGAGTTTCAACGCAGTCGGAGCCACGCAAGGCAGCTGCGACCCTTCGGGGGGCGCAATCACCTGCACACTGGGCACCCTCCCGGCCGGGGATCACGTAACGGTCACCCTTGTGGTCACCACCACGCTCGACGGGCTATTGACTAACACGGCGGGGATCACATCCGAAACTCTCGACCCACAACTTGGAAACAACACCGTCACCGAGGAGACCGTGGTGGGACCAGCCGCCGATCTGGCGTTGGCCAAGCATGACCTGCTCGATCCCGTTCAAGTAGGAGACAATCTCACGTACACACTGGTGATCACAAATCAGGGTCCCTCCCTGGCGACCCACGTGACCCTCACCGACACACTGCCCACGGGGGTATCCTACGTCTCAGCGACACCCGACCAGGGAAACTGCCAGCAGACCAGCGGCATCGTCACGTGCGATCTGGGCACCCTGACCAGCGGCGCCAGCACAGAGATCATCATCGTCGCAGCGACCAGCGAGGCGCAGACAGGACGGGTCACCAACAGAGCCACGGTCACATCCAACGAGACTGACCGCTTCCCGGCCGACAACACCGTCAGCGAGGATTCCAGGATCTTGTACTTTATATACCTGCCTGCGGTCCTCAAAGACATAAACCTCTAACAGCAGTTTAGTTGTATAAGCAGTCAGGGGTAACGCACGATACGTTGGGTCGTCAGGATTTCGCCGGGTCGAAGCGAGATATTAACCACAGACTTCATAGATTCATACAGAAAATTAAAAATCTGTGAAAATCTGCGTAATCTGTGGAGAAAATTAAAATCGCTTTTTAGTTTGACCATGGTAACTTCCGCTGCACGGCGGTTACCATGGTCAGTAGACCATGGGTCTACGAAAACCACGTGCTACGGCTGCAAAGTCGCCCTTTGGCGACTGAAAGGTAATCCGCGTAGGCGGATTTCGCAACTGTAGCCGCGAATTCATTCGCTCCCAACCCAGCCCATCGACGAGCAGCAGCACGATCCGGCGCACGCCGTCGGTCAGGCCGTCGAGCAGGTCTGCCCGGAGCGGCGGGAGCAAGCGACGGGGCCTTGCGCCCAGCAGGCGGGCCACCGTCGCGGGAATGTTGCCCACGGAGAAGCCCTCGTAGCGGGGCCAGACGAAATCCTCGGGCAGATGTTCATAGCCCGCAGGACGGTAGGTGCGGAGATCGTGTTCCAGCGCGCGGTTGTTCATGGATTCACCTCAGTCAACGGATGCGAAAAGATG
>DAOTUH010000386.1:0-7137 GCA_034437255.1 Anaerolineae bacterium
CGACTCAAGTAGTCTTTTTGAGCCTATAAGAGCCACTTTTTGATGTTTTCGCGTTCTGTATTGAGATAATTTCGTCAGAAAGTGTAAACCGATCTTTTCCCAAAATGGCTACTTTTGAAACGATGCCAAGAAATCCGATTTTCAGGGTTTATTTCAGTGGAGTCAAAGATGGATCTGGAGAAAAGGAATAGTCTTCATGCAAAGCAATACCGAATTAGGCCCAGGTGTCACGAACGAAGAACTGGCGGCCCTGTTCAAGGCGTTGGCTCACGCCAAGCGGCAGGCGATCCTGCGCTTGCTGGAGGGCCGCGAGCTCTGTGTCGGCGATATCGAGGAAGCCCTAGATCTGCGTCAGGCGTACGTCTCCCAGCAGTTAGGAGTGCTGCGAGAAGCTGGCCTCGTCTGCTACCGTAGGGACGGCTGGAACGTATGGTATCGCATCGCGCGCCCGGAGGTATACACCCTGCTGGAAACTGCGGAATCCATCCATCAACACCTGGGGACCTGCGCTGTTACGCCCGAGGAACTTTTTTCTGGCTTGGGTGCCTGCCAGGGGCAGCAGAAAGAGTCTGAGCAAAGTGCGTAGGTGACCCGATGAACAGACACTGTTGGCGAATCCCAGGTTTTTGTCACCTGTGCTCACGTCCTCCCCCTTAACGCATTGTGTTTAATCTATTGATGACGGGATGATGAGCTAACTAACAACTTTCAAAGGAGACGAAACTAGGATGGCGAAAAATTGGTATCCGATTATCAAAGAGGATCAGTGCATAAGTTGCGGCACCTGTGTAGAGTTCTGCCAGCATGGCGTGTATGTCATGGGGGATGATGACATCCCCCTGGTGGTCCAGCCCGATAACTGTGTGGAGTTCTGTCGTGGCTGTCAAAAAATCTGCCCGGCGGAGGCCATTATCTACTTTGGTGACGAAGAGTAAGGGACGCTTTCTATATACCCAGGAGGTAAACGATGGGAAAGAAAGGTTTGTTGTTATGTGTCTGTCAGGGTGATTGTCCTTCCTTTCACGATATGAATATCTTTGAGGTAGGCAACGCGATCCGGCGTGAGAAGTTGGTGGACTACATCGCTATCCATCCGCAGCTGTGCGCTCGTGACGGTGACGAATTCCTCAAGACCTTGCTGAGTGGGGTTGACAGCGAGGAGACCGACGAGCTCTACGTGGGCGCCTGTGATCCCGTCATGCAGATTAAGATGTACCGTGACGCTTTTGAGGCCGTAGGCTTTGAATCCGACAAACTCCGCGGCATCGATATTCGCAATATGGATACAGAACAGACGGTCGAAGCTATCAAAGCCTTGATAGCCGAGGAAACCGCCTGAACCACGGTTTTTCGTGCTGTGTTATGCCAGGGGCGGCGCTGCGCCGCCCCCAAATTCTGGAGGGAAGGATCTGTGAACATTGTCTTGACGGCTAGAGGTCCGGGACTGGGGGCCTGGTTGGACCCGGACTTCGGTCACTGCGGCCATCTGATGCTCCTAGCTGCCGATGACCATTTCGAATCCTGGCCTAACCCGTATCGAGAGTCAGAGACGGGCGCTGTAGCGCTGGCTCAGCAGTTGGTCGAACGCCAGGTAGACGCTGTAGTGACCGGCATGTTACCTCCGGCGGCCTACGCGATCCTCTCAGAAGCCGGCATCCCCGTCTACCTGGCCGAGGTGGACGCGATTTTGACGCTGGTCGAGGCCGTGCGGGAAGGCGAGCTGCACCCCACCGACGCGGTCACGGTCCAGGCTCGTTACGACGCTTATCAGCAGCGGTCGTGATGTAGGCCCCGACCGCTAAACTGTAAATATGGACACAAAGATTCTAGAGACTTTCGCGCAATGGCGTCAGGCGGGCCGCGAGGTGGCCGTGGCGACCATTGTACACGTACAGGGCTCGGCTCTGCGGCTGGCCGGCGCGCGCATGGGCCTGACCGACCAGGGCGAAGTGACCGGCTCGGTGAGCGGCGGCTGCATTGATAGCGACGCACTGGCGCAGATGGAAGCGCTCCTGCACGGCGATCTCCCGCGCGGACAATTATGGTATGGGCCGGGCGACGATCCCCTCGTCCCCGCGCTGTCTTGCGGCGGCGCAGTGGACATCCTGGTGGAGCAGTGGACATCGCTGCACGACATCTGGCTGGCTGAGGTGCAGGCGCGACGCGCGGTCGGCTTTGCCGCGCAACTCGATACCGCCGAACCTCTCCACCTGCTGCGGCTGGAAGACGGCAGCACGCAAGGCGGGCTGAGCACGCCAGCGTTGACGCAAGCTGCACTGGAGACGATGACTGCAGTCTGGCCGGGGCCGCACGCCGAAACCCATAGCTATCCCCAGGGCAAGGTTTACGTGGAGGTCACACCTCCGCCGCCAACGTTGCTGATTTTCGGCGCCATGGACATCGCCCAGAAACTGGCCGAACTGGGGCGCACGCTGGAATACCGCGTCGTCGCCGCTGATCCGCGCACGGCGTTCCTGACGCCGGAACGTTTCCCCGCCGTGGAACGGCGACATGGCTGGCCCCAGGACCTCTTCGCGCCAGAAGATCTGGACGCCGGACACGCTGTCGCCGTGCTCTTTCACGATGAGAAACTCGATATTCCAGCCTTGAGCCTGGCCTTGCGCAGCCGGGCTTTCTACATTGGACTGTTGGGCAGCCGTCGAACGCAGGCCGCACGGCATAAGGCGTTGCTGAACGCGGGCTTTACGGAGGCGGAGCTGGCGCGCATCCACGGCCCGCTGGGGCTGGATTTGGGCAGCCGCGAACCGGCGGAAATCGCCCTGGCGACGATGGCGGAAATCATCGTCGTGCGGCGCGGCAAAGAGAAAACCACGCACTGATATCTTGTTAGTAGGTGACGATATGAACTATCACGTCGATGTTACGGTTCAAGACGAATCCCACGCGCTGGCAGAGGCGCGGGACCATCAGCTCACCCTTAATGTCAAAAAAGGCGCGGGCGAGGCGGGTTTCAACGCCGCCGAGACGTTGCTCGCGGCGTTGGGCGCGTGCATCCTGACCAACGTCAACGCCATCAGCGCAAAAATGCGTCTGCGCATCGACGCGGCCCGCATCGAGTTCGAGGCCGACCGCCGCGACGATCCGCCGGCTCTGACCGAAATCCGCTACCGGCTGATTCTCGACAGCCCTGAGCCGCGCGGAAAAATGGAAGAACTGCATCACTTGGCTCTCAAGTGGGGCACGGTGACCAATACTGTCATCAATGGCCTGACGCCACAGGGCGCGTTGGTCATTGAGAAATTTTAGACGCGCTCAGGGCGCGCTATGGAGCATCTATGGAAAATCACGACGTAGTGTTGGAAATCAAGAATGTGCATCTCGCCCGGGAAGGCCACGCGATTCTGCGTGGGGTAAACCTGACCGTGCAACGTGGCAGTGTCCACGTCGTGCTGGGCTTGAACGGTTCCGGCAAATCCACGCTGGCCTACACGTTGATGGGGTGCAGCGGCTACACGCCTGACGCCGGACATATCACCCTGGATAGCACGGACCTCACCTCTCTGAGCATCACCGAACGCGCGCAGTTAGGCGTGACGTTGGCCTGGCAGGAACCGGCCCGCTTCGAGGGACTAACCGTAGCCCGCTATCTCAGCCTGGGCATGCAGACGCCCGATATGGCGCGCATCCGCCAGGCGCTGGCCGCCGTCGCGCTCGACCCGGAGACCTATCTGAGCCGCTATGTCGATACCTCGCTCTCCGGCGGGGAGCGCAAGCGCATCGAACTGGCCGCCGTCTACGCCATGCAGCCTCGGCTGGCCATCCTTGATGAGCCGGACTCCGGCATTGACACGCTCAGCCTGGATGACATCGCTGCTCTGATCCATCGCATGGCTGAGGAGGGAACGACCGTGTTGCTTATCAGCCACCGCGACGAGGTGGTGGCCATGGCGGATGCGGCCTCGCTTATCTGCGAGGGGCGTATCGTGGACTCTGGAGATCCGGCGCACGTTTGCGACCGGTACACGCGCTGTTGTGAACCTTGCGATCACCATGAAATTGTGGAAAAGGAGTTGGCTTATGAATAACGCCAAGGCGACCCGCCACGCACCACGTCCAACCCCACCCAAGAGCGATTTCGAGGCTATCTTGCGCGCCTACGAAAAGTCCGGCGGCAACCCGGAGTTCCTCAAATCCTCCAACATCGCCAGCCTGATCATCAGCGGCAACACTGTGCTAGGCCTCAACCGGCTGCCAGGCATCAGCGCCGAGGCGGAAGCGCTGCCCGACGGCGTCCGCATTCGGCTGGAGATTGCGCCGCACGCGCGTTTCGAGAACCCCATCCACCTCTGCTTTGGCGTCGTGCCGGCGGAGGGTGTGCAACGCATCCTGGCCGATTTCGACATCGGCGCGGACGCTGAGGTGGAATTTATGGCCCACTGCACCTTCCCCAACGCGATGCAAGTTCAGCATATCATGGAAGGGAAGATCCACGTCGGTCCCGGCGCGACGATGCGTTACAAAGAGACGCACTATCACGGCGAAAGCGGCGGCGTGGAAGTGCTGCCCAAGGCACAGGTGACGGTGGACGAGGGCGGCAAGTACTTCACCGAGTTCAACCTGAGCCACGGGCGGGTGGGCCGCATGGAATTCGATTACACGGTAGATGTGGGCGCCCACGGCCTGGCCGAACTGACCGCCAAAGCCATGGGCTACGGCGACGACGAAATCATCGTCCGCGAGACCATTCGCCTCAACGGGGCGCATGCCCGGGGGCTGGCGAAGTCTCGCATTGCCGTGCGTGATCACGCACGCAGTGAAGTGGTCGGCACCACCGAGGGCAATGCCCCCTTCACACGCGGGCATATAGATTGTATCGAGATTGTCCGCGATGAAGCCACTGCCAGCGCCGTTCCCATCGTCAAGGTGACCGACGACCGCGCGATGGTGACCCACGAGGCCGCTATCGGCAGTGTAGACAAGAAGGAAGTGGAGACGCTTATGGCGCGTGGACTGGACGAAGAGACCGCCGTGGACGTTATTGTGCGCGGCATGTTGGGTGAATCGTAGCACTATTTATTTTATCTGATGATTTCCTGAAGGAGGAAGGATGATGCGTCTTTCTAAATACATCACGTTCTCGCTGGGGATTCTGCTCCTGTTACTGAGCGTCCTGGTGTTGTCCGCCCACAGCGTCGGCGCCGCCCCGCCTCAGCAGGAGGCGGAACCCGTTGTGCTCTACTTTTTCTGGGGCGACGGCTGCCCGCACTGCGCGCAGCAGAAGCCCTTTCTGGAGGAGTTGAGCGAACGCTACCCCAACCTGGAAGTGCGAGAGTACGAGATTTACTACGTCGAGGAGAACCGCGATCTTTTCTTGGAGATGGCGGAAGCGGTGGGCTTCGAGGCCCGGGCGGTGCCCACCACGGTCATCGGCGAGCGCCACTGGGTCGGCTACTCAGAGGATATCGCGCAGGAGATCGAAGCGCAGGTCGCCACTTGCAGCGAATCCGGCTGCCCGGATGCTGGCGCGGGCATCGTCCCGGTTGACGCCACGCCGACCCCTGTGCCGCCCACACCCACACCCACCCCCACCCCCCTGCCGACGCCCACCTCCGCCCCCGTCACCGAACCCGAGGAGCCATCCGGCCCACCCGAGGATCCTGGCGCAAAGACCCAGGAGGATTTGCTTCGCCTGCCCCTCATCGGTACCATCGATTTGGGCGCGCAATCGGTGGTCGTGAGCACAGCCATCATCGCCTTCGTGGACGGTTTCAACCCCTGCTCCTTGTGGGTGCTCTCCATCCTCATCTCCCTGACGTTGCGCACCGGTTCGCGCAAAAAGGTCTTCATCACCGGCTTCACCTTTCTCTCTGTGACCTCGCTGATCTACGGCCTGTTCATCGCTGGGTTATTCACCATCTTCTCCTTTATCAGTTTCATGGGATGGATTCAGGTGGTGGTTGCGCTGCTGGCGCTCTTTTTCGCTGTGGTGAACATCAAGGATTATTTCTGGTACAAAGAGGGTCTCTCCTTCACCATCTCCGACGAAAAGAAGCCCGGATTGTACAAGCAGATGCGCAACGTGATGAACGCCGAATCGCTGTGGGCCATGCTGACTGCCACGGTGATCATGGCGTCGGGGATCGCCCTGGTCGAATTACCCTGTACGTCGGGGTTTCCGGTCATCTGGACCAATCTTCTCGCCTCACAGGGCGTAGGACATACTACCTTCGTGCTGCTGTTGGTGCTCTACATGCTTATCTACCTGCTCGACGAATCGGCGGTCTTCCTCATCGCCGTTTTCACGCTTAAATCCAGCAAGATGCAGGAGAAGCATGGGCGCGTCCTCAAGCTGATCGGCGGCACGCTCATGATCACACTGGCGGCGGTGATGCTTGTCGATCCGACACTGATGAATGAGGTGAGCTCCACCCTGATCATCTTCGCGGTAGCCTTAGGTATCTCTATGCTGGTGCTGGTACTGCACCGGAAGGTGCTGCCGCGCTTCGGCATCTACATCGGCACGGAATTGGAGGCGAGCGGCAATTAAAGGTGCCCGGTAGTTACAACTGCGGGCCACGTCCTGCGAAGTCGATCTACACCGACCCGAGATGCCCCGCCCAGGCAGGTTTCGCCGAGCATGTCCAAAGTTTGTGGACGTTTTGGCCATCTATGAGGCTGAAAACGAACCATGCCCCTTCCCATCCTCATGCCAGCCCACGCGGGGGCAATCCGTTGGAAATTGCTCAAGATCCAGTCTAGTCGGGGCCATCTCGTGCACGGGCTAACACGAGAGGAGCCAGGGATAGCATCTCGTAGGACTTTGAAATTCGGTCGCACAGGTGGTCGTAGAAACTGACCTCATTCTTGTGGCAGGTGTCCAAAAGTGATAGGAATGGCTCTTGTCGGGAATTAGGTGAAGCCCTAAATTTGCCTCTATACGAGCTACGGAAAAATCCACAGATTAATGCAGATTTTCATAGATATCGTTTTGACTGCACTGAAATAACCATCGACCTCACACAAAGGCGCCAAGAACGCTAAGGAAATTCAAATTCTGATAAATTTTATTGACCTAGGCTGGCTTTACTATTCAGAAAAATAAGGGCAAATTTAAAAATCTTGGCGCCTGTCCGACCTTTGGTCGGCGGCGTCTTCGCGTGAGGCACAACCTTTTTT
>DAOTUH010000387.1:0-15886 GCA_034437255.1 Anaerolineae bacterium
GGACAACAATTCTCAGCAGTATAGTCACGCACTTCAGCTGCTTGATCTCCAAACCATACAGACTCAAAAGAGTCTATTAACAGATTGCCAAACTTTTTATGCTCACAATTGACACAGGGGTAAATATCCCCCATATGCTCAAGAACAAACCCATAAAAACCCATCATGCACCGCCGCTTCCGCAAACCGCTGTAAAACATCTGTGCCATATCCTGATAATAAAACCGCAAGCCACTCGCCTCCTCGCCAGCAAGCCGTTGAAAAAACTCCCGCGCAGTATCGATCTCGGATGGATCAAACACTAAATCGCTGTTAGTTTCACTATTGGCATAATAGGCATCAGAGATCACCGCTGGATTATAGTGAATCGGCAGATCTCGCTGTTCGGCAAATGTATGTAAAGCCTCCAGATGTGGCAAATTATAAGGCGTGACCACACAACTGAGACGGGGCACAAGCCAGGGAAACTGAGAGCGCAACCACTGAAGTTGATCCAGCGTTTCACAGACATGGTCGAAAAATCCAGGGATTCCACGCATCATGTCATGAACCTCGCCCAAACCATCCAAGGAAATCTGCACGTCAAACCGCGCAGAGCGCACGGTCGCATCCTCCCATGCCTCAGCCATCTGAATCACATCCGCAATCGTCCGCTCTGTATTGAGACCATTAGTGGCTAGTTGAACATGCTCCAATTTTGGCATATGAGCTAAAATCAATTTAAACAAATCGGGCAGGTCAGCGCGCAATGTGGGCTCTCCCCCTGTTAGCACAACGCTGCGTATAAATGAAAAATCATTGCGTTCGAAAATCGACACAAACTGTTCCAAAGACAAGTGGGGCGATTCCTTTTCACGCCACAGATAACACATCCGACAACGGCTATTACAACGATGAGTTACAACAATGGACATCGTATAAGGATAAGGCACCAAAGTTCGGGATCCTATCAAGGGCGTCAAAGCAGTACCTACAGAGATCACTTGCCCTAGCGAGGATAACTTATTTAACAAAGCCAGCTTTCGCAATATACACCTCAAAAAGGCTCACGGCTTGCGGTGGATACATATATCTGGCGGATACACATACCCAAGGCAAGCTGTGAGCACAAGCCCTTGTTTTGTCACTTTAAGACGAGAATTACTGATTAAATCCTTCGTAATTCTTCGTATCCAGATAGTCCAAACCACCTCCCGGCGGCACCTCAGCTTCCTGTGCAATCCCCACGATCTGGGCTGTGCTACCAGCCTCAACTGGCGTAGCTATAATGGTTGCAGCGCCCACGTCATTGGTATAAGCGCCATACTCCCCATTGTCCCAGTAATGCTGGGTTACGCCATAGAACGTAAAGGCCCGCGCAGGCTCAATGACAATCGGCTGCCCCGCCGCATCCTGCGTCAATGTAAAGGTCCCCTTATTAAAAACGTAGACAGCTCGCAAACTCACAGCAGTATCCCCGACGTTCATGACCTGTAACCCCGTATTATTGCCCTCTACATTTTGCTGATAGGCCTCTTTTACCAGAGGAAACAACACAGTATCGGTCGCGGATTTCTCCGGGAACGCAGCAAACACCGTCTGCTTAGAGACATTAGCAGCAGCAAAGTCATTCTCATTCACAATCACCGTCATCGGTTGATCGGACACAATAGTCGCTGATCCCAAAAACTCGTCAGCGATGGGAACCGTATCTGTTGGCAGGGGGCCAACAAATAACTCGTGGTTACCCGGGAAGAATGTATCAGAAGCCCCTGGCTCAATCTTGAAGACAATCTCACTGCCATCAGCATCTGAAACAATACCAGACTGATACGCCAATGTAAACGTCACAGTGGAGCACGCCGTTCCTACATTTTGAATTTGAATACCCGTGGTGCGGCCTCGCCACATACTCTTGATAACGGGTACCAAAACTTCGGTATCGAAGTCATCGGGCGTAAACCCACGGGTGGAAAGCGCAATCTGGGCCGGCCAGGTGACCGTCTCTGTCGCACCTTCATGCTCCACATAAACCCCCACCAACTTCACATTGGATTCAAAAATCACCGCACCCAGGCAAGTAAACCCACTACCCGACGGTTTCCCATTGCACGTGTGGGGCACCCCCGCATCACTCGGCGAAAATGTAACCATCTGGCCAGGTAACTCCGTAGTAATGGCAATGGTGTAGATATTCTGACCACGGTTGATGGCATAGGTGGCGTTCACAGTACCTGGCTCAAGCGTCTGAACATAGAAGGTTGTTGTCTTACCCTTATACTTATTTTTAACCACAGGAAAAGCCAATCGATTCGCCGCCGCTTCATAAGGAACCGCCGAGTACTGTGCGGCCGCCCGCCCCCCCGCGATGCCTACATCACTATAGGGAAGCAGGTTATTAGCAATCGAACCGATACCCAAAATAGGCTGATTAGCCATCACATAAGCTGATCCTTTAAACCCATCATCCATCTCCATCCCATCTTCATACGCCGACAAGAAGGTATCACTACCTTGTGATGTGATGGTTATCGTTTTAGAAGCCGCGGTCAGATCTTCTGACATACCATAGCCCCGCACAGGTACAAAGGTAACCTCCGCCGTTTTATCACCGAGGTTCATAACCTGGCTGGCTTCCCACCACCTCGCACCAGGTAAGGTTAAGATCCCCGAATCTTGCGCATAAGCGGACACCACCACCGCGGCGGCCGCGAGCAGCAAAGCCGCAAGCCCGCTCCATAGCCCCTCTCTAGCTTTCATTGTCCTCCTCCCTTCCATTGATAAACCAATCTTCGCTCTTGTTAGGAAAGGTCGCACAGAAACGAGAAGTCATTTCCATATTGAGGAGATCGAACTGTATGTTCAGTCTTGTGCAAGGTTCTTAATATGAGCGATCAATCTTATCTACCATTATAGCAGCCATAGGCCATGAATGCAAGTGTTCGCCACTCCCCAAGCGGAGTAAAAGCCAATCTAACCCTACAAATCCCAAAACCGCAGGGCTGAAAACCTTTTGCCATAAGGGCTTCAGCTCCATACAAAAATTAGCATAGGCGACCGCAAAGACATGCCAATAATATACGTCTCGCAATTTCAGTGCGGACGGTAGTTCTTCCTTGAGTGCCGCCAGCCGAATAGGAGCTTCATAAGGACTGCGCATCGTCCAACCATCCCGCAGGGCAGCGAGCACGCGGTCATCCGTAAGATGTAATGCCCTAGCAAAGCACCTTAGCTCTTCCAGCACTTCCCCCATACCCTTATCCACCGCCCGACCCAGCAAAGACTGTGCAGGCAGGGGAGCCATGGGTTCATACAGATACAAACGTCCATGTGGCCTCAATAAATCCACTATATCAGAGAGCAGAGCGCAGCGTTGTTCATGGTTCAGGTGATGCAGCGTGGCGTGAACCAGGACCGCGTCATACTGCCTATCTTTAGACAAATCCGAGGTACTAACACATTCAAAATGCGCCCACTTATCCAGCCCTTCCGCCTCCGCCCGTTGACATGCACGTTCAATTTGAGCCTCGGAGAGGTCAATCCCCTCGACAGCCATACCTTTACGTGCGAACCGCAAACTCACCCAGCCGTTACCACATCCCACATCCAAGAGGCGACCACCCGGCTTATAGAGAAACGCCTCCATTTGGTTCAAATATCCACGCCGCACGACCCAAGAGAGAAAACGATTATAAGTCCAAATTTTGCCCTCAAGATCGGCATAGGTATTCCACCAATCCTTTTCGGCATTCTCAATCAGAGACACCGCACCGCCCTCCGGGAAACCTCTTTGTGCTCTCCCCTCCATCTATAGATACCCCAGATCCTGCAACCTGGTCGCAACATCAGCATCTAAAGCATGCACCATGGCTACGCCCTGAGGCTGAACGCTGGATTCAAACGCGCGCAGCATAGCCTCCATCGCTGCAACCTTACGGGGTAATCTTGCACTGATCTCCTTCAACTCCTGGGGGTCATCGTGCACCGCGTACAATTCCTGAGTATCACATCCAACTAGCAACTTATACCCGTCTTTATACATCGCGCGCACCGTCCAATCGTGATCGCCTTCTTGAAAAAGGTCGGGCCGCCGCCGTTTCAAACGTGCCACCACCCAGCGAGGCGGAAGCGCTTCAGCATACACGACCGGCGGTGATTCATTTTCCAATGCCAGTGTCATCAGGGACAAACGGGCCTCGTCCGGCGTAGCGATGCCCGCTACATCCAGAGCCGTGTGAAACAAACACCTGGTGGATACTCCTGGTTTAATCCTCTGTCCATTAGGAAAACGCTCCAGAGGATCGCGAATGATCAAAGGCACATGAACTAATTCCCTGTACGCCCCAAACATATGACTAAAGCGCTGTTTCTCTCCCAAGTGATCACCATGATCAGAAACTACGATTAGCACCGTTTTATCTAGTAAACCTCGATTACGCAACCAGTCAAAAAACTCCCCCAAATACGCGTCCTGCGCTGTCACTTCAGCATCACACATCTTATGCATCAAAGCTATCGAATCCGCCGACAATGCCTCTGACGCCACCCAATTCGTGACATCCAGACCGATCGCGTTGGCCTTGCGTATGAGGCCGTAGGCCGTATGCGCTCGCATCGCCTCAGGCAGAAACCGCTTCATCGCCCAGCGGGGGGGAGCATAGGGAATATGGGCACCCATTAAGTTAATAAACATAAACGTAGGAGCACTATCATTCGCGTGTTGCGCGAGCCACTGTCCAGCATCACGCAACGACGCCCGCGTACTTTTGTATTTAGCCCCCCCTTTTAATTCAATAAAGCGCATAAACAAAGGCGCGATCAACTTGGATAATCCTTGAGGATATGCCGCTTTGTCATAGCCAAACAAGCGCGCGGTTAGACGTCGAAGCGCACACCGCCACCGATCCACACAACGCGGATTATTAAATGTCACATGATCTAAGTGTGCCGTCCATAGCCCAAAACCGGCATAATGATAATTCACTACCTCATCAAATCCTCGTTGCAGCCCGTTGGAGGTGGCCCCGACCAAAGGATTATTCGAAAAACATGCTGTGACATAGCCCGCCTGTTTCAACCGCTCCGCCAGGACAGGCAAGGTGTCTGGCAACCTAGAATTAAGATAGACCATTGTATGTTGGGAGGGATATAGTCCGGTGAACATAGAGGCGTGGGCCGGAACTGTCCACTGCGCAGGTGAGATGGCCCAATCAAAACAAGTAGCGTCGCGGGCCAGCGCGTCAATAGCGGGCGAGACAACCTGCGAATACCCATAGCAAGAGAGCCGATCGACGCGCTGGGTATCCAATACGATCATCACAATATTAAGAAAGGATGTCATAGATTCACAACCCCACAAGGTGAAACTCTTCCTAAATTAAAATAATACATCATAATACAATTACATGCGACATCCATACCTTTGGACATTCCGAACGAATGTGAAGAATCTACCCCCTTCACAACGTGCAACGCCTTCAGGGTGACACGATTGACATAATTCTCACACCAGCGCACGACAAAGGGAAACCGCAGTACAAACTTTCCCCATCGCAACCACAAGGGTGGCGCACTGTAAGCCTGCGTCTTAGCCTCAAAGAGAACGGACCATCGCCCGATGACCCGCATCCGCCGACACGCTAAGGCCAAATCCGTGGGATGCTTATGATAAGCTAAGGCCTCCGGCACAAAATGGAGCGTCAGCCCCGCACCCCGTAAACGATAGGCCAATTCGGTATCCTCATAGGCAGCCTTACGAAATCCCTCATCAAACATACCATGTTCCAACAAGAAGTCACGCTTAACCGAGATATTACATGTATAGAAAAACGTAAAATCTGGTTCCACCTTGCCCGTCAACAGTACATCAAAGCGAAATCGATTCTCAATCCACCACCTCATAAACGGTGTGACAGAAAGCGACGGATCCCACACCACACGTCCCAAGATAACATCACCCAGCACGGGCCACTGCGTATGAGCGCGCACGTGGTGGGTAAGTAAGTGAGGTGTGCTGATAATATCATCGCCGATCATCAAAATCAAAGGCGCGTTAGCTGAACGGATACCCCGGTTACGCGCTGCCGCAGGGCCTTGATTTGCCTGATAGTAATAGGCTAAAGGCACTGGTGAATCAGATTTAGCCTTGGCCACCACCTGAGCTGTCGCATCCGTTGACCCATCATCAACCACGATAATTTCCCAGGATGCATCGAGTTGCTGTGCAAACAAAGCCGACAGCGATTGCGCTAAAATCTTACAACGATTATAAGTCGGCACAATAACGGAAAGTTTCATATTGAGTCCCATCAACCTTAGCGCAGCGACGCTCGGGACGACCAGTCTTAAACCACCCGGCGCGATAACATGTAGCGCAGATATAACCAGGGAGCCAATATAAAGCGCACCCGGCTACTGTGCATCCGACTAGACGTAATAAAGCAGACATGGGTACAATCGCATTTATGCGAGTGGGCCTGCCGGCGCTCAGCCTCCATCGCCCCAGAAGTATAAATAGCCCGAAAATCCATATCATGATCCCGCAAATTGGCCACCGGCGGGTGCAACTCACAAGCCCGCATACCTCCATCATAATCCACCACCGCTATGGTCTGTCCTGCGAGACATGGCACGTCCCACCGCCGGCCCGACACATAATTTCCATACTGAATACGATACTGATACAACAAGCTCCCGCCAAACGTCATCCTGCGCCACCATCTTAGAGGCAGGGGGCTATGCGGTCGCGCATGGAAGTAATGCAACTGAATCGGGAAAATGCGAGCATAAACCTGCCGCAAGGCCTCTGGAGCGATATCTAGCACCGAGCGATCTTGGGGGTCGCCGCGCACCAGTTCAAAATAATGACCGTCTAGGGCATAATGCTCAAGCGCATACTGCGCCAGGTCCGGCACTTGGTGATAATTCTCGGCGCAGATCACCGTATTCATGTTAATCTGCAAGCGGCCGGGATATGCCCGGCGCACAGCGGATAAACGCCTTAAGCTCTCCTCAACCTGCCTAAAACTGCCGGGGACGCCCCGCATACGGTCATGCAAAGCCCCCACAGCATCAAGGGAGAGGTTAACACCCACAGACAACGAAGGACAACGCGCCATTATACGGCGCACACTGTCCTCAATACGCGCGGGCAGGAGACCATTGGTGGGGATCCCCACCACACCAATATCGTTATGGCGACAAAATAAGGCCAGGATATCGGCCAAATCATCGCGCAGAAAGGGCTCACCGCCGGAAAGCAACAGAATCTCAAAAGGTGGCATATGGTGCGTGAGACACTCAATTTCTTCAAGCGCTAAGTCCTGGTCCCCTCGCTCCCTATCCCGCCAATAAAAGCAAAAAGAACAGCGCGCATTACACCGACCGGTGACGAAGAAAATCAGAAAATTAAAGCGACGCTGTCGGGTCCGTCGCCACTCACCCCCCATATTGCGAATCGCTTGAAGCCAGCCCCTCATCTTCTCGCTTCTACTCCCTTACCCAACCACAGGTCCTATAAAAATCTGGCGTAACCAAGCCCGCTCTTCACGAGAGACAAACCCTACCATCCAAAGTAACGCACTATAGACGACAGCGGCCAACGGAATACGAATCCATAAGGCTAACGGCGCACCGGCCATAATCGCTGCCGCCATCCCCAGGCTCGCTATAAGCGGCCGGGGCAAAAGTTTCACCAAATTGACGGACAATATATGCCGATATGTATGTATATAAATCAGGCCAAAAAACAAGCCCGCTGAGGCCAGACGTGCCCATGCCGCCCCCCTATAACTATAAGCAGGTATACACAACAAATTCAAGATCAAGTTCAAACTCATGGCCCAGACCGAAAACTTAGCCAATGACTTTTGCTTACCCGCCACGACCATTAAGCGGGCACTGGGTACATTGAGGAATAAAAACAAGGTCGACCATACAATGATCCGCAGCACAGCGCCAGATTCACGCAAGGACATAGCTTGATACAAAAACGTCATCATATCCCCCGCCGTCAAGGACACCCCCAAGGCCAAAGGCAAAGCCAGGGCCAGCAACCACCGCGCCGCACTGCTATACACGCGCCGCAACTGTGCAGGCTGATTAGGATAAAGTTGAGCCATCACAGGGAAAATGGCCTCTCGAAAAGCCTGGGGTATGAATAAAAATGCAAACAACACTGTAGTCGCTGCCCCATATATGCCAACCACCTCTTCAGGATGCCAAGTTGAAAGTAATACAATATCCAACTGATAATCTAAAGTATAAAAAAGGTTGACAAAGACAAAAGGAAAGGCATGACGGATCCAAGATGGCCAGGCATCCCAACGCAAACACCATACAGCCCACTGATCCATAAAGAACCGATAAATAATACCGACATGAAAAACCATATTGACCACACTAGTAATCACCACAATCCAAGCCAGTAAGGATATCCCACCTCCAGCCTGCACGCCAAAATAGGTGACCCCAAGTTTAAACAGACTTGTGAATAATGCAGCATACGTTACATAATCAAGGCGTTGAAAAGCGACGAAAACCGCCTGACAGATATTGCTGATACTATCAAATAACACCGCTATACCGAACAAAAGCAACTTGTTCTTCGTTGAGACGTCATAAGGCATCTGAGTGACCAGGATAGCCAGCAGAGCATAACTTAAGAAGGTAAATAGCAACCGCATCAAGCCGAAATTTAAGAGATAGACAGCCACCTCCTCCAAATTTCGGGCCACTTCCCGCACCAAAAGCTGATCCAACCCCCACGAAGCCACCTGCACAAAGATAATATTATAAGTCAAAGCTAACGTATAAATCCCTAAGTCATCGACCGTTAAATGGCGCGCTGCCAGGACAAAAACCAGGGTATTGGCCAGCTTGATAAAGACACTGGCCAAAAAAGAAAAGAGGGAATTACGAATGATACTAGCAAAGATCCCCACGGGTATCCTTGAGGGCCTTAATCAAGAAGCTGTTGCCCCATGTATGACCCTGCTTCACATCCACATACCCTAATATAAGAGATAGCGGAAACATAGCCAGAGAAATCCCGCGGCGCACTATAGGCGGCAGCCAAAAAATATTATTCACTTCCCAAGCAAACTCTCCGAGAAACCCGAATGTATAATCAAATTGCATGATATCAAATCCACTTCCGATTAACTTCGCCGTGATTTCAGACTCTGTATACTCAGGGCGGACATGGTCCTTCACATCATGATGGGTAAATCCTGGCAGCACACGCTGTTGTAAATGACGATGGCGCGGAATATGCAAGATAAGGGGAGCGCCGACCCTCAATGACCGCCATAGATTTCGCAGGACAGCCTCATCGTCGGGAATATGCTCTAACACATCCACACTCAAAACAGCATCAAATTCCTGCTCCTTATGCCAAGTTTGTAAGTCAATCTGATAGAATTGTACATTCTTAAATCCACCATGACGGGCAACAAAGCGTGCGCGATCAATCTGCGACGCGTCAAAATCTACCCCCGTAATCGCATGGTCAGGAAAGCGACGGGCCAATTCAAATGTCGCCATGCCCTCCCCACATCCCGCGTCTAAGATGTGGGCCGCGGGAGGCAAAGAACATGCCTCAATACAGCGTAAAGCGTGCGCGGTACGCACGCGTGTATGAATATCAGCAGCGCCCAACAGCCGATAGAAAATTTTGACTTGCCGGCTGTTCTTGACCCAATACTGCTCCGTTCCAATACGCCCGAACTTAATCAGATCCATATGTCTCCTGTAACTTATTTAACCTAACCCTAACAGAATAGCGCTGAAACCGGGCAGCTTGGAACCCAAACTCGCACAACCCATCCCACAGACCCTTTGAGTAAGCAACCAGATTACGCCAACGAGATTCCCATAAATAAGGGAAACACACCTTGAACCACCGATATAGCTCATACCCCAAGACCAAATAGAGACGCCCACCTTGTAAGTGCTTAAAGAAAAACAATATGCGCCCTCTAGCCCGTAAGTAATCCTGAATATAAGAAGTCCCTTGCGTAGCTCGCGAGACCTTATGCCACACCACGCCACTCGGCTCGTAAAGGCAACGATAGCCAGCCTCACGCACCCGCAAACAAAGATCGGCATCCTCGTGGTAGGCGAAAAAGCGGCGGTCAAACATCCCAACAGACTCCAGCACCTGACGCCGGACAAGCATCGCTGTGCCATAGACAAACGCCGTCTCACGTTTTTGGTCGTACTGCCCTCGATCTAACTCGTCTAAACCCACAGAGGCTGGAATGCGACGGAGCCATTGCTCCTCTGCGCCAGCATACCATAAACGCGCCGGAGGTCCTTCGGCCGCCATAGAAGCGGTCTCAGGATGATAAGATGAAGAATCATCATAGCAAATCTTAGGGCCAACCACACCAATACGGGGATCTTCCTCGGCCGAAGCCACCAAAACGCGCAATAAGTCGGAAGCAACAATCGTATCATTGTTCAAGATAAAAACATAATCCGCCGAGGCCGCCAACGCCCAACGTATCCCAACATTATTACCCTCAGCAAATCCCAAATTTTCCGAATTGACTAAAACCTCAACTTCAGGATATTCACTCTTAATAGCCTCAACGGAACCATCCACAGAAGCATTATCCACAACGACAATATCATAACGAACCCCCGTCAATTGCTTCAACGAACCCAGACAGGCCAGGGTATCTTCGCGCCCGTTCCAATTCAAAATCACAATAGCCACCCTAGGTAATGCTATGATATCCTCCAAACTCATTAACGCCCTAATCCAAGAATAGACACATTTATCCTCTACCGCTGTTGTAATTCAGCCATCCAGGCTATTTCATAAGGACATCCTTGACAGATACGAGGGGGAGTCTCATTAAGTAGTTGTCGCCGGAACCGTTGATAGGCAGAACTATGCCAAATATGTTCGACATCCTGCTCAAACACATTACCAAAATTAAGAATCTCTGGATAGCACATAATACAACAAGGTGTTACGAAACCATCCCATGTCACATAAATTCCCCGCCATGGCCATAGACACCCCTCCACATTATACACCCTCTTAAGCGGGGGTAAGGTTAAAGTAATATACTTGTCCTCCGCCAAAGCCTTGGCAGCAGTGAAGCTCTCCTTAACTGCTGGCGTCGCCTCCAATTCTAAAGCGCCTATATCGCCATACGTGTCTCCGCCCTGAAGCTGCCACACATTTATCTCTTCCACACCGAGGTTAGAAGCCAACCTCACCAAGTCAGGGATCTGGTGATAGTTATGATTGGTGAGAATATAGCCGATGTTCAGTTTAGGTAAAGAGGCATGACGCGCTTGCTTAAGTTCGTTCATCCGCCGCACATTCTCAATCACACACTCGAAATCAGCCCCCCGCCGGATGCGCTCATACGTCTCCGCTGTGGTGCCATCGATTGAAATCGACATCAAGTCCAATCCCGCATCAATAAAGCCTTGAGCTAACTGTGGTGTTAGCAGCGTCCCATTCGTGGTTGTTCCAACACGGATATTACGCTTTTTCGCCTCATGCACTATGTCCTCAAACGCTGGATTAAGCAAAGGCTCCCCTAATCCCTGAAGCATAATTTCCTGGACATATGCCAATTGATCAAGTACCTGTTTAAAGTTTGATAGGGACATGTGCCCTGACTTGACTTTATAATGCGAAAGGCCACAAACCTGACAGTTAAGATTACATCCCTTCGTAGTCTCAATTTGCGCGTAAAGAGGAGGATGATAGAGGCGCGTCGATCTGCGTCGTTGCGCAAGATAGATAAGCAGGAAAGCTATACCTCTTGGTCCCACTCGCTTCCACAAGGCAGCTAAAGCCCGACTGTCTGTAAGTTTCATATATTACATCTCCAATTCAAGATCCTTTAGGACCTTAGAATCACAAAATCCCACGACAAGCCCAGAATGACGCTACTTACGCTTAGAGTCGCTTTTCCACAAAGGCTCCTAAGCGCCAGGCAAGGCGATTAACATAAACAGCCGGAATCGTGTACCAAAAGCGCCAGGTTTCCCGATCGCGGAATATTCTAAGCACAACCCCTACAGCTGTCAAGGGAGCCGTCAATAATAATAACCAACGCCAACGGTAAAAAAGGGACAAATCGGCGGCGTTGGTGTGACAGTTAAAGGCCGCCATGGTCCACCGCCCAGAGTCAAAGGCACGTCGCAGAAATATACTGGGTTGGTTACGTGACGCGGGTTGTTCATGTCTAACCACAGCCTCAGGCTCGAAAAACAACGTAAACCCCGCCTCGCGCGCTCGTAATGAAAGCTCCGTATCTTCGGCTTTTACAAAACGTGCATCAAATCCACCCACGCCGCTATAGCTTCTAAGTCGCTCCCATGCGGAGCGGCGCACGGCGAAATTAAGCGAGGCTAAATAGGGACGCGGACCACGAGGACACGTAGCTAACCAATTGTAGAAGGTAGCTAAATTATCACACAACAACCAATAACCATCCACAGGGAACGTGACCCCACCGCCCAACCATTGCACGCGCCCGCCTTGAAAACCACCCTCAAAACGCATCATAATCTTTTGCAACCAGTCCGATGACGCAATACAATCCGCGTCAATAAATACTAATATGTCACCACGGGCCTTTGAGACTCCCAAATTGCGTGCAATAGACTGGGTAACAGGCTGTTCCGTACGATAAAAGCGCACAAGGGTATCCTCAACAACCAAATCATACTTATCCTGCCCAACAACAATAACCTCGGCCTTCTGCAGGTCATAACATTGGGTCCGTAGGGAATCCAACGTTCGCCCCACAGAAGGGGAATGCAAATTTGGGATAATGATCGAAACTACGATTTGCTCACCCAAGATCAATGCTCTCGTTCCATCAGCAATCGATGTGTGTTATCTTAGGACCTTCTTCCGCAAGACCAGTGGAATGTATACACGCCAACCGTTGACAATAGGGCATCTGAAGCGCTCCATTCTCAGTTTTATCCACCGCCTCAATGTGCCAGTCTGCCCCAACTTCTGCTCTCAAGGTCACCTTACCTTTTCCACTCGTAATCGCTGTATCGCCCCGGCCCCCCATGCCAGCTTCGTCAAATATACAATCGGCAATGTAGAGGCATATCGCGGCGCGGCTGCCATAACCTTCAGTGTAGCACCAAAGGCCAAGAAAGGTATCAGCAGGGACAAAAGCAGAGGATTGCGAAAAAATATCGGGGAATGCAAAACATCGGCATAACGCGGTGACACCTTGACAGAATTATAGCCAAAGCGATAAGCATGTTCAAATAAAGCATGCAACTTGTAACGCGGATGATGATGATACACAACCGCCCGTGGCTCGAAATGAAGGGTATAACCGGCCAACCTCATGCGTGTCGTCCACTCCGTATCCTCACCTGCGGGACGCAAAAACCCCTCATCGATGCCTCCCACGTCATCTACCACCTCGCGTCTGAGGCTAAAATTCAAAGTAGGAAGATAATCGCGCGTCCCGCATGTCGAGGTACTTAACACCTCATAAAACCAACTGAGATTGTCGCACAAAGCCAGATAGGGGCATTTAGGAAAATCCACGCCCCCACCCACCACATAGGCTTTATGCACTTGATAATAGACTGCCAATGTTGCTAACCATGACGGAGCAGCCAGACAATCAGCGTCGATAAAGGCGAAAACATCTCCTTGGGCCTGGGCCATGCCGCGATTACGTGCCTTGGCGGGACTCAATGGCCTAGCCGAGCGGTCAAAGCGCACCAACGCATCCTCCTGCACCAAATTATGGCGATCCTGCCCTACAACAACGACCTCCACATTGGTCAGGTCATAGGTTTGCTTCCGCAACGAGTTAAGCGTTTGCTCAATAAACACAGAATGCAAGTTGGGAATAATGACCGAAAAAGTGAGAGGTCCTACGTTCATAAGAAAGCTCTTCATTCAAACAGCTTCACGGCAAGATAACAGACATGCCAAGTCAATAGATCCTTAAGGCGGCCTGGCAACTTGGCCGTATTCAGTGGACTCATACGAGTATAAATATCAACCAGCTCAAAGTCAGCGTCCACAATAAAAGCCTCGACTTCATCCACCATCAACGGATAAAGTCCCCATCCCCAGGTCTCATAACAAGACGTATAATCACGGACGGCCGTATCATGGCACAGGTTAAAAATACGCACCGCTATGCGCTCCCCTAAAAAGTGAAAGGGTTTAAAGGTATGCCCCCCTACCATAGCGAGGGAATAGAAAGGGGGAAAGGACAAAAATAAATAGCCATCTGGTTCTAATACACGCCATACCTCGCTTAACATCTTGGCCGGATCTGCCACATGCTCGATTAAACTACTGCAATAAACTAAGCCAAAACTATGATCGCGAAAAGGAAAAGGACTAAGAACGTCCAAAGTTTGAAAAGGCACTCCCGTCTCTTTAAGAAAGGGGGAGTGATAAAGATCTGTCGCCACCAGCCATTTGGACGCCCGACGCAAAACCGCTGAATACCCCCCTCGTCCAGCGCCTAATTCCAAGACACTGACCTGCGTTAAGTCAACGCCCCTTTCACGCAACGCCTTAACTGTAGACCGCGCGATATAACGCTGCATGGTCACATAATCAGCAGGGCTTCGACCACGGTTTACCGCCAACTTTAACAAATATAAACCTGACTTGAAAGCCTCAATGATAGCCAAATGAACATCCCGTTCCTAACGTGACCTTTGACCGCCGTATACAAATCGAATAACTAGCTACCGGACACTTCTTGGGCACAGGTTGATTGACACCGAAAAACGGGTATAAGTAGGAGTGATAACCATTCATTGAAAGGGAGACCGATGACAAACAACCAACGCTTGTACCAGGAACTGTACACTGAAATGGATGAATTGCGACCTAATGAGCATCGGGGTCGGCTCCGGGTCTTCGTGTGGTTCTTGGTGGGCTTATTTCTCAGTCAGTCGATCCACCTGAGTCACATTGGCAAGAAGATTCCTGGCCGGGCCACGAATAAAAGTAAAGAGCGGCGGGTACGACGCTTATTGGCCAACTCAGCGATTCGTCCGCGCCGCTGGTACGAACCGGTGGCCCGCAGCCTCATCGAGGTCATTGTAGCGCACGACCTGCCCCTCCGCTTACTGGTGGATGGCAGCAAAGTCGGGTTTGGCCATCAACTGTTAATGGTCGCCGTCGCGTACCGGCGACGGGCCCTGCCCTTGGCATGGACCTGGGTGAAAGGGAGTCGTGGTCATAGTAGTAGTTGGAAACAACTGGCCCTCTTATCATATGTGTGCGGCTTAATGCCGGAAGATGCGCAAGTTTATCTGGCCGGAGATAGTGAATTTGGCGCTGTGCCGGTCTTAGAATGGTTAGATGAGCAAGACTGGCGGTATGTCATCCGGCAGAAAGGCAATCATTTGGTGCAGTTAGCAGAACAAGAGGCTTGGTGCCGGTTTGATTCCTTAATTGACCGCCCCGGGCAACGGTTGTGGTTCCCCCAGGCTCTCCTGACCCAAGAGCATGCTTATCTCACCAACTTAGTTGCCTATTGGAAGCCTGGGGAAGATGATCCCTGGTTATTGGCGACCAATTTCTCTACACTGCGTTCCGCCTTGCGCATCTATCGCAAGCGAATGTGGATTGAGGAGATGTTTGGTGATTTTAAGGGCCATGGCTTTGATCTGGAAGATACCCATCTCCGCCACTTTCAGCGGTTATCACGACTCACCTTGGCTGTGGCTCTCCTGTATGTCTGGTTAGTCGCTTATGGCTCTAAAGTGATCAAGGATGGTAAGCGCAAACTGGTAGATCGTAATGATCGCCGCGATCTCAGCATTTTCCGCATCGGCCTGGATGCCATTGATCGGCATTTAACTAACGCGGAACCCTTTGTATGGCGCCGAATTCCCTATTTCTGAAAAAGTGTCCGGTAGCTAG
>DAOTUH010000388.1:0-3130 GCA_034437255.1 Anaerolineae bacterium
GCGTCCACAGCCCGGCCAGATTCGCCGCCTCGTGGAAGGCGCCCTCGTTCACCGCGCCATCGCCGAAGAACGAGAGCGCCACGCGCGCCTCCCCGCGCATCTGGAAGCCCAGGGCCGCGCCCACGGCGATGGGGATGCCGCCCGCCACGATACCGTTGGCGCCCAGAATGCCCAGGTCGAAGTCAGCGATGTGCAGCGAGCCGCCGCGCCCCAGGCAGTAGCCCGACGAGCGCCCGGCCAGCTCGGCCATCATGTACTTGGGATCACCGCCCTTGCCCAGCAGGTGCCCGTGGCCCCGGTGGGTGCTGGTGATGACGTCGTTCGGTTCCAGCGCGGCTGTCGCGCCCACCGCCGAGGCTTCTTGCCCCACGCAGGAGTGAATAAAGCCAGGGATCAGCCCCTCGCGCCGCTCCTCGATAGCGCGCAGTTCGAACTCGCGCACCAGCACCATCCGGCGGTAGAGCTGTTTCAGCAAATCCTTGGAATATGCTGCTAACGGTGTTTTGTTCATAAGTTATTCACCTTTTCGATATTGTGTCCAGAGAAATGGAGATAAAACGAGAGTCCAAAGTGATAGAGCGGATAGAGCAGCGACGTCCAGATCAACAGGGCCGACGCTTCCTCAAATCGCACCAGCAGCATGAGGAGCGCCACGCCCCACGCCAGACTGGCGATCAACGTGGTCTTTTGTAACACCTCTGTCTTCCACGTCACGTACTTGATGGGGACCCAGACCAGGACGGCGAAGAGCGTCAGCACGCCCGCGTTAAGCCACGACGGTCCGCTCCACAGATAGAGGTAGAAGACGAGCAGGTTCCAGTACGACGGAAAGCCGGTGAAGTAACCGTCGTCGGTCTTGGCGGTCTCGCGGCAGAAGCCGTAGGCCGAGGCGATGAGCACCAGCGGCAGCGCCGCGGCCCAGGCGCCTTCTGCCAGACCGAAGTGATAGGCGAAGATCACAGGGATCAGCGTGTAGTTGATGTAATCGACGATATCGTCCAGCTTGCGCCCGCTGAAATCCGGCGTCCACCGCTTCACATCCCAGCGCCGGGCGAAGGGGCCGTCGGTAGCATCGATGAAGAGGGCCGCGCCTAGAAAGACGAAGACCGCCTGCGGTCGTCCGTCGAGCAGGGCGCGCATGGCGAAGAAGGTGGCGATGAGACCCGTGGCGGTGTAGGCGTGCACGAGCCAGGCCCGCGCCGTGCGAAGCTGATCCTGGTCCAGGTTCAGTTGTTGAGAAACCATAGTCTCCTTTATCGCGCTTTGCGCCACAGACGTTCGGCGGCTTGGTGAGCGTGAGCAATCAAAGCGCCCATCTCCGCGTCGACGAGGGCGCTTTTTCGCACCCGCTGTTGTCCCGCGACCCAGACAGCGCGCACGTCGCGGGCGCCGCGGTAGAGCAGCAGCTGGTCGTAGAGATTGTGCGCCGCCAACGGGGTGGGGAGCCGTGCGTCGATGAGCTGCAGATCCGCCTGCCAGCCCTCGGCGATCCGCCCGACCTGCTCTAGGCCCAGGGCGCGGGCGCCGCCCTCGGTCGCTAGATACCAGACCTCGTGCGCGGGCATGACCTGCGGATCGAGGTGATTCGCCTTGTGAATCAGAAACGCGCCGCGCATCACCTCGAAGAAGTCGTCGATGTAGCCGTCGGTGCCCAGCCCGGCGGTGACGCCCGCGTCTACCAGCTCCGGCACCGGCGCAATCCCCCCGCCGACCTCGCAGTTGGAGAGCGGCATGTGGCTCATGCGCACGCCGTGCTCCGCCATCAGCGCGATCTCCGCCGCATCGATCTGCACGCACTGCGACGCCAGGAAGTCCGGCCCGAGCACGCCCAGCTGCGCATACCGCTGCAGCGTGCGGACGCCGTGGTGCTCCAGGTTGTGCTCCGGCTCGTACGTTCCCTCGGAGACGTGCGCGTGTACAAAGGCATCCCGCTCGCGTGCCAGCGCAAAGGCCCGCTGAATAAAATCCTCCGAGCAGGTGAAGGTCGTGTGAAAGCACATCGCTCCCGTCACCAGGTTACACGTTGCAGGTTGCGAGTTCAAATTTGCTGAGTCTGAACTTTCAACTTGTAACTTGTAACTTGCAACCCGCTCTTGACACGCATCGATAAACCGCGCATTCTCCTGTAACCCCAGCTCTCCGTTCTCGGACGAGACCCGCTCCGTCGCTTCGAAAGAGAGGATGGCGCGCAGGCCGTGCCGCCGCACCACCTCGGCCTCGGCTTCGAGGCAGCCAGGTAGGGCGTGGGGCGCTTCCAAACAGTCGTAGAACGCGGTGACGCCGCTTCGCAGCATCCGCGGGCATTGGAGATTCGTGGCGGCCTGGATCATCTCGTGATCCAGCGCGTCCTCGACCAGGGGCCACCAGAACTCTTCCAGAAAGGGCCAGAAGCCAGAGGGCGCTTTTGTCAGCGGGATGCCGTGGGCCAACACGCCGTAGAGGTGCGTATGCGCGTTGACGAAGCCCGGCGCCAGCACCGTGCCCGCCGCGTCGTGTGCCTCGTCGTCGGGATAGCGCTTGCGTAGGTCGGCGTTGGGCGCCACGTCGTCGATGACGTCGCCCACGATCCGCACGCCCCAGTTGCGCCGGGGCGCTTCGCGCGGCGTTGTGATGAGCCAATCGGGTAGAATCAGCATGGTTTTGCAAGCTCCAGTTTAGATCAACGGATCAAACGGATTTAACAGATTAAAAGCCTCTGCTGTGGCTGGTCTCCCGACCTATAGCGGGCACGGTGAGACACCGGCCCGAACGATCAACGGAGACTGCAGTTTAGATCAACGGATTAAACGGATTTAACAGATTAAGAGCCTCTGCTGTGGCTGGTCTCCCGACCTGTAGCGGGCACGGTGAGACACCGGCCCGAACGATCGCGGAGTCGCGTCCGACGGCACTCCGGCTTCGCCTCTGTGCCTCACTACGAACGTTCAAACACCTCGAAGTAGTCCTGGAAAAAGCGCGCGGCGTCGACGGTTGTCGCCACCTCGTGAGGCCCCTCCTTGTCGGCGACGAAATCGGTGCGACCCGGTTGCTCCCCAAGATCGACGGTCACACGGCCCCGCGTGAAGCCGCAGACGTCCTCGTCGAAGAGCGTCACCGCTGCCAGTGGATCGTGGAAGACGATCTTATCCTG
>DAOTUH010000389.1:0-14369 GCA_034437255.1 Anaerolineae bacterium
GGCCACAGCTGGGGATTGGGGGCTGGGGCCGGTCTCCCACCGCGCCTCACAGCGCTGAAACATGCGGAAAACAGGGGACAAACGACGCGCCAATTATATGAGAAAATAACTTGAGCACAGTAGACGCAACCATTACACTTCTTTTACGTCAACCTGCTGACATCATGATGACGCCTACCCTGTTAAAACAAGCTAACATTTATACCGGAGGAACCATGAAACCATCAGAGGTCTACAAGACCATCAAACGTGTCATGATTGGCGATGGCGATGAAATCATCATTGACCTGAAGCGTTCCCATGACGTCTACGTGGTGGACGCGGTCACAGGACGAGAGTATCTGGATTTCTTCTCGTACTTCGCCAGCCAACCCATCGGGCACAATCATCCCAAGATGCATGCGCCTGAGTTTCAGGAGAAGTTGAGCCTGGTTGCCACCAGCAAGCCCTCGCTCTCGGACGTCTACACGAAGCAGATGGCGGAGTTTGTGGAGACCTTCGAGCGCCTGGCGATGCCCGAGCCCATGAAGCACCTCTTTCTCATCAGCGGCGGGGCGCTAGCCGTGGAGAACGCGCTGAAGACCGCTTTCGATTGGAAGTTCCGTCGGAACCTGGAAAACCTCCAGAGCACTACAGGGCAAAAGTGGGATTACCGTCTGGAAGGGCTGGGCACGCAAATCATCCATTTTGAAGAGGCCTTTCACGGGCGCACCGGTTACACTCTGTCGCTGACGAACACGGCCGTGGCCCACAAGCACCGCCACTTCCCCAAATTCAGGTGGCCCCGCGTCATCAATCCCAAACTGCGCTATCCCGTTACCGAAGAGGTGCTGGCGGAGGTCAAGCGAGCGGAAGAAGACACCATTGAGCAGATCGAAGCAGCCGTGCGCCAGTACCCGGGCGATATCGCCGCACTCATCATCGAGCCGATCCAAGGTGAGGGCGGCGACAACCACTTCCGCATGGAGTTCCTGCGCGAACTGCGCCGTCTGGCCGATGAACACGACTTCCTCTTCATCGTGGACGAGATCCAGTCGGGAATGGGCCTCACGGGCAAGATGTGGGCTATCGAGCACAGCGGCATCCTCCCTGACATTATCGCCTTCGGCAAAAAATCGCAGGTCTGCGGCATCATCGCCGGTCCGCGCATGGACGAGGCCAAGGATAACGTCTTCGTCGAATCGAGCCGGTTAAACTCCACCTGGGGCGGCAACCTGACGGACATGGTACGCGCCCAACGCTACCTGGAGATTATGGAAGAAGAGAATCTGGTAGAGAACGCGGCCAAGATGGGCGAGCGGCTGCTCAAGGGGCTCCGCACCATCGCGGCGGCGAACCCCATCCTCACCAACGCGCGGGGGCGCGGGTTGATGTGCGCCTTCGATCTACCGGACGGTACGACACGTACCGCATTGCATACGGCGCTCAAGATGAACGGGCTCTACACCCTGACGTGCGGCTGCCAGTCCATCCGCTTCCGCCCCTTCCTGGATGTCAAAGCCGAGCACATCGACGAGGCGCTGAATATTCTGGAGGACACAATCGCGGGTTTTGATGCCTAGTCTTTTCTTCTTGTTGATCCCTCGGATAGAGCGTGGACAAACACAGATTCACAGATTTTTGTGTGAATCTGTGTCCAATTATCGACACTGACAAGACCCATTTTTCGCCTCATCCGACATTTGCTCTACCGGGCACTGCCTTCTATAATGTCGATATGTCAGATCACCCATACGACGCGAAGGATCCATGAGGAGCCCATGTCCGCTGTAAAGAGCACCTATACAGACCTGGCGCAGGAACTTAAAGCCGTCGTCTCCCTGCTGGACGAAGAGCATACCCGGCGAGTGCAACATCTCTGGGATGAACTGGAGGAGCGATTCGGGGTGGAAGGTATCTTTCGCACCCCGGTGCCCCACTTCTCCTACCATGTGGCTGAAAACTACGACACCGCGCGACTGGAGCAGATTCTCTTCGAAGCCGTCCGGGATCAGCCGCCCTTCCCCATCACCACCGGTGGCCTGGGCATCTTCACCGGCCCACGTCCGACCATCCACGTGCCTGTGATACGCACGGCGGCACTCTCCGCGTTTCACGAACGGATCTATCCGCCCCTGGCAGCCATCGCCACCAACGTCCGCCCCTATTACACGCCGCTCTATTGGGCGCCCCACATTACCCTGGCCATGTCTGAGATCAGCCCTCAGACCATCGCGGAGATCCTGCAACACTTCAGCAAACGCGATTTCACCTGGGAGATCATCGTGGACAACGTCGCCCTGATCTGTGATACCTGTGGGGGACAAGGGATCCAGAGCAGATTTGACTTTGGAGATAAACCACCTACTGATTCAACAGAACAAGGAGCATATCACTGTGAACGAAACCACAACCTTGCCACACTGGGATACAAGCCCGATCTATCCGGGCCTTGAGACGCAGGCCTTCAAAGATGCTTTCCAGACAACGTTGGACGCCATCGATGATCTCACCGAACGCTTCGACGAGTACGGCATTGTGCTGCGTGAGCGTCCCCTCGCCGTTGATAAGGAGGTAGTCACGCATTTCGAGGAGCTTCTGGACTCATTCAATACCACCAGAGCGCAGCTCCACACCCTGTATGCCTACGTGACCTGCTTTGTCGCCACCGACTCTCGCAACGACCTCGCCCAGGCTCGCCTGAGTGAAATCTGGCAGGCCTTCGTGCGCTTCGCTAAATTGAAGACGCGCCTGACCGCGTGGATCGGCTCTTTGGAAGACGTGGAGGCGCTCACCGCGGCCTCCTCCATGGCCGAAGAACACGCCTACGCCCTGCACAAGGCCGATGTTCAGGCCGACCATCTTATGTCCCCAGAGGAGGAAGCATTAGCGGCCGATCTACGGCTCACCGGCACGACGGCCTGGGCCAAGCTCTACAACAACGTCACCTCCCAGATCAACGTAGACCTGACGTTGGAAGGAGAAAAGCAGACGTTGCCCATTACGGCCGTGCGGAACCTGGCCTTCCACGATGACCGCGAGGTACGACGGCGCGCCTATAACGCCGAGCTGGACGCCTGGAAGGCCCACGCCGTCCCCATCGCGGCGGCGCTCAACAGCATCAAGGGTGAGATGCTCATCCTTTCGAAGCGGCGGGGCTGGGATTCTCCCTTGGACGTCGCGCTTTTCAAGAACAACATCGACCGGGGGACGCTCGACGCCATGCTGGAAGCGGCCCGCGCGTTCTTCCCCGAGTTTCGCCGCTACATGGAAGCCAAAGCCCGCGTCCTGAGCGTTCCACGCATAGCCTGGTACGATCTCTTCGCGCCCGTGGGCGAGAGCGAGCGGGCGTGGCACTTCGAGGAGAGTCGGGCGTTCATCATCCGGCAGTTTAGCTCCTACTCCGACGCCCTGGCCAGCCTGGCACAGCGCGCCTTTGATGAGCAATGGATCGATGCCGAGCCGCGCGACGGCAAACGTGGCGGCGCCTTCTGCATCTGGATGCGCGACGACGAGTCCCGCGTTCTGGCTAACTATCAGTCTGCCTACGGTGGCCTGGGCACGCTGTCGCACGAGTTGGGGCATGCCTACCACAATCTCCGGCGCGCCGATTGCACATACCTCCAGCGGGAGACGCCCATGACGCTGGCCGAGACTGCCAGCACCTTCTGCGAGACCATCGTGCAGGAGGCCGCGCTCCAGGAAGCGCCCGTACAAGGACAGATGCTAATCCTCGAAGCCGTCCTCCAAGACGCGCTCCAGATCATCGTAGATATCACGAGCCGCTTCCTTTTCGAGCAGCGCGTCTTCGAGAAGCGCAAGGAACGCGAGCTCTCCGCCGGTGAGTTCTGCCAGTTGATGGAAGAAGCCCAACGCGAGACCTACGGCGATGGCCTGGACGAGGAGGCCCTGCACCCCTACATGTGGGCCGTGAAGCCCCATTATTACAGCAGCACCTTCTACAACTTCCCATACATGTTTGGGCACCTCTTCAGCCTGGGGCTCTACGCACGCTATCGAACTGACCCGGGGGGCTTCAAGGAGGACTACGACGCGCTGTTAAGCCAGACCGGCATGGCCGACGCGGCGACGCTGGCGGCCCGCTTTGGGATCGATGTGCGCACGCCCGCGTTCTGGGAAGAGAGCCTGGGGATTATCCAACAGGACATCGACCGCTTCGTGGCTCTGGTAGACGAGACAACGTAACCAACGGGCCCATGCCTTACACGTACCCCCGTCCCCGGCCCAGCGTCACCACGGACATCGCGCTCTTCCGGCGCGCCGACGAGGCCCGCGAGCTGCTCCTCATCCGGCGTCGTGACGATCCCTTTGAAGGGCTGTGGGCCTTGCCCGGCGGCTTCGTGGAAAAAGGTGAGACGTTGGAAGCGGCGGCTCGCCGCGAATTGGCCGAGGAGACCGGCATCACGGGTGTCACCTTGCGCCAGCTGGCTGCCTACGGAGAGCCAGGGCGCGATCCGCGCGGCTGGACCGTCTCCGTCGTCTTCTGGGGATGGCGGAGGGTCGAGGATCCCGCTCCCATCGCGGGGGACGATGCGGCAGAAGCGCGGTGGTGGCCTGTGGATGACCTGCCAGCATTAGCGTTCGATCACGCCAGGATCATCAAGGATGCGCTGGAAATAGTCACTAAGTAAAGAGACCTCCACTCCCTGATGCTCAGAGGCCAATCAGATAGCGGACGCAAGCCGCTGACGACGGGCCTCGAAGAGTAGTATCGTCGCCGCCATGGCCGCGTTGAGGGATTCGACGCCAGGCGCCATGGGAATGTAGACGTAATGTCCTCCCGCCAGCGCCAGCGCCTCCGGTCCGGCGCCGCGCGCTTCCCCGCCGATGATCAGCGTCACCGCGCCAGACCAGTCGACTCGGTCGTAGGGCACCCCACCCTCCGCCTCCGCAAGCCAGACCGAGTCACCGGCGATCAGCTCCTCGATCTGGGTCCACGCCATCTTGTGCAGCGGCACGTGAAAGTGCGCGCCCATGCCGGCCCGCACGACCTTGGGATTGGTGGGATCGACGCAGCCGGGCGGAATCAAAACTCGTCGCACGCCCGCCGCCCAGGCAGTGCGCAGCATGGTGCCCATGTTCCCCGGGTCTCGAATCCGGTCCGGCAACAGCGTCACGCCGGAGGTAGCGTCATCGCGCAAGGCGGGGATAGGGAACACGGCAAGGATGCCCTGAGGCGTCTCCGTGTCAGACATCGCAGCCATCACCTCGTCGGGGACATGCAATAACGTGGTGGATTGACGTTTCAACCGATCTAACAACGCCGCACCCCGAGGATCAGCCACGAAATCCGACGTGTAGAATATTTCAACGATCTGTAAAGATGCTTCGACCACTTCGCGCACGAGTCGCAACCCTTCCGCAACCATGAGACCGGCCCGCATGCGGCGGCGGGTGCTGCGCTGAAGCGCCTGCACCCGCCGGACACGGCTGTTATTCAGACTCGTGATTTCTATCACGTACTAATTGCTTGGAATGTAAATCTTTTGCCCCACGTAGACCAACGAAGGATTAGAGATATTATTATAACGCGCCAGGTAATAGTAATCGTAATTGTACTTGAGCGCGATGCGGAAGAGGTTTTCCCCAGGCTGAACCACGTGGACAATATCGCCTTCACCCGGTTCGCCGGGTTGTGACGGTGTGCCGTCGCCGGGGATGGTCAACACCTGTCCCACATAGATGAGTGACGGATTCGTGATCCCGTTGACAGCAGCCAGAGTTTCCACCGTGGTGCCGTAGCGCAACGCGATACGAAAGAGGTTCTCGCCTGGTTTGACGACGTGTTGCCCGGTTGGGGCTTCCACCGTAGGTTCCTCGGTCGCTTCTTCCGTAGGTTCCTCCGTCACCTCCTCGGTAGGTTCCTCGGTCGCCTCCTCGGTCGCTTCCTCGGTCGGCTCTTCGGTCGGCGTCGCTTCTTCCGTAGGTTCTTCGGTCGGCGTCGCTTCCTCTGTAGCTTCTTCGGTAGGCTCTTCCGTCACCTCCTCCGTCGCTTCTTCTGTTTCCGCCTCAGAGGCCGCCTCCTGCATCAGCTCATCCTCCGTCTCAATGACATCGGGGGCAGCCGAACGGTTACAGGCACTTAACGGGACGATGATCAAAACAGCGATCAATACAAACACAGGTACGGTTTTTCGGGTCATCGGGCTACTCCTTTTTACCTACAGCGGTGTACGTTTGTGTCGCCTCCCATAAGGGATTGCTCCTCATAGAGCGATTATACTATAAAAAAGAAAGTTGTGCCAGTATTTATAAAAAGCGTTAGATTTCAATATGAACAACAGAGCATGGCATCGCCAAAATTTACCGGACATCAACTGCTGGTAATCACATGGACAATAGATTTAGGTCGCAAAGACTGGATTCGACCCCATCGGTCGGTCACGACCTCCCACTGCCGACTCTGCTCCCGTCGTACGACATCTTGCATTTTCACCAGAGAGGTTCCCTGACTGCCTGTAATTCCGCCGCCGCCATCAGATAAACCAAACGTCATGCGAAATTCCATTTGGCCCTTCTGTTCGACCATCACAGCCACCCCATAGTTTTTATAATTCTTGGGTTTATACGCTTGCCCTTTTCTGTTCACACATTCCAGCATCTGTAGCGACTCTTTCTGTACCAGTAACTGTAATTTTTTGGTGTCTAGATAGATGGGTTGAGGTACTTCATTGCGCAAATCCTCCAGAACCTTGCCAAGCTGAAAAAGTGTCAACGCTCCCATGAGCGATATGTGCATGGACACATACATGCTGCCAAAGATCATTTTTTGCCACCAGATGATCTCATTCTCGCTTCCCGTACTGCCCCAGAGTTTGAAGAACACGTAAAAACCCAAGCCTGTGACAAGAGCCAGGACAAATAGCCTTATCATCAGACTTTTGACTGAAACAGGGCGAACCTCATAGACCTCCGCCGCCCATTGTCGCTCCCACCAGCTCCATCGTTGTTGATACAACCCAGCCGGGATAGAAGCAACACCCAGGAGAATCACAGCCACATAGATTGGATCAAAAAGTCCCCTTCCAGACTCTCTAGTGGAAAGCATCCCAAAAATCACGCAGGCCATGCCAAAGATCCCCAATAAAGACAGCAAAATGACCGGTGAACTATAGAATTCAAGTGTGGAATGGTCAACCGTTTCCCAAAGCGGCTCCTTTCCGCATCTTGGGCAGGTTTTCTTTGAGGTATACTCCCCTCGACACACACGACACGTTGCCATGCAAACGACCTCCTCAAGGGATCGTAAAGCGAGGCATGATCTCTGTGTAAGGTATCCTAAACCAGAAAAACAAGTGTATGTTGCAATTATACATTGCACAACCATAATATACACCTAACTAAGAGAATTAAAAAGCTTGTTACTGAATTAGGACCAAATTTCTCAGATTCAGCTCAGATAGAAAGTTTGTTACCTGAAGAAAAGGGGCTGCATGTTTTCATTTGGCTGCGGCTTCTTTCACCGCAGCCAAAGTCGAGACAATATCGTCAGGAAGCCCCCATCGCTTCAAGCCGCTGCTCAATATCCTGTTTCACGCGCCCGATATCGGCATGCAAACGTGACTCTCGCTCAGCAAGCGCCTGCAACACCTCCTCGCTCTGCTCCAGCCGATTCACATACTGCGCACGGAGCGCGCCTTCTTTGCCCGACTGTGAGAGCGCGTCCAGATTTGCGCGGATCTGCTCCTGGGCCCGATACTGTTTCTCGCGCTGTGTATCCAAATCCTCCAGCTTCGCCGCGTAGTTATCCAGCGTATCCCACAGCATAAGCAGTTTTGTCAACCGATCCAGGGTCGCCCGGTCCAGAAGCCCCCCTTGCATGTAGCGTTGCAACTGCTTATACGATTGATCCTTAAGCTCCTCTTTGCGTCGCACCAGCCGCCGCTCCTGCACCTTGAGCGTGGTTTCCTCGCCGGGTGGCACGGTGATCGCAAAGCGCACGTGCCCCTCGGTCTGCTCATCCGGCACCGGCGAGTCGAAGAGCTTGTACTTTGCCAGCCGGGGATGCTCAATCAGAAGATGACTCACGTTACCGGTACGATTGGTAATCTGATAGGTCCGCCAGCGCACATCCCAGTCCTCGAAAAGCAGATAGGCCCCTTTTAGCCGCAATTGGTGCATCACCCGCTTCCGGTCCTGAGCCTCGCGCACGTGCACGCCCAACTCCACGGCGTAAGGCACGGACATCTCATCTCCGACCGGCGTAAAGGGCAACATCGCCTCGCCGACGTAGGTGCCTGCTTCCAGCACCGTGATGGGGCCGCGTTCCAACGCCAGACCGCTCTCGTTCTCAAAACGGAGCGTCGCCACCGGATGTCGCGCCAGTTTCTGTCCATTGTAGAGCAACACCTTCTCATATATTAGGCCTGATGAGAGAATCGGCACCATGGCCGTCTGACCCCGGCCTACGCTCACGGGTGTCTCGACTTCGTAGGCAAAGAGCTCCCCCATGGCTTCCCCCCGCGCCTGAACCGCCGTCGTCGCCTCGATGGAATCGCGTATACGTCCAGCCTCCCGCATCGTGCGGTCCGCCTCAGGGGCTGCAGCCGGAGGAGGACCCCCGGCACTGAACTTGGCTGCAAAAGAGACCGGCTCCGGCGCCACACGGGCTTCTTCTTCCACCACCGGCCGCTCCGGGACAAAGGGCGTGACGAGATCGTACACGAACGACAGCGGCATCCCAGCCACGAGCGTCAGGGTGACGTCCTCCAGATCCTCTTCCAGACGATTATCGAAAATGCCCCATCCCTGGAGCAGCGCCTCTCCGCCGCCTTCCTCGTCGGGCTCGGTGACGAGGCGGTAGCTAACCCGCCACGTCGGCGCGGGCGCGACGTAGCCGACGGAGAGATCGTGATCGCCCGGCGTGAGCCGCAGCGTTACCGTCTGTGTCTCCTCGCTGTCGACGGCCGCCGCGAGGAAGAAACGCAGGTCATCGTGGGCCTCGTCATCTAACAGTTCCACGCCCTGCACCCGGCTCAACGGGACGGCGCGCACCCGCCGCGTCTCATCGCAAAGCACCGAAACCAGCGCCGAGGCCAGCGGTTGGCGCTCCGGCACGGCGTCCAGCCCCACCATCACGCCCGTCAACATCTCTTCCTGATCCAACAACACGCGCACGCGCCGTCCCCGCAAATCGACGATCAGATCTTGCAGGGTGCGTTCTTCCGCCGGACGGACGGTACAGCCGGCCAGCCGTTCCTCGTCAGATTGCGGCGTCGCGTAATCCATGCCCAGAATCTGACCCCCTCCACGGTCGATGACACTAAGGCTCTTAAGCACGTCGTTGATCTCATCCCGGCGGAAGGTCAAGCGAAGCGTCTCGCCGCTCAACGGGGCTTGGCGCTCAAAGAACCCCACTCCGTGTTTGTAGAGCGTCAAACGCCGGACAGGCAATCGTTGAATCGATGTCTGTTCTGTATCCATCACGCCTCCCCAGATGTCTCAGTATCGGTCTCATGCATTGCCAACAACGCTCGATACGTCAACGTCCAGACTGTGGATTTAAAGACTTCGAACAGGGCCCGGAGCAACAGAGAGGGCAGGATAACCAATGCAAAGAGCCACGGGATCAACCCGACGGCCCCGATGACGTAGCCCACGGACGAGCTGAAGAGCCCAGAGAGCACCCAGCCCACCAGCAGCGCGGGCAGCCCACCGAGCAGCAAAGCCAACAGCACCAGGGTCAGCGCAACGATGGCCAGCACCAGACCGCCCAGGATATTGACGATGATCATGATAATCCACATCAAGAGCACGTCGCCCACGTGACGGGAGGCCAGCGAAACACCTTCACCGATGGCCGCAAAGGCCCCACGTCCTGCCAACACGCTGCGACGCTGGTAGAAAGGGAGGAAGAATCCAGCAATCACGCTGATGAGAGCGACAAAAAGCAGGACGAGGATGAAAAGTCCCACTGCAAGCACCGTGCCCACGATGCCCGCGCCCGCATCCCTGGTCAGCCACAGCAGCAGCGGCGTCCCGGAAAGCAGGATAAGCACGACTGCAACGAGCGCGATGGGCACGCCCACGACGAGATTGACCAGAAACAGGCGCAGCGTCGCGGAAGACCACCCGAGCCGAAATCCATCACCTAACGTGGGGAGCGTTCCGTCAGCTTCCTCACGATCTACAAGCTGCATCAACGCGCTCTGCCCCACGTAGCGAGCGATCGCAGCGAGGACGGCGAAGATCAAGCCAAGGAGGATGAGTAGAATCACAAACACGACCAGAAAGGCCGCCAGAAACCCCCATATTGGCTCCAACGTCTCAAAAATGGACTCCTCGCCCGGGAATCCATACTGAAAACGTTGGCCGGGCCTGCCCCAGCTTCCCCCACCACCGCTGCTGCCACCACCTCCACCCGCCGTCAGCGCAACGAGCAATCCGAAGATCCACAAAGCCCGATAACGCCAGGTCTTCTTCCACGCACGCTTTAGAATCTCAAAATGTTGCATCGTCCCTCCCTCCTCAAATGTGCCCTATATAGCATAAAAAGGAGGCCAAAGCGCTCTGCTTTGGCCCCAAATCTCTGTCCTACCCTCTCACTTCATCGAGGAACCATCAGAATCGACCTCGCCTCGCACGCGCTTGCGCAGCGGACGCACGATAAGAACCACCAGTATCAACCCCAGGCCGATCAGAACCAGCGTCAGGCCCGCTCCCGTGAGCGGTAGACGCTCCCCATTGGGCGGCATGGTAGGCGTAGCAGTAGGAGTTAATGTCGCCGTGGGCTGTGCAGGAGCCTCCTGATGGGGAGGTGGTTTCTCCGTCGGCTCAGGTTCCTCCGTGAAGGTCGGCTCTACCGTTGATGTGGGTTCATCTGTGGGCTCAGGCTCTTCTGTGGGCATAGGTTCCTCCGTAGGTTCCGTCGTTGGAGTCGGAGGATCGGTCGGAGGATCGGTCGGAGAAGGACGGGGCTCCTCCGTCGGCGTTTCCCCCGTCACATTCGTCGGCGTAGGACGCTGCGCCTCAACGGGGGCGACACGTAACCCACCACTGACCACGACGATACATGAAGAAACCAGTAGAATGACCCCGATCCAGCGTAGTACAGGCTTTTGGATGTGTCGGATCATCGTAACCTCCACGGTTGAGTAGTTTTCCGCAAACGCCTAGCCCCCTTATTGTAGCACAAACTACCAGATACTCACAAAATAAAAGTCATGGGCAAACGAAGCAGTTCCAGTGTGGCGCAGACGCAATAAGCGGCCTCCAGTCATGTTTGCCATGCGCATTAACCTCAGCGCACATCAATCCCGGCTTCGTTTGCCTTGCTCACGTCTACGCACGTTCTAGAGTACCGAGGACGGTTTCGGCATCTGATCCGCTTCGAAATCCCGTCATGAGCCACAACCCACGGGCCAGAGGATATGAGACATAAGCATAGATCAAACATCGCCCTATACAGAATACGTATCATGCCCTATGGTTGTGCTGTCGGTGTGGGTCTCGGCCCCGTTAATGGCGGCGTCGGTTGCTGCTCGCGCCCTTCGTCCAGCTGCTGCGCTCCGCTCACATTCACCGAGATTGGACCGTAGGTGTTATTCCCATAGTTCGACTCAATCACCGTATTGTCGGTATCCGCCTGTGCGTAAAGCAGATGTGTGCCAGTGGTCGTAAAGGTATACATCTCTGTGAAGGTGTAGCTCGCGCCGACGGTGAACCAGGCCCCCTGAGCACCCCAAGATATCTCACCAGACACTAAAGGCTCCGGTTCACGGTCCACGTAAAAATCAACGTAGAAGTTATTGCCCAGTTCGACCGGCTGTAGCCCTTGATTCTCGACCGTAACGCTTATTAGATATTCGCCACCCTGGGGCTCCGCCGTGATACCCGTGACAACCAGATCGGGTGCGTTGATCGTGTACGATCGCATCACCAGCGGCAGGTAAATAGCGTAGGATGGTGACGTGACGGAAACCACGGTAGTTGCCAGAGCCTGACCGCGCAGGTTCCTTGCCGTAACCGTCGCCGTGTAGATGTCTACTGCCGGGTACACGTGCGTGACAACCGCACCGCTGCCCGTCCCGCCGTCACCGAAGGTCCAGTCATACGTGATGCCGGTACCCGTCGCCACTGTGGCCGACAGCGTCGTGACGCTGCCCAACGTCGTCGGCCCGTCGTTGTGGGCCTGCAAGCCCGTGATGGGTTCCGCATCCACGATGGTGACCCGTGACGTCGTCCGTAACAGGCTGGCCGTATTGCTAACCGTGAGTGTGGCTGTATAGACGTCTTCCGCCGGATATGTGTGGATAAAGGGCAGCGGCAATCCGGGCGTTAATGTCCCGACGACCGGCGTTGATCCGTCGCCAAAGTCCAAGGTGTAGGAGATGTTGCTAGCGGCATCGACTGAAGCCGTCAACGTTGTCGTTTCACCCAGCAGCGTCGGGCTGTCATCGACCAGCTGCACCCCGGTGATGGGGATGTCGGTAATGGTGACCACCGTCGTCGCCGTGACGACGTCCACGTTGTTCGTCGCCGTGACCACCGCCGTGTAGGTGTCAACTGCGCTATACTGATGTGAGAGAATGGCACCGCTATCATATTGACCATCACCAAAGGCCCAGGCGTAGGTCACATTGCTGCCTGTGGCTACCGTCGCCGAGAGCGTGGTGACATTACCCAACAACGTCGGGCTGTCATTGTCTGCCACCAGGCCCGTAATCGGCACGTCGGTAACGGTCACCACCGTCGTCGCCGTGACCACATCGACGGCATTCGACGCGGTGACCACGGCTGTGTAGGTGCCCACGGCGGGATAGGTGTACGTGGCAACCGCACCGGTTGCGCCCGTTCCATCGCCAAAGGCCCAAGTGTAGGTCACATTGCTGCCGCTGGTAAGCGTAGCTGTTAGCGTGGTCACGTCATTCAGCGTGGTTGGACCGTCATTCTCGGCGACCAAACCCGTGATAGGAATTTCTGCATAAATCGTGACCTCGTCTGTGCCACCAGCACCCTCCTCTGCGCTGACCTTTATTTCATTGAGCAGCGGCCCGGCATAATCCGCGTCCACTGTCACCGTGACCTGCTCTGTCCAGACACCATCGGGCGCGGGAAGCGTCGCCGTCCACGTCAACAGCCCCGAAGGCGTGACCGAGATAGGTAGCGTGTCCGTGATGACCGCATGGAGATCGGCGCTGCCGGTGTTCGTGACGGTAAGCGTATACGTCACGGTTTCCCCGGCTCGCACCCCGTCATCCGGCTCTGCTTGTTTAGCGACTGCCAGACCGGGGATCGTCTCGGCGTTCGATGTCACCGTATCCTGCGCTTGAGCGCCCTCCAGCGTCGCCACCTCGACGTCGTTGGTCAGCGTGCCGCTGTAGCCCCAGGCTGCCGTCACAACAACAGTGTCTTGCCAGACAGGACTCAACTTGGTCAGCGTGGGCAATGTCCACGTCAACACGCCGGTGGGCGTCACCGTGAGGGGCAGGGTGTCCGTCACCGTCCCATTCAGATCGACATTGCCGGTGTTTGTCACGATGATCGTGTACGTCAGCGGATCGCCTGCCTCCACCAGCGCGGGATCGACGCGCTTCTCAATTTCGACAGCCGGCGTGACTTCGGCCAGGGAGATCATTGAATAGACGTCCGTCGCACCCTCCGCCGTGCGCACTTCAACCTCGTTGATCAGCGTACCGCTGTACCCCCAGCTGACCGTGACCGGCACGGTCTGAGTCCAGACATCGTGCGGCGCCAGCTCAGATACCGTCCACGTCTGGATACCGCTGGGTGTGACGGTCAGCGGCAGCGTATCGGTGATAACAACATCCGTGAGCGGGATCTCGCCTGTATTCGTGACGCGGATCGTGTAGGTCAGTATCTCATCGGCCTGCACCGGGTCGGGCGTCGCCACTTTGTGGATCGCAACGTGTGGCTCCACCGCTGTGATGGGCGCAGTATGCGTGAGCGTCACGACCTCACTTCCATAAGTCGCCGTGATAGCCTCGTTGTAGTAGGTCCCCTGGGTTATCGGGACCTGTGCCGTAAAGATGACCGTCTCCGTGTTGACCGCGGTCTCCCATTGGTGTCCGGGCACCGTCACAGTCGTGGTGTACGTGGAGGGGCTGAAGTCAGCATGGAGCGTGTCCGTCAGCGCAACCTGCGCGATCCCCGTGCCACTGTTCGTGAGGATGAGGGTGTAGGTGACGAGATGGCCCGTCTGCACGTACACCGGAGATACGGTCTTGCTCAACGTGATCTTGTTGGTTGCACTGACCGTGGCGATGTGGGTCACTGAATCGCCGGTCAGATCGTTGGTGGCGGTGACGCCAGCCGTGTTGGTCAGTATCGTACCGTCGCGCAGCGGACTGGCGATCCGCCCGGTGACCGTCACCTGCGCCGAAGCGCCCACCGCCAGCGCGTCGTCCAGC
>DAOTUH010000390.1:0-56035 GCA_034437255.1 Anaerolineae bacterium
CCCCTCCAGCCAAATTTGACACATACCCTCTCCGTGTTACAGTTGTTATTGAAAAATTATTTCAATAAATTGGATGGAGTGACGATGCGAGGATGGGAAGAACGGCTGTCAGAAGCGGGGTATCGGATCACTGAACCTCGACAGGCGGTGATGACGGTGCTGCAGCAGACGGAGCGTCCGTTGAACCCCCAGGAGATCTTTGATCGCGGGACGGACCTCCACGCCAAGTTGGGCCTGGTCACCGTCTACCGCACGCTGGAGCTCTTCGAGCAGTTTGACCTGGTGCGCCGCGTCCATCGCGGCGAAGGGTGCCACGGCTATCTGCCCATTTCTCCGGGACACCGGCACGTGTTGGTCTGCCAGGTGTGCGGACGTGCGGTGGAGTTTGTTGGCAGCGATGATCTGGACACGCTGATCGCCCGCGTTGAGGCCCGGACGGATTTCCAGGTCGTGGATCATCTGTTACAGCTTTTCGGTCGCTGTCCAGAATGTCAGGAAGAAAACTAGAGCGTGTAGGAGGCAAGGAAGATGCAGCACAAGAGCTATTTGATAAGTCTCACATTGCTGCTAGCTATGGTGCTGGGGAGCTGTGGGTCGGCAGACAATGCCGACGTTCGAGAAGGACCGCTCTCGGTCACCGTCAGCATCGTGCCGCAGGCGTACTTCGTAGAGCGCATCGGCGGGGAGCACGTCACCGTCAACGTGATGGTGGAGCCCGGCGCCAGTCCGGCGACCTACGAGCCGAAGCCCGAGCAGCTGGCGGCGCTGAGCGAGTCGGTGGCTTATTTCAGCATCGCCGACGCCAATCCAGACATGCGCATCGTCGACACGGCGGCGGACGTTGAGCGCTTGCCGATATCGGACCATGCTCATCACGACGAAGAGGCGCACGAGGAAGAGCACGCGGATGAGGAGCATGAAGACGAGGAGCACGCCGAGGGCGCCCTCGATCCGCATATCTGGCTGTCGCCGGAACTGGTCAAGGTGCAGGCTCAGTCCATCCACGACGCGCTCGTCGAGCTCGATCCGGAGCACGAGGCGGACTACGCCGTGAATCTGGAGGCCTTCCTCGCCGATCTCGACGCGCTGCAGACCGACATCCATAAGACGCTTGCCGGGGTGGAGAATCGCGCGTTCATGGTCTTCCATCCGTCCTGGGGCTACTTCGCCGATGAGTTCAATCTGACGCAGATTCCCATTGAGGTCGGCGGGCAGGAGCCCAGCGCGCAGGAGCTGGCGGCGCTCATCGACGAGGCCCAGGAAGAGAACATCAAGGTGATCTTTGCTCAGCCGGAGTTCAGCACCAGCGCTGCGGAGACCATCGCCCAGAAAATTGGCGGCGAGGTGCTGCTCGTCAGTCCCCTGGCGCGGGATTGGCTGGCGAATCTACGGGACATCGCCGCGACCTTTGCCGACGTACTGGCGGAGTAGGAGCAGTAACCATTTAGATTTGGGAGCACATAGGTGTAACGCACTTACGAATCGAAATAGACCGCTCTACGGAGTTATCCAGGTATGGTTTAGCATATCCTGGCTTGTCAACTTCGGCGAAAGTGCGTTGCACCTCGGGAGACGAAACATATACTAACTTGACAATGTTAACTTCAAATCCCGGCGAATGAATTCGCGGCTTTCGCGCTGATCAAGAACGTGCCGGTCGATGCGGTCTATCTCGTGCTCATCTCCATGATCGCGCTGACGGTCGTCATGCTGATGCGCGTGGTGGGGCTGATCATGGTTATCGCCATGCTGACCATTCCGGCCGCCATCAGCGGTCAGTTCACTCGTGACCTGAAGAAGATGATGATATTTGCCAGTGGACTGGGCATGATCTTCACCACCGTTGGCCTCTGGCTTTCCTACGTCTGGAACCTCACCTCGGGCGCCTCCATCATCCTCGTTGCCGGCCTCGCCTATCTACTGAGCTTGTCTGTACGGACATTCTGGCAGCGCTCCTCCCTCAATCACGACGCCGCCACGTCCGAAGCAGCCCAGCCTTGACCCGCCATGTCTAACCGGCGTTTGTCATCACACATTTTTCATTTGTAATTTGTCATTGAGGAGTCTATATGCCCATTTACGAATACTACTGCCCGCATTGCCACGGACGCTATCGACATTTCGCCCGCCAACTGAATGCGCCGCCGCCCTCGTGCCCCCGGTGCGGCGCAGAGGATGTAGAGAAGCTGGTCTCGACGGTCAACACCACACGCTCCGAGTCCGAGCGCCGGGCGGCCTTTGATAAGCGGGCGCAGGCTGCGCGGGACGCCGACGTGCAGAGAGCTGCCCAGGTCTTGCAGGAAGGCGGCGCGTTGACCGACGAGGTCGCGCCCTTTGGCATGGATCGAGACGCTTTCCGCGCGATCGTGGAGCGGCGCGCGGCGGGCGCCACCGATGCGGAGCTCGAGGACGTGATCGACGCCATGTCGCTGCCGGAGCCGCCCGAGGGCGCGGCCCATGACCACGGTGAGCACGATCATCACCATCATCACGAGCACCATCACGGTCATCGGCGCGATGCCGAGGACCTGGGGTGGGCGAAATGAGGAAGTTGGGTTTGTTTCCAGATAGTTCCCCGGTACAATGACTCGTACACGATAAGGAGAGATACATCGAAGATGTCTGAACAAAACGTCGCGGCTGTACTGTTGGCAGCCGGCGGATCGAGCCGCTTTGGCGAGCCCAAGCAGCTTCTGTCCTGGGAAGGACGCCCACTGATCGCGCACACCGCCGATATTGCCTGGGCCGCCGGCCTGGCCCCAGTGGTTACCGTCGTTGGGGCGGAGGCCGAGCGTGTTGTCCCGTTGCTGGAAAGCCGGCCCGTCCAGGTGCTGCGCAACTATCGCTGGCAAGCGGGCATGAGCACGAGCATTCACGTCGGCTTGGCGGCCCTGCCGGGGGACGTGGAAGCCGCGATCTTTTTGCCCATTGATCAGCCGCGCGTCACGCCGCGCTTTCTGCAGGCCTTGGTGGCGCGGTGGCGAGCGTCCGGCGCGGACATTGTGGTGCCCATCGCAGATAAGCGGCGCGGCGGTCCCGTGCTCTTCGGGCGACCTCTCTTTGCGGAGCTGGCCCAGCTCACCGGTGACGTCGGCGGGCGTGCGCTCTTCGAGACCTACCGTGAGCGCCTGGCGACGCTGCCCGTTGAGGATCCCGAAATATTGACAGACGTGGACACGCCCGAGGCATACACGCGCCTTCGCGCCGAGACCAGGCAACAGGAGCCCTGGGAGAGGTTGCATGCCATCCGCGCGCTCATCGTCGATATGGACGGCGTGCTCTGGCGCGGGGAGACGCCGCTGCCGGGGCTGCACGCCTTCTTCGACCTAATTCGAGAGCGCGACTTGCGCTACACGCTGATCACCAACAACTCGAGCCGCACACCGGAGGACTACGTCGCAAAACTGGCGCGGTTCGGCCTGGAGACCCCGGCTGAGCACATCTTGAACTCCGCGCTCGCTGCCGCCGACTATCTGGCGGAGCGGGCCGATCCGGGCGCCACCGTCTTTCCCGTGGGTGGGCCCGGCGTGCGACAGGCGCTGCGTTCGCGTGGCTTCCGTCTGGTGGCGGACGGCAGCGCGGTGGAGTACGTCGTGGTTGGCTGGGACACCGACATGACGTGGGAGACCGTGGCCCAGGCGGCGTTGTTGATCCGGGACGGCGCGGGCTTTGTCGGCACGAACCCCGACCGCTCTTATCCCAGCGAGCGCGGCCTGGTGCCCGGCGCGGGCGCGCAGTTGGCCCTTTTGGAGACGGCCACCGACGTCAAACCGACCATCGCGGGCAAGCCCGAGCCCATCCTCTACCATCAGGCGTTGGCACGTATGGACGTGACGCCCGATGAGACGCTGGTCATCGGGGATCGTCTGGATACTGACCTTCTGGGGGGCGTGCGCCAGGGCATGGCGACGGCACTGCTACTCTCCGGTGTCCACCAACGGGCCGACCTCGCCGGTTCGCCCGTGCATCCCGATCTGGTATTTGAGAACTTAGCCGCTCTCGTGGATGCATGGCCTAACTGTGATTAATCTTGACTGCACTGAAATAACCATCAACCTCACGCAAAGGCGCCAAGAACGCAAAGGAAATTCATAGGAGGGTAAATTTTATTGATCTGAGTTGGTTTTACTGTTTATAAAAATAACAGGTAGCTTAAAAATCTTGGCGACTGTCCGACCTTTGGTCGGCGGCGGCTTTGCGTGAGGCACAACCTTTTTCAGTGGAGTCAATTTGATAGTCAAAAACGATTATCTGTTTAGGCTTCTGAGGGGCAACGCACTTTGTCCGTAGTTAGCGCCTCGGAAACAAGCAGAACACACTCCGATGCCTCATCACTCAGGTTGACAATTCACTCATTCCCATTACGATGGATAAGATATGGAAGCTTATCGAGAGTACGTTGGCAACCTCCATGCCCATACTGTCTATTCAGATGGTACGGCCCGGCACAAACATCTGGCCGAAGCCGCAGAAACTGCCGGGCTCGATTTTGTAATCACCACCGATCACAATGTCTGGGTCCAGGGTGTCGAAGGCTATTATGGACCTGTGCTACTTTTGGTCGGAGAAGAGGTCCATAACAATCAGCGACACCCCCCGGCCAATCACCTGTTGGTGTATGGAGCCGAGCAAGAGATGGCACCTTATGCCTTTGGCAGCCCTCAAACCCTGATCGACAAGGTAACTGCGTGCGACGGCCTTTGCTTCATCGCCCACCCTGTGGAGAAGCGCGGCCTTCTTGGGGATGGCCTGGACGCCATCCCCTGGACTTCGTGGCCCATCCATGACGTGCACGGGCTGGAGATATGGAATTACATGTCGGAGTTCAAAGGCCTGCTCTGGTTTCTCCCCGTCGCGCTTATCTATGCACTGCGACCCGATTGGGGCATCCGAGGCCCTCATAAAGCCACGCTACGCCTCTGGGATGAGTTATTGAGTAAAGGCATGCGTCTGGCAGCCCTGGGCGGCGCCGATGCGCACGCCCAGGAATATCGACGGGGGCCTTTCAAGCGCACCCTGTTTCCGTACCGGTATCTATTTCGCTGCGTGAACACTCACGTCCTCACAGCCAGTCCCTTAACCGGTAAACTCGACAAGGATCGGCAGTTGATCTACGAAGCGATACGAGCCGGACACACCTGGGTTGGCTACGATCTCCCCCACCCCACCCGAGGCTTCCGATTCAACATTCGCAGCGGCGCGGCGCGCGTCACTGTTGGAGAGGAGCTCAAGCGGTTGGGAGCTCTGACGCTTACGGTCGAACTGCCGGCGAAAGGTGAAATTCACCTGCGCCGAGATCGTAAGGTTATCGCAAAAGAATCGGGCACTCAGCTGACCTATACATCAGCCGAGCCGGGCATCTACCGGGTTGAGGTTTACCGTCGCTTTCGAGGTCTTAAAGTAGGTTGGATTTTCTCCAGTCCTATCTACGTGTCCTGATAAGGAACCCAACAACAAAAAAGACCGACGCTCGCGTCGGTCTTTTTTTAGCGTTACCGTCAAACATATCAAACAAGATCCTGCCCCGGGCCCTCCATGTAGAACGCAGCATTTTCTTCAATGTTGTCCAGGTATTCGTCAGGGACCTCATCCTCCGGGAAGATTGCCTCGTTGGGGCACTCAGCGTAACAAGCACCGCAATCAATGCAGGTGTCGGGGTCGATGTAGTAATTGGGCCATTCGGGATCATCCTCGACGAAATGGATGGAGTCCGTGGGGCAAATCGGAGCACAGTCACCTGCACGTTCACAAAGATCGGTAATCACATAAGCCATGCTGAACCTCCTGAAAATTAAAGGTGGATACTAAATTCTTTACCGAGATCATTTTACATCTGTGGACGATCACTGTCAAGAGCTATTTTCAGATGGGCCTCCGCCTGGTGTCACTCAGAGCTGATCTAGCGCCGATGCAACATCCCGCAGCAACATCTCCTGATCAAAAATTCCCTTTTCTAGCAGCGCGGCCACCTGCATGTTAAGACGTTCTCGCTCTTCCAAAGTCAACTCTTTTGCCGTGACCACCACAACGGGAAGCTGGCGAGTCGCCTCATTGGAACGTAGGGTTTCCAATACCGCGAAACCGTCCATCTCCGGCATCATCAAATCAAGCACGAGCAGATCCGGCGGCTTGTCACCAATCTTGGCGATAGCCTCCATGCCGCCAGAGGCTGCAATCACATCGTAACCCACCCCCTCAAGAATACGACGTAAGAGCTTCCGATCCTTCTCACTGTCATCCACAATCATCACATTCTGAGTCTCTTTTGTTTTCTTTGACAGGCGATCCAAGGAATCCAATAGATCCTTCTCCAAAATAGGCTTGACCAGATAATCGGCCACCCCCAGGCTAAGACCTTTATCCCGATCGCTGACGATGGAGCACACAACAATGGGTATATTCCGCGTCTCAGGATCGGACTTGAGCGCCTGAATCACGTCCCAGCCATCAACATCCGGCATCAGGATGTCCAACGTGATGGCGTAGGGCTGAATCCGCTTTGCCTCCTCCACCACTCGATCGGCGCGGGTCAATCCTACCACGTGATAGCTCTGCTTCTCCAAATAACGTCGGAAGAGGGTAATCACGCCTTCATCGTCGTCCACAGTAAGGACGGTGTGCTCCGCATGCACCCGTTGTTCTGGCAACGCCTCCTCAGAAGGCTCTGGCGGCGGTCCGTCAATGGGCAATGCGACGTAGAACGTGGTTCCAAGATTCACCTCACTCTCAAACCAGATGTGACCACCATGAGCTTCTACGAATTTTTTGCTCACCGGCAGACCCAAGCCGGTGCCTCCAAATCGCCGCGTCGAAGAGGAGTCAACCTGCTGGAACTCCCGGAAAACGTGATCCTGTTTCTCCGGTGGGATGCCAATCCCGGTATCCTCCACGGCAATCACGACTTCGTCCCCCTGTTGGCTGGCGGAAACACTAATATGCCCCTCCTCGGTGAACTTAGCGGCATTTCCAACGAGATTGAGAACGACTTGACGGATGCGCCGTTCATCAGCCAGGATCGTGGGCAGGTCTTCCGGCACCTCCTGCTGCAATTCGATAGGTTTCTCCTTGACGAGCGCGATGGCCGTAGACATCACACCTCTGACAATCTCTTCGACATCGGTAGGCTCGAAGACGAACTCCATCTTGCCTGCCTCAATCTTGGAAAGATCCAAAACGTCATTGATGAGGTTGAGCAAGTGCTTGCCACTCTCGAAAATCGCCTGTAGATCCGTCCGCTGCATCTCGGTCAGCGGACCATCAATGCCTTTTAACATCACGCGGGAAAAGCCAATGATCGAGTTCAGCGGTGTCCGCAACTCGTGGGACATGTTAGCCAGGAATTCGCTTTTCAGACGGTCGACCTCGCGCAAACGTTCGGCGGTCTCTTGAGCCTCCTGATAGAGATTGGCGTTCTCCAAAGCGACGCCGATGTTCACGGCGGCACTTCGTAGCACGGCCTTCTCACGTTCGTCAATCATAGGGTGATCTCTCTGCCGGCCAAGTGAGATCAACCCCAGCACGTCTCCACGCACCATCAAGGGCGCGGAGAACGCCGACACGAGATCGAGTTCCTCAAGAATACGGGTGAACAGAGCATCGCCTTTATACGAGTGCCCCTCAAAATTCCACAGGATGGAACGCTCCCAGCGGATCGCCGCACCGACCCCCGGCATGCCGACGAGCTCACATCCCATGTTCCGGTCGAGATCAAGGAGCTTCCCGTCGTGGCGATATACAGCAGTGGGATACGCTTTGAACCCATCCCAGCGCCAGAACATAATCGGCATGTTGAAGTGTTCGGTGAGCAATTCGCCTACATTTTGCATCAAGTCTTCCGGTTCCAAGCTGGCTGCAGCTTCGCTCATAATCCGGTTCAAGAACAGACGGCGATCAGCCTCTTCACGGGTTGTTTCAAGCAGGAACTGGTTCTCCAGCGCCACCGACGCAGCGCGGATGATTGTATCGTAAAAGCGAAGATCTTCCGAAGAGAATTCATAGGGGGCGCGGGTATAGAGTAGCATCATGCCATAGGGTTCATCTCGCACGGCGATTTGCAACGCTACCATCCCCCGGACGCCCAATTGCCGATAGACTGCCAGATTTGTCTGATCAAAAAGAGGATCTTGTTCGACGTCGCTGGTGAAGAAGACGCCCTTTTCCACAAACACCTCGTAGAAATTCTCCCAATAGTCTAAGGGATAACGCTGCCCCGACTTTGCACTTGCTCCATTGCGAGCCCAACTGACGACAACATCCAAGACCTCGGGATTCTCCGGCGGATCAAGCCGTGCTACCACCACACGATCCAGTTCGGGTCGCCGGCTGAACCCCGCCACGGCTTCACTCAGGATTTCTTCAACAGAAACTGCCCGGCCGATATTGCGCGTGATCTCATAGAGCGCCCGCGTCTCCGTCAACGCCTCGGTCGTCTGCTGAAAGAGCAATCGGTTTTCCAGAACCAGCGCAATTTGCTCCCGCACCTCCTCAATCAAAGCCAGATCGTCCTCTGACCAGAGCTGGCGATCTATGGTATCCTCAACCTCCAGCACACCGACCGGCTCATCTCGCAAGGCAATGGGTGCGGTCAGCGTAACCCTCTCGCCGTCCTCCCGAATAATCGGTCCATCGTGAGAGAAAGCCGGCATATCCATAGGAACAGCCTGACCGTGCAGAGGCTCAAGCCGGGAGAGATCGTAGGTATAGCCAAGAATCTCCTCTTGGGCTCCGTAGCTGGCCCACGTTTCTCCGGTTAGGCGGCGTTGCAGCGCCTGCAAATCTCGATAGCGTTCTTCCGCTTCCGCGTAGAGTCTCGCATTGGCAATGGCGTTTGCCAGCTGCCCGGCCACGGTCTCTAAGATAGTCACGTCCTCTTCGTCAAACGCATACCGCTCTGTGGACTGAATGGTCATGGCGCCCAGGGGTTCTCCGCGCGAGATCAGCGGCAGTGCCATCTCTGAGCGGGTCTCCGGCAAGTAAGGATTGGCGTAGCGTTGGTCTTCCTCGGAGACTTCCATAGCGATTCGCGGCTCTTGCCGGGCCACACATTGCCCGATCATCGAGTCGCCGCCCACGGTCAAACGGTGTCCGGCTTCCAGCTGCCGACGACCCGCTTCCCCCGTGCCGGCCTCCAGAATGGCCCATTGAGCCGCGTCGTCTAGCATGAAGATACCCGCGTAGTACAGATCAAAGCTTTCTTTAACGAGATCAACCGTCTGTGGAAGCAGCTCTTCAACATCCAACATCGCGGAGACGCTCTGGGTGACCTCTGCCGCGGTACGGAGCTGCAAGGCCCGCGCTTCCAACGCTTTCAGATGCAGATCGTTGACCAGTGCCGTTGCCACCTGTACAGCCATCGCCTGTAGCAGCTCCACATCCTCTTCACCAAAATCCAGGTCGCCCGGAGGGTTGATGGCCGTCATTGTGCCCAAGAGCTGATCCTGGTACTCGACCGGCACGACGAGAACGGCCCCGCACTCCGCCGCTTTGCGCCGGGCCTGAACTTCGGGACTCTCCCGGGGATCAAGGACGCCTTGGGGCGAGATAGCAGGTTCGCGTCTGCGCAATACCCAGCCGCTTAGGCCATTCCAGAGTTCATCGAATGTAATCTCTAAAGAGATCAAGTCGGCTCCCACACCGCCCCGAACGGAGTGGGTGACGTTCTCACGCAGCAGATCAAGTAAAATGATTGAAACACGGTCAGCCGGAAGGGCCATGGCAACGCTATCGGCCACCTCATCCAAGACCTCTGTCAAGTCCTCGGAGGAAATCACCGCGCTGGCAACACGGTACAACAGGTTTGTGCGGCGCAGAGATTGCGCTCTTTTTTCAAGCAGCTGCGCGTTCTGGATAGCGACCGCCGCTTGATTGACAATGGGCATCAGGAGCATGACGTCCTGCTCATTAAAATTGCGGTCTTCAGGCTTATTGATCGCGGTAATCACGCCAAAGGCCTCATCCCGAATCAGAAGCGGCATAGTAAGGATGGATCCCGCCCCCACCTCGCGGCGACGTCGTTGCACCTCTGGGCTCTCACGGGGATCGGGCTTGCCCTTTGGGGAGAGGGCCGGTTCGCGCTCGCGAATACACCAGCCGGCTAAGCCCTCCCAAAATTCATCAAACTCAACCTGAACGACCTCGACGCCGGGCTCCAGTCCGGCAATCACAATCTCTTCGACTTTTCTGGCCTCTACGTCCATAAGTATGATGGACACGCGATCTGTGTCCAAGACACGCCCAATGCCCTCGACAATCTCCTGCAGCAGATCGGGGAGATTCCTAAAGGAGAGCACAGCCCGTCCGGCCTCGTAGACAGCGACGGTCTGCTCCAAAGCCCGCTGCGTCTCCTCGTAAAACGTGGCGTTCTGGATAGCGTTGGCCAACTGATCGGCCATCATCTGCATGAAGAGGGTATCTTCTTGCGCAAAGGCCCCTCGCTCCTCCGATTGGATGGTCATGGCGCCGATAACTTCATCACGACTGATAAGCGGTAACGCCATCTCGGAGTGGGTATCGGGCAGCACGGGATTATCAAAATGGAAGGCCTCTTCGCCGACGTCCAGGGCAATACGGGCTTCTCGCTGGGCAATACTCTGGCCGATCATTGAGTCACCGCCGACGCGCAAGCGATGGCCGGCCTCAAGCATCTGTTGACCGGCTTCGCCAGTACCGGCACGCAGTTCGGCCCATATTTCGTCCTTGTCCAGCAGAAAGATCCCCACGTAATAGAGATCAAACCGCTCGCGAATCAGCTCAACAGCCCTGTCCAGCAGCTGTGGTCGCTGCAAGATGGAAGATGCTGCCTTAGCGACTTCGGATGCAGTGTACATCTGGTTAGTGTAATGACTGATGGCTTTCTGGAGAGCCTGACGAAGTTCCTCCTGCTCACGAAGCACGATCTGCTCACGCTCCCGGATAAAGCCCTTAAGGAGTACCACGGTATAATCATCGGTCTTCTCAAAGAGTCCATCCGATACGCCCTCACCGTCCAGGTGCTGTCTGCAGAAGCGACGTAACGTCGTATTCAAGCGAAGGATCGACGATTCGCTAAAGCCTTGGGCGGCGTAATAAACACCTTGGCGACGAATATCTTCATGATTGTTCTCGTCGAGTAAAAAGGCGAAGTAAGCGTCCGTAACTTCATCGGCGACAGTCGACAACTGCATTGGCAATACAGAAGAACGATTGGTGAACAGGGTCGACCGCAACGCCTCAAGTAAGCGATCATTCAGTGTTGAACGATACGCCAACCCGCGCTGTTCAATGTGTTCTCTGAGATTGTCTAAAGTCTCCATACCATCTCTCCTGCATCCAAACTGTATTTATTATCTCAATAAATTATAAAACTATATAGGCAACCGTTTAGGTTTGTGAGCGTCCAGGTGCAACGCACTTACGGATCGAAACAAACCGCGCTACAAAGTTCTCCGAGCACGGTTTAGGAGTTCCCGGCTCGTGAATTTCGGCGAAAGTGCGTCGCACCTCAGAAGACTAAATAGATACCTATATAGAAATCCAATTCTTGGACCCTTTTTATATTTTATTTTGTGCCTTTATCAGTAGAGCAGGAGGTGTCGTGGTCATCACGGAGATAACCACAACATCCCCCCCGGGTGCATATAACAATTGGGGAGAAGGCCAGACCTCGAAGGTCTAGTCGGGATTCTGCAGGCGAAAATGCCTCGAGATAAGCAGTTTCTGGCAGGTACGATGCCGACGCCCTCCATCCCCTATATCCATCCCCTATAAGTGATGCTCGCTTCTCATCTCGTACAATTACTTCACCAAGTGGGTACCGTAGAACTCCAGTCCCACCCCCTCACGATCTTCTTCTGTGATCTGATCCTCAACATCCAGCCAAGTAGCCAGTGGACAGAAGCCCGGGTCCGCAGCCTGCCAGGGTTGCACGAGCCGTTTGCTCTCTTCCAAGGTCAGGAAGTGATAGGGGCTGTCCATCTGGTCAAACATATCCACAAATTGCTGCATATTGGGCGTCATCTTGTCCGGGTCCTTCGTCTCGAAGGTCACAAACATTTTGCTTCCTTCTGGCGCCCAGGCGTACAGTGTCGCCATCAACTCGTGCAATTCTTCTTTAGGGAGGAAACAGGTCACAGCGTTAAACCCGATGGCAATCTTACGATCCAGGTCAAAGAGCTCCTGAACGGCCGAAGAGTTGACGAGGGTCTCGACATCCCGGATGTCCATTTCCAGATATCGCACGCTCTCGTTCTCGCCGATAAGCTCACGGGCGAAATTTACCGTGATCGGGTCGCTGTCTGTATAGACGACTTTAGCATCCGGCGCAATTTGATGAACGTGATCGACTGTTGGCAGACCGGAAGCGAAATCCAGGAACTGATCGAAGCCTTCGTCCGCCAGACGACGAATGGAAAGCTGCATAAACATGCGCAGCATGCGAACCCACTTCCGAGTCGAAGGCACCAGAGTCAGCATAAACTCGGCTGCCTGGCGATCGGCCTCGAAATTATGGCTGCCTCCCAGAACGTAATCGTACACACGACCGGCGTTCGGAATGTTGGTATTCATCGCGGTTTTCTCAGACATATTCTAACTCCTTTCCTTTTCGGTTGATAAGTGAATACGTGAACAGATCAAACTGAAAGGGGGACACGTCCCCAATGCCCACGGCAGCTGTTGCCCACGGCAGCTGTCTTCAGTTTTACACAAAATGAATAATGTGCAAGACGCCGCATCAGAGGCCGCCGCTCAGGCCTTCTCATCGCGTCCATCCCCTGACGAAGATGCATCTTCCTCATCAGGTGGCGTCAACGGGCCGGTGCCAGGCGGAATGGTCAGCGGGCCGGTATCCGGCTTGCGCTGCCGCTGCCATCCCGATCCACCCAGGTGTACCTTGGTGCGACGAGCTCGCAACGCTCGGCCCACCTCCCGCGCGGCCGTACGCAGCACGTCCTCAACGTCTACAGCCGATTGGAGCTCCCCCGAGATCTCGCGGATCAATTGCTCGCGGCGCGCTCGCGCGGCCGTCGCCCGTAACTGCGAGCGGTTCTGGACCGCCACGGCTGCCTGAGCCGCCAAGCTCATAAGACGACGTAGTTCTGCTTCTGAAACAGCGATGGGCGCGCTATAGACGCCGTTGATGAATCCAATCCACTGTCCGCCCACGACCAGAGGCACAATAATCACCCCCCGGCCCCCAAACCGCTCTGCATAGAATACACGCAGAGACTCGCCCATACGTTGATCACTGCGAACATCTTCGACAACCGTAGGAGCGTCCGCATGGATAAGCGCCGGAGCAGAGGGATAGTCTTGCAAACTATAGCGGCTATCGACGTGCACGCCCTCTGCGGCCCAACGTGCAACGACGGTGTTTTGCTTCGGCGCCTTATCTCCTTCCCATGGCTCGCTGAACAAATCTAGCGTAGTCGCCAGGTCCGCTTCCCCGAGCACGGTATGCTCACGCATCGCCGAGAGAATCTCGCCGTAGGATTGGGCCAGGTTAAGATCGGCGCTGGCGCTAAAGAGCAGTTGCAATTCCTCAGAGCGTCGTTGGGTCTCAGCCAGCAGGTTGATATTCTCAACCACCACAGCGACCTGATTGGCCAGAGCGCTGGTAAGGTCTCTGGTATCCGGATCTAAGAACTGATCTTCTTGATGACGAATGAGGGCGATGAAGCCAATCTGGGCCACAGCCGTGCGAATTGCCACGTAGAGCACACGGCGCAGGGCATAATCGCCCGCGAGGGGCAACTCACGGAAGAATGGGATGGGCCTACCCAGCTCTGGACTCGAGATTCCTCTGAAGAAAACCTGCAAATCCGGCGGCAGCACCACCGGTTGCCGCTCTTCCAACGCCTCGCTGCCATCGGGCAGGATAATTGCCTGGGGTAAGACTTCACCTGCCTCAAAATCTTGATAGGTAAAAATGCCCACCACCATATCCAGGCCTTGCGCCAGAATCAGGGCGATTTTACAGAGTGCTCCCTCGGCGCTTGTGGTCGTGGACGCCGTCTGTAACACCAGGTTCAACAGCTCCTGCTGGCGAGCCGTACGCTGTGTCTCCTCAAACAGCCGCGCATTCTCAAGCGCAACAGCAACCTGATCGCTGACGTTTTGTATTAACTCCATCTCCTCATCGGTCCAAATGCGGTCGGGATCGGAGAGGGCCAGAACCGCCAACGTCTCATCACGGTACCGCATGGGCTCCATCAAATAAGGATCTCCCCCATCAACAACCAACTTGTGCGCCAACGTGCCCGCTACCAAATCTTCCGGCACCGACATAGGTAGAACCGGATGCACATCCACACGGTCGTACTCATAAGCCTGGGGACGGATACGGTTGATAACCCTGGCCCAGCCACGTCGACGTTGCTCGCGCTGCAGGGTCTCCAGCTCAGTCAAGGCAGACTGAGTTTGCTCCAGCAACCGCGCATTCTGTAGCGCAATCGACACCTGATCCGCCAGCAGTTGCAAAACCTCCACATCCTCGTCGCTGAAAGCGCTGGGTTCCGTACTCTGAACGTCGAGAACGCCCACGACGTTCTGATCCTGATCGACCAGAGGCAATGCGATCTCCGAGTGCGTGTCCGGTAGTTCCGGCGTATTGAACCAGACTGCATCCCCGCCAACATCAAGCGCGATGCGCGGTTCTCCGCTCATGGCCACGTCGCCCACGATGCCTTGCCGACCAATGCGCAAACGGTGACCACGCGCCAACATGCGCCGTCCCCCCTTAGAGGACGCAGCCCGTAACACCGCCCATTCTCGCCTGTCATCGAGCAAGAAGATGCCGGCATGATAATAACCGAACTGCTCCGAGATGGCCTGCACGGTCCTCTCCAGCAGCGACAGAACCTCGCGCACCTGAGCCGCTTCACGGCTCACCAAGGCTACCCCCTCAAGCTGCCGCCCTCGCCATTCGAGCGCGGTCGTTCGCTCCTTGACCTGACGTTCCAGACTGACAATCAAATCGTGTAGACGGTCCCCCATCTTGTTAAAGGAGCGGGCCAAGAAACCGATCTCATCCTTGGTCTCGATGTTGATCTTGTACTGCAGATCCCCGGCCCCGATAATAGCCACACCCTCTGCAAGCACCCGCAGCGGTCGAACCACCATGCGCTGCACAAAGAATAGCAGCAAAATGACCAGCACAATCACCAACGCCGCAATGGACAACGATGGCACAATCGCCAGAAGAGGTGGATCCACGACCGTCGCCGGTTCTCCCACCACCACGTAGAGCGCCTGTTCGCTTTGGGGCAAGCGTACCTCTTCGAAGACCAGATAGACCTTGTCATAGGGAACCACGGAGCGTACCACGGGGGAGGAGACTGTGCTGAGATCGGCCAACCCGGCCGCGTAGGTATTGTTCTTGCCGGGCACAGAATGGTAAACAACCAGGCCATTCTCCATGACGACGGCCGCAAAAGCCAGCTCAGGTTGATCTTGGACGCTATCACGGAGGTACCCACCCAGGGCGGGTAGATCATAGATGGTAGTTATGAAAGGTGTCAGCGCCTCCACGGTTTGAACGAGCTGGCGGGTAATCATCTCGCCCTTGCTCAACCGTACGTCGCGGTACTGAGCCTGATATCGCCCCCCCACATAGGCCGATACCGGCAACAAGATCAGCAGGGGCAGGAGTCCCACAATAAGTACCAGCCGCCAGCGCAAACTCAGCGATCTCTCAAACATCATTGACTCTCCTGACCTCACTATGAGAACTCAGATTTTCAGGAAGCACTAAAGGAGATGAGGGAAGACATAGCGCCAGAAATCCGAGTTTTGATCTATCTCGTCGTGAGTCCACTATTCACCTCCCAGAGCAATTGGGAAATTTCGCTCAATGCGGGCCCCTATGAGCAGCTCCAACGGCACGTCAAGATCCCAGTACCGGGCTGCGACCAGGTTAACCACCAGCACATTATACCCAGGGACCCGGTGAGACAGCGATGCCGGCTCGGTGCCACGAAAGATTTCGACGGCCAGTTCTGCAGCTTCCTGACCTTGTGCGTAACCGGACACGGCGAGCCCCCCGACAGCCCCGCCTTCGTTTGTGTTGAGCTGCAAACCGAAAACCGGGATCGACGAATTCCCCAGCGTCCACCGCAACACCGTGCGTTCCGGTATGTGATCCCCATAATCATTCACCAAATTCTTGAAGTATCCTAGCAATAACACGTCAAAGGTGCTCGCTTTTTCCAAAACGAAGGTTTGCCAGGCCTCCCAGTCATTCGTCTGATGAAGCACTGTCTCTTCGACAAGAGCGTTCTCAGCATCCAGCAACGCTGCCCGCACCTCCTCACCTTCCGAGGTGCTGGCAATCGATTCATCGCTGAGAAACAAAACCTTTTCAGGAACCTGTCCTTTCATTGCGCTGGCGAGATGCACCGTTTGGAGTGGATATGTCCTCTCCAACACCCCGGTTACGTTGGGGCGACTGAGTCCGTGCTCCCAGGCACTGCTATTCAGGCCACAGAAAATAAAAGGCAGGGTGGGGTCAGGATAGCCCCTGATCACCCACCGCGCGGCCTCATCATCGGCAACGATCACCACGTCTGGATTGAACTCCTTGATTTCTTGAATTGCAGCCGTTGCCCGATCTTCGATTTCAACAGAATCTCGTAACGTCTCGGCGCGCAGAGCAAATTCGGATAACACCAAATTCTGCGAAGCCTGCGCATAATCCAACTGGGCCAGTCTCTCCAGCACACCGGTCCGAATGCGGTTAGACCAGGGGTCTTCCTCTGAATAGGTACGAACAAAGAAGAGCCGGAGGGGCTGCTCCCCGACGAACTCGGCCGTTGGGATGGACGTCGATGTGCGTGGCTCCTCCACTCGCTGGCCACACGACGCACCAGCCAAAGCGATCAAGAGCAGTATGACCCCACACCGGTAGCAGCGAGATATCAAGTTTTGCCTCCATCGCGGTCAGATTCTCGAACATCCTCGACTTCGGCCGGCACCAACTGCAAGCGAGCACGCTCCACCTGCAAGGCACGTCCTAACTCCTCGACGGCACTGCGCAGGATCGCATCGACTTGTACAGATGCTCGAACCCGCCCCACGATTTCACTGCGAGCGCGCTCTTGAGTAGCCCGGAGTCGCGTCTCCTCAAGCAGTCGGGCGTTTTCCAGCGCCAGACCCAGTTGCTCGGTAACGTCCTCTGCCAACCGCCGGGCCTCCTTCGACCAGGGATGTGGCGACTCAAAGATGAGCACGCCCAACGTCCTTCGCTGGATCCGAACCGGCACTCGCAGCAGATACATGCCATCCCTTTGAATCACTTGAACTTCCTCCAGGTGAGAAGGATCCTCCGACAACGCAAACCCCTCCGGCACCCGATCTTCCAAGTGAACCCGATTGTAGGCGTAGGCAATCTCACGCTGACGTCGCATCAATGCCTGACGCCAACCGGTGACAACCTCTTCCTCCTGATATTGCTGCAAGCGTTCCAAGGTCCTCCGGGTTTCGCCGAGCAAGCGGGTGTTCTCAATAAACACCGCCAAGCCATCAGTAAGGATTGAAAGGACTTGAACATCTTCTTCTGTGAATGCCTCCTCCAGCTTGCTCTGAATATCCAAGAGGCCGATCAAATCTCCTCGCGAAACCAACGGCAAGATCATCTCTGAAGAGGTCTCTGGCAGATTAGGGTTCGCGTACCAAGTCCTGGTCAGTTCAACCTGACCGATAACCTGAGGGCGTAAGGTAGCCGATGCCTGCCCCACCAGGCTATCACCTCCTACCCCCAGCTTATGCCTCTCCGCGATCATCTTTTTGCCGGCCTCGGAAGAAGCAGCGCGCAACACCATCCAGCCCCCCGTATCATCCAGGAGGAAAATGCCAACGTGGTAAAAACCAAACCGTTGCGCAATAAACGTGACCGCTCTGGTCAACAATTCATCTAGATCGAAAATGCCCGCTAACACGCGATTCAACTCGGCGATAGCCTGAAACTGATTCACACGTTCGCGCAGCTGTTGCGTTCGCACAGCCACGCGCTGCTCCAGGTCGCTGCGGGCGCGCTCAAGATTTTGCGTTGCATCTTGTAGGGACCCCAGCGCCTGACGCAAACTACGCATGTTCAGAAAGGTCACGCCACCACCAGCCGACAACAACATAATTAACGTAAATACAACAAAGTTGACTTTGCTTGCTTCCCCCGCTGTAAACGGCGGAGTGTAAAGGGAGAACCCCATTAGCAGATGCAAGATGATGAAAAATGCTAGCACACCGCCACTTAAACGTAAGCTATAATCAGGCTTCTGCAAAATTCCGGAGACCGCAACGGGCCAGAAGAAGAGCACCCACGCGGACGAATAGATACCGTCAAAAAGCGCAGAAGCCAAAGCTATGCCCAGATAGGTGCCCCACACAAAGATCTGAACGGTCGACTGGATTTTGCCCCGTTTCACGCGATAGAAGCAGTAAGCGGAAAACGGAATGAAAGCCAGGGTAAGCATCGTTCCAAAGATATAATCTGGATGCGGCATGAGACCGACGAGGCCCACACTCAAGAAGACCGTGAGTAGCGCAATCACGATGTCCATCGTAATGAAGAGCAAGGTGTTGAAAACTCGGCCTAGCCGCTGTATCTCCTCATCAGGATGCTCAACGCTGATCAGTCGCTCCCAAAGTTCACGAATCCTCGACGTCGGGCGCTGATGACTTTCGAATTGCGTCATTTCGCCTCCTCTTGATCACCAACCAGGGCCAAGCGGGCTACAGCGCGTTCGGCGCCCAACGCCTGCCCCAAATCACGCAGCGCTTGTTCCAACACCGCCTCAATTTCTAACTGAGCCCGGAGACGATCGGTAATTTCACCGACTTGCTGCTCGTGTTGGGCAAGCGCGCGGGTTTCCTCGAAAAGACGCGCGTTCTCCAAGGCCAAGCTGGCTTGATCCACGACAGATTGCACCAGCTCGCGCTCCTCATCGCTCCAGCGCGAGCCGCCGTCCTGTCGTTCCAGCTCTAATGAAGCTAACACCTGTCCTCGCAAGGAGATATCCGCTCTCAGACAGCGAGCGTCCTTCTTGGAGGACAACGTTGTACTCTCATCTACCGGAATCGGCCGGACATCCACGCCCGTGTACTGGAAGGCGACCGGTCGTGTGGTCATCCGCTCTTCCCAAACCCTACGAGACTGTTCACCGTAAACGCGCTCCAACTCTTCCAGCGCCTGCTGACTTTCTTGATATAGACGCACGTTGTCGATAGCCAACGCCAACTGGTCTGCCATGGTCTCCAATATGGTGATATCCTCTTCATCAAAGGCCGCCGGCTGAGTTGATTGAACGTCGAGGACGCCCACCAATTCTCCTCGGACGCGGAGAGGTAAGGTCATCTCCGAACGTGTCTCAGGGAGGTCTGGGTTATTAAGCCATATAGCGTCCTCGCCCACATCAAGAGCGATACGCGACCGGCCCGTCTGCAAGACTGAGCCCACGATGCCTACCTCTCGAGTTAGGCGGTGACCGCGCTCCAGCATCCGCCGCCCTCCCTCGGACGAGGCCGCCCGCAAGACTGCGTACGCTCCGCTTTCATCGACCAAAAAAATGCCCGCGTGGTAATAGCCAAACTGCCGCGAGATGCGCTCCACCGTCGCGGTGAGCAGGATGTTGAGATCGCGGAAGCCGGCGGCATCGCGGACGACCTCGGCCGCCATCTCCAGTTGCCAGCCGCGTTTTTCCAAATCGGCGGTTCGCTGCGCAACGCGCTCCTCCAGCGTGGCCCGGGTTGCTTCCAGCGCCCGGTTCGTCTCTCGCAGATCGGTCTCCACCTCGCGCCGTTGCCGGAGATTGACCAGCTGGACAACCACGATGGCCAACAGTCCCGTGATGACGCCGGCCACCGGCCAGATGATGCGTCTGTACTGCTCATAGAACGTCGGGGGCCTATTCGTGATTTCGCTATCTTCCGGTAAGCGATTGACGGAAATGCCAAATCGCTCCAACTGTTGGTAGTCAAATATGTAGCGATTAGGACTGTCTTTGAGAACGGCCACCTCACTCACCGGCGTTCCCTCCAAAATCTCCACCGCCTTCTCCGCTGCAGCTTCACCCTGGGAACGAGCGTTGGTCAACTTCCCGCCGACAATACCGTGTCCCATGTAGAAATCCCATAAGCCGTAGACGGGCACGCGGGTGTTCTCATAAATGAGTTCGATGCTCTCCTCATAGGTGTAGAAGTTTCCAGCTCGATCACGATTCAGCAACACGAGCAGGATCAAGGTATGTTCCGACACATTCCCCAGCTCCCGCAACATCCCATCTAAGACCGGATTGGTGTAGTATCGAAATTCAACCCTATCCGCATATTGAGGCGTGATCTCACGTAGCAAACGCTGGTAGACCTGGCCCGTGGTCGTGGCATCGTTCACCACCACGATCTGACGGGTGTCAGGATGAACACGCAGCATCAGATCCAGCGTATCGGTTATGTCCACGTCCTCCACCACACCGGTGAAGGTATCCTCAACGCCTGCCAACATCTCATCCTCAAAAAAGTTGATACCACAGAAAACGATGGGAATTCCTGGGAAAAGTGTCTCGTGGTATTTCAGCACAAAGTCAAAGGCGTTATTGTCACTGATTAACACAAGATCTAATGGGGCATCCCGGTATTTTCGCCAATAGAGACTGTACAGACCCTGATAGTACTCCTCGTCCGGGGCGAAGCGTTTCGTATCCATGTACTCAACATAGACTTCTGGATCCAGATCGCTTTCAGCAAACACCTCCTGCATACCTTGCATGACCCCATCAGTCCAGCTGAGACCGCGATGATAAGAATGCAACACCAATACGTGAGGCACTGGCTCTTGGGCGACTGCATTCGGTGGCAGCACGACAGTGGCAAGCGAGGCCAGTATGATCAAAACTGCCAACCATCCCGTGCGCCAGTCTTTGGCACCCAGGCCACACGCCTTCACGGTCTTGGCGATCATCGCTACTAGACGTTCAAGCAGAACCCACATTGCTATACCTCTTTTCCTACGCCATCATCCTCACTACCACGTTGGGGCGGCACCATACGCACCGTCGCTTGCGCGTCAAGAGCCCGACCCAACTGCTGGATCGTGCGCCTCAGTACGCCTTCGACATCAACGGCTGTGCGCAATTCCGCCGCGATATCGCCGACCAGACGCTCATGAGCCGCCCGCTGGCGGGATGCTTCCAGCAGGCGAGCATTTTCCAGGGAGAGCACCAGGCGCTCCGCCACACCCTCGACGAGTTCTTCCGTCTCAGCCGGCACGCCTTCCTCGGCAAAGCGCAGATTCAGCATCCCGATGACCTGTTCGCGCAACCGTAACGGAACCGTGATCTTTTCTTCTCCTGGGTCCTTGGTCTCCTGAGCTTCGCTTGGCAAGATTACACCCGAACGGTCGGAGCGATATCCTCGGACGCCACCATGACCTTCGACGGCTGCACGCCACGCGGACCGCGTGTATTGACCCGAGGCGGCCCGCAGTTCCTGCACCGTGGCCCGCATCTCTGCAAGCAAGCGGGCGTTCTCAATGGCGACCGTCATTTGATCAGCCACGATTTGTAAAACCGCCACGTCCTTCTTGGGGAATGCGTGCAGCTTTTCACTCTGCACGTCCAGAGCACCGATGATGTCGCCACCGGCTCGCAAGGGCAAGATGGCTTCAGAACGGGTATCTTCCAGAAAAGGACTGGCGATGTAGAGAGATTCCCTATGGACGTCTTGCACGACCCTGGCCTCCCCAGTCGCTGTCACGCGGCCCACCAGTCCCTCTTGCCCCACGCGCAACCGCCAGCCTTCCGCCCTCACGTCTTCAGCCGCATGTCCGGCAGAGGTACGTAGCACCGCGTATTCACTGGACTCATCGACGAGAAAAAGGGACACATGGTAGAAATCAAATCGCTCCGCAATCAGTTCCACAATGTGCGTGAGCAGCGGATCGAGCTCAGATACCGAAGTCACGTCCCGTCCCACCTCGGCGGCTGTCTGCAGCTGCCGAGTCCGTTGTTCCAATTCACGCGTGCGCGCTTCCAGGTTCTCTCGACTTTCATGCAGTTCTTGGACTCTTTCGTGCAGGGCTTCTTCATTGCGTCGTGCGCGTTCCAAAGCGCTCGCAAAATTCCGCCAGCCCAAAACCACCATCACCGTCATCCAGCCAAAGACAGCACTCAACAAGAAAGCATTGTCAAGCGCCACATTCGGGCGAATGGGTCGCAACACAACGTTGTAGGTAGACTCAGCAACGTAAACGCCTAGAATCGCGAGGATGCTGAACAATCCAAAGAATACAGCCCCTCGCTCCCCCAAAAGAAAGCCAGCAATGAAAATAGCCAGAAGATAAGCCGGTGTGACACTCGAACGTATACCGCCAAAGACCAACGTTGTCCCAAATACAAATAGCCACAAGAGCAAACAGAAAAGCGTGCTCGCTATTTGCACGACGCCCTGCCTTAATAGATGCAGCAATCCCAGAAGCACCAGGACAAAGCCGCCCATAAGCATAAGCGTCAGCCACATATCGCGCGGTGTCTCATTGACAACTACGAACACAGGACCGGCTACGGCAAGGATAAACAGCGCAGACCACAGTACTGTATTCAACAGGGCTGCAACGCGTGTTTTTTCTTCTTCGCCTGGAAAAACAGGCGCAGCAAGTTGCTTCTTCAGCCAATTCGACATTGTCTGCCTCTTCCTTACTATGATCTAACCTATGACCTGACCTATGACCTGTCCTCGGTCAAACCATCCGGTCCGGGCTCAATCTCGGTATCACCGTTCCCGTCTGTCTTTTGGGACGCGCCGACGTGCACCGATGCCTCGACAACGCCGGGGATCTTCCCCAATTCCTGCACGGCAGCCTGCAAGACGGCGTCCAGATCCAACGACTGCGTGAACCGCGCCGTCATCTCACCGAGCAGTTGCTCGCGGGCCGCACGTCGTTGCGTGTCCGCGTAAAGCCGGGCGCTTTCCAATGCCTGACCCAATTGATCGGTCAACGTCTCCAGTAGATTTAATTCCTCCGGCGTCCATTCGGCTGTACCGTCGGCTTTGCGCCCGTCAAACACGCCAATCACTTGATCACGCACCTTGATCGGGATAGTGACAGAGGCACCTGTTTCGGAGCCCTCGCCGCTCAACAACGCTTCCTCTGTCTGCATAGCCTTTTCCATCTGTATCTCCCACAAGTCACCGGCAGGGAGGGTCCCCCGTTCGTCACTCAAGATACCTATATCCCCTTGAGCCCGGAGGAGTTCCTCCCACGCCTCCCGGCTCAACTCGCCGTAGGCGCGGTGTTCGGCTTCCAACGCCTCCTCAGACTCGGCGAAAAGGCGCGCGTTGTCGAGCGCCACGGCCACCTGATCGGCCATCGTCTGCAGCACCGTGATCACGTCCTCGTCGAAGGCGGCCGGCTGCATGCTCTGCACCGTGATTGCACCCAGGACTTGACCACGCGACCGCAGCGGCAGCGCTCCCTCGGAGCGCGTCTCTGGAAGGAGAGGATTGTCGAAATGCACCGCTTCGTCCCCCACGTCCAACGCGATGCGAGCCTCGCCCCGCGCCACACACTGCCCAATCATGGACTGGCCTCCTACCTTCAGCTTGTGCCGCGCGTGTAGCATCTGACGACCCGCCTCCCCCGTGCCAGCCCGGAGCACCGCCAGCTCTCCAGTCTCGTCCACCAGGAACAACCCCACGTAGTAGAGGTCAAAACGATCCCGAATGAGTTCCACTACCTGCTGAACCAGCTCATTCGGCTCCAATATCGAAGTCGCTGCTTGACTGACCTCGGCACTAAGCTCCAGGGAACGGGTCCGTCTCTGCGTGATTTCAATGCTTTCTTGCAGCGCTTTCGTCTGGCTCTGGATCGTCTCGGTCATCTTGTTGAACGAGCGACTTAACTCACCCACCTCATCCTCGGTTGTCACCTGGGCTCTCTGCTCCAGATCACCCGTAGTAACGGATTTGACTGCTTCCATCAACGAAGTGATCGGCTGGGTGATATTGTGGGAGATGGACAAACCAAGTCCCAGCCCCCCAAAAATGGCAAATCCCATAACAATCAGGACAATGCCACGCGCCCGATTGATCAAGACCCGGGTATTTTCCTTAACCATCTGAAAATCCGCGGCCACACTGGCGGACATTGCATCCCCGGCTACCTCGATCTCTGGACCGGTAACGCTCATCTGAGTCACGAGCTCTTCTTGTTGAGTAAAGTTCTCCTGAATCAATTCCAGCCCCTGGATATAGGCCCTCACCGCTGCTTCTGCCTCATCAGCCAGCTCCTGTTGGGCAGGGTCTTCAAGGACTCCGGCTAACAAATCGAAAGCGTTTAGGGCCTCTTGATAGCGTCTCTCCGACAACCAGGCCTCATCGCCGGTGTCCAGGTACCGGAAGGTGTTGAGACGAATCTTGAGATAGTTTTCCTGTGCATTCCCAGCGTAGTATGAACCCCCTATTCCCCCATCGTCGAATATACTATCCCGAAGCTTCTGCAACCGCAGATCGGCCAGCGAACCCTGCACATCCAAGGTACCTTGCGAGATGGTGTTCCGTTCCTCCAGCAGATTAACCACTTGATAGAAAGTGTCGCTGTACTCCTTGACGCCGGCCTGGATATCGGCTAACAACCGGGCTCGCTCCCTAGCGGTGATCTGCTCATTGGCTTGCGCCAGCAGAGCGTTGAACTCGGCCATTTCCTCCTTGAAACGGGTCAAGTCTGCCGGGGTTTGCTGGCGGATGTAGCGCTGCGCAAATAAACGTACGGTCCAAATCTGCGAAACGATCTCATCGGCCAGACTCTGCTCCACGGCCAACTCGTCGGCCAGGTTACTGACGGTAGCCCGAATCCTACCGGCGCCTAACAGGGCCACCACCCCAATCACCATCATCAAGCCCAAGACGAGGATGTACCCCGCCACGATCTTAACCCGTACGCTCAGGCCACGTAAGAACCTCATCTCATTTCTGCTCCTTCTTGCCCGCGACTAAGGACTCGTAAAAATATAACTTCCCGCGCGATTGCTGGGTAACATGTAACGAGTCATTTCGCACTTGAGATAGACGAGTCTGAATCGTTTTTCTGATTTTATGCTTCTAAATAAATCACGCAGTCGGGAAATTATTGGCTCTACTATAATAAGCATCAACCTCACGCAAAGGCGCCAAAAACGCTAAGGAAATTAAAATGATGGTAAATTTTATTGATCTAAGTTGGCTCTGATATTCAGAAAAGTAATAAATAACTTAAAAATATTGGTGTCTGTCCGGCCTTTGCGTCTTGGCGTGAGGCCCAACCTTTTTCAGTAAAGCCATTATTTATTAACAGACCCTAAGGTTGCACGCCACGGCATGCAACCTATTCGCTCAAGCAGTCTACTCCGCAGCCTCCACCAGAGCCTCAGGCGCGCTCTCGTGATAGACAATCTGCCAGGACTTAAGTACGTTCTCTTGGGTCACAGGCAGCGCACTCAAAACTACATAAGCCGGCGCAGATTTGCCAAGCAGGGCATAAGCCGCCAGTTTCGCTTCTGTAACGCCTTGATCGTAGGGCCGCTGGGCTCCGACCCCAACAATCATCTCTCCCTTGGCCATAGCGATGGCTACATTCAAACCCAGGTCGATGGTCGTGATAGCCAAATCCTCACGACCGGCGGCCCGAGCCGTCGCCATCACTCCCTCAGCAGGAACATCCCACGGTGCCCATATCCCATCCAAGGTCGGATGCTCAGCCAACATCGCAGCAGCAGCTTCCTCCCCATCCACCACGTAGTCCGGACCACTCATGCCCTGTTCTTCCACAATCTTAATCTCCGGATAATTGGCTTGAAGGGTCTCCTTAAAAGCCAAATACCGTTGATGTGTGACGAAGAAATCGGCCTGATGGAAGACGATCCCAATTTCCCCCGTGCCCTCCAGATGTTCGGCCAGCAGGTGCGCAGACGCAATGCCATTACCATAACTGTCTGCTGAAACGATGCTGACATAGTCCTCACCATGCTCCAGTTCCATCCCCGAAGGCAACATATCCATGAAGACTACGTTGACGCCTTGGTCCGCGGCTTCCTTAAATACTTCGGCTGGCGCCAGCGGAAACGCCACGATGATGTCCGGTTCCTCCGCCAGGACCGTTCGGATGTTGGCCACCTGCTTCTCTGCTTCAAAATTCGCTTCGGTTATGCTGACGACCTCGATCCCCATCACCTCGAACTGGGTCTGCAACCCAGCCATCTGAGCTTCGGACCAGTCATTCTCACCATAGTGCATCACGATCGCTGCCTTAGCACCCATATCGCGAATTTGCTGCAGCTCCGCATCCGTAAGCACAATCTGACTGGAAGCAGTCGGTGCTTCGCCGTTAGGCCCGGTTGAGAAGACCTTACCACGTAGTCCCGCTAAACCCGCCGCGGGATCTCCCCTTTCGGCGGACTGATCTGGCTCCCCGGTGGGGGTGGATTGCTGAGTTACCTCTGGCGTACTGCAGCCGGTCACCACCAACCCAATAAGTAAAACAAAAGACACAGCCAGCCAAAGCATGTGATGCGATTTCATTTCTATCCTCCTCACAAAGTGTACCCTCATTGGGCAAACGAAGCAGTTCCAGGGTGGCTCAGACGCCATAGGCGGATCACAGTCATGTTTACCACCCACATCAACCCCAACGTCGTTTGCCTTGATCGCGTCTAAGCACGTTCTGGGGTAGCAAGGATGGTTTCAGTAGCCAATTTGTTTCGAAATCCCGCATTCCAAATGGAAACGGATCAACCACCTTCATTTGCATGGTCCTCTTTGGCTCGCAAACTAACGACTACCCTGCCTAACTCTAACGACTGGCGTATCTCACTGGCTGCCGCTCTTAGTATCGTTTCCACATTCAATGTCTCACGCATGTGGGCTGCGATCTCGCCGCTGAGCCGTTCACGCGCCGCGCGGCGTTGGGTATCTTCGTAGAGTCGGGCGCTCTCCAACGCGACGTTCAACTGCTCCGTCACCGTCTCCATCAATGCAATCTCTTCCTCAGACCAAGCTTCATCTCCGTCTGATTTGCACAGCTTGACCGCCCCCACAACGTTCCCACGAATCTTAACCGGAAGCGCCAACGTCGTCCCGTCCTGCTGCACCCTTTGCCCTTCCCGGCTCGCTCGCTCCATCACCTCCGGCGAACGTCCCTCGACGGGTCGCGTGCCCTGCACGTTGCTGGCGAACCCCAGATGTGCCCGCCTGCGCACTGCTTCCAGCCAGGCTTGTCGACTGAGATCCCCATACGCACGTCGCTCCGCTTCCAGGCTCTCCTGCGCCTGCTGGAAGAGCCGGGCGTTGCTGATCGCCATCCCCACCTGATCGGCCAGGATTTGCATGACGGCCGCGTCCTCGTTCGTAAACGCGCCCGGCTCCTTGCTTTGCACGTCCAGGGCACCAATGATCTCGCCCCGTGCGCGCAGTGGCAACGTCATCGCCGAACGAGTCTCCGGTAGATCTGGATTGTCGAAGAAGACGGCGTCCTCGCCCACATCCAGCGCGATGCGGGGCTCGCCTCGCGCCGTAACGTAGCCCACGGTACCTTTTTCGCCGACCTTCAGCCGGTGCCCCCGCTCCAGCATCCGCTGCCCGCCCACGCTAGAGGCTGCCTGCAACACGGCCCACTCACCGGTCTTGTCGATCAAAAAGAGGCCAGAATGATAAAAACCAAACCGCACACTGATCAGCCGCACCACGCGAGCGAGCAACTCGTCGAGATCCAGCTCCGAGGCCGCATCGTGCGAGACCTCCGCCGTGGCCTCCAGATACTGGGCACGTTCCTCCAGATCCCGGGTCCGGGCCTCCACGCGCTCCTCCAGGGAACCGATCAGACCTCGCAGGCGTGCCGCCATATCGTTGAAAGCGGCGGCTAACTGGCCCAGCTCATCCTCCGAGCGCACCGGGACTTGATAATCCAAATCGCCGGCTGCAATCCGCTCCACACCGTCTATCAACCCATCCAAGGGCCGCCCGGCCACGTTCTGCACACCAAAGTAGACAATCGCCGCCGTCAGCAAGGTTCCCAGTATCGCCGTCAGTCCGATGCGTCGCACCAACCGTCGAGTCGCCTCCTCCACCTCTGAGACGGGGCTGAAAACAACGGCTCGTAGATCCGAAGACGTCGAGGGATCGGACCACGCGATCGGCTCCCGGGCGAAGTAGAAATCTCTCTGATCCAACGTCAGGATCGTTTCTTCTTCCTCCAACGACGCGGCTACCGTTGCCCCATCGTCATCCTCCAGGCTGGTGATCAACAGCTGTCCGCCTTGAGCCAACCCCACGTTCAACCCCAGTTGATCCGCCATCAAACTCATCATCGCGACATCAAATTCCTGCTCCACCAGCGCCACCCCCACCGCCACGGTCTCGGCCTCCCAGGTCTCGGGGTCGGGCACCGGAACTTTTACCGGATACCACGTCTGCAGCACCGGAACACCCTCCCTGACGATCACGTCCGAGCGCGGTGGCGCGTCCCGGTCCCAGGTATTGGAGAAGTACTCATACTCTATGGCCTCCTCCACGGAGGTGAAGCCCTGTTCAACGTAGAACTGGGCCGGCGGCGCAGAGTAGGCTGCGCTGATATCGAAGTAACCGGGCGCCGGGGCGCTAAACGTCTCCACGTCAATGCTGTACATCACGCGTGCCCCCAGATCGACCTTCTCGGTGAAACGGCTGAGCACGATGCGCTCCTCGTCCAGGCGCAGCGCCAGCACCGGCCTCGCGTCAACCACCACCTCAAAGGGCGAGATCAGATAGAAGCTGATCGAGGTCAGCTCGTTGAGCCGTTGCGCCGACCGCAACAGCTGCACGAGATTGAGCTGGGCCTGGAAAGCGTAAATCTGACTGGAGGGTTCGATAGGCTCACCGGCCTGCATAAATTCCTCTGCAAAAGAAGAAGCCGGATCTGCATAATAAGGCCCGAAATTGGTCAGGAGCTGGAGCTCCTCAACCATAGGCTCACTCTCTTCCATGCTCCTGGTGGTCTCCGCCGCGTTTTGTTCCATCTCCGTGATGCGCCGGGCGAAGATTTGCGACATGCGAGCCAGATCTTCTTGCTTCACCGCTTCCAGGTCGTTGGAACTGGAGGTACCCACCACAAAGGAGACGCCCGCGGCGAACAGCAAGAATATCACGCCTACGACGACCGTTAATTTTTGACCAATGCCCCACTTAGCCATAACCAGCCTCTTTACATCTCCCTGCGCTCAGACCATGCATGAAATCTCCAAACGTTCAGGTAGAGCATTTGTTCACTCTCCCGCCCACTGCTTGACCAGCTCATCGTAGGCAATCGTCCTCGGCCGTTCAGCAGTCCGCGTCGGCTTAGGTGCTCCGGGCGCAGACAACCATGTCTCAGGATCAAGCAAAGGATTGAGGTCTGGAGAGTACGTCGCCATCCGCATGTTGCCCATCGCCTCGTCCATCTGTCGGGCGATGGCGTCCATGGCCTGTTGCGGCGTGATCTCGCCCTCAATCGCCCGCGCGATATTGGGCCACCAAAACCCAGCCAACTTGGGATAGTTGGGCACATTGGGCCCCGTGTCTGTCCATTTGCTCTCCTCGCTGGAACGATAGAACTCGATCAACCCACCCCACTGCGCCTTGCGCGCTGTGAGATAATCCGAGAAGATCGTGGAGCGCCGCACCGGTGTGCCGCCTTCCAGGAACTTCTCCAGCGACACCGTCTTAGAGACACAGAATTGGGCCCACAGCCACGCCATGCCCCGCCGCTGCCCCTTGACGTTCCGGGGAATCGTCCAGCTTCCCGCGTCCTGATACCCAACCTTCATGCCCGCGTCCCAGTAACGTCCATGGGGCGTCGGGGCCACGCGCCAGAGCGGATTACCGTCCTCGTCAACCACCGGGTTGCCCGGCTCGTGAAAGGACTCGTCGGAAAGCCAGGTGATATACTGGAAGATGCGCTGTGCGATATCACCGCGCGAGCCCTTCGGACCGGCGTCCACCCAGCGCCAATCCTTGGCCTCGGGCGGCGCGTACTTGTCCAACCACTCGATGTACTTGGACAGCGCGTAGACGGCAGCCGGACCGTTGGCCGCGCCCCCGCGCTCGACGGACGCGCCCACGGGAATTCTGTCTTCCACGCGGATGCCCCACTCATCGACGGGCAAGCCGTTGGGCAATCCTCGGTCCCCCACCCCGGCGATGGAGAGCCAGGCGTCGGTGAAGCGCCATCCCAGGGACGGCGATTTCTTGCCGTAGTCCAGGTGCCCGTAGACCATCTGCCCATTGATCTCGCGACCGGTGAAGAATTCCGCGATGTCCTCGTAGGCAGCCCAGTTGAGGGGCACGCCCAGCTCGTAGCCGTATTCCTCTTCAAAATCGGCCTTGATCTCCGGGTCGGTGAACCAATCGTAGCGGAACCAGTAGAGATTGGCGAACTGCTGGTCGGGCAGCTGCAGTTGGTTGCCATCGTAATCCTGTCCAAATTCGAGATTCAGGAAGTCGTCCAGATCCAGATCGGGATTTGTGAACCGCTCCCCCTCGCCCGCCATGTACTCGCTCAGATTGACCACGCCCTGACTGCGCAGATGGGTGCCCACCAGATCGGCATCGTTGACGTATATGTCGTACAGGATGCGCCCCGTGCTCTGCTGCTCCACCATGCGCTCGACGACGGTGCCCTCGCCCACGATCTCGTGTTCCACGTGAATGCCCGTGATCTCCTCGAAGGCCTGCGCCAGCACCTCGCTCTCCCAGTAGTGCGTGTTGATGTCCTCCGCCACGGACGTGATGCTGCGCCCCCGGAACGGCGCGGCGGTCTCGGCGAACCAACGCAGCTCGGCCACACGCTCGCGCCGTGAGAGTGCCGACACGTCGAACTCATCGGCCCACTTTTGCACAGCCGCTTCTATATCCTCCGGCAACTCACCGGATTGGGCCCTCGCTGGCGCCGTGGGCACCAACAGCGAGAGGCATACGAAAAGGATCAGGCCTTTCGTCAGTGACGGCATCATACGTCGCCCTCCTCCAAGGCTGAGAGCATAATCCGCACTTCGGCCTCCTCCAGATTCAATGCCGCGCGCATCTCACGGGCAGCAACCTGGAGCACCGCTTCCACGTCCAGCGACTCGCGTATTCGGGAGGTGATCTCGCCGGTCAACCGCTCACGAGCGGCGCGGCGCTGGGTGTCCTCGTACAGCCGGGCACTTTCCAGGGTCCGGCCCAACTCCTCGCTCAACGCGTCGAGCAGCTTCTTCTCCTCGATTGTCCACTTCTGGTCCGTACCATCCTTGCGGAAACGGAGTGTGCCGATGGCTTGATCCCTCACTTTAATTGGCACGTCCAGCACCGCCCCATCGCCCTCGGTCTGCACACGCTCGTTCTTCTCGGCGGCCTTCATGATTTCAGGCTGCGGCGTCTCCTCAATGGGAACCACCTCCTGGTTCACGTACCGGTATCCCCACTCGGTCCGACCTCGCAGCAACTTCTGCCACGCCTCGCCGCTCAGCTGACCGTAGGCCCGCCGCTCCGCTGCCAGCGCTTCCTGGGCTTCAGCGAAGAGGCGTGCGTTGTCCAACGCCACTGCCAGTTGATCGGCCATGGTCTGCAAGACAGCAATGGTGGCTTCGTCGAAGGCGCCGGGACGCGTGCTCTGCACCGTCAACGCTCCGACGACCTGGCCACGGGAACGCAACGGCAGGGCTGCCTCGGAGCGGGTCTCCGGCAGCTCGGGCGTTGCCAGGCGCACCGCGTCTTCCTTCGCCACTTGGGCAATACGTGCCTCTCCGTGGGCGACGCTCCAGCCAATCATCGACGTGCCGCCGACTTCCAGGCGGTGACCGCGACCCAACATCGCCCGGCCGGCCTCACCGGTCCCGGCCTCCAATACAGCCCATTTCCCGGCTTCGCCCACCAGGAACAACCCAACGTAATAGAGGTCGAACCGCTTGCGGATCAGCTCCACGGATTGTTGAATTAACTCTTCTACATCCAGGATCGAGGTCGCAGCCCGGCCCACGTCAGCAGCGGCTTTCAAGCCGCGCGTGCGCTCGGCCACCATCTCTTCCAACTCCGTGGCCTGGCTGGAAAGCAACCGTTCCCGCTCTTCATAGTAGTCAATCCTGCTTCTCAGCTCTTCCGGCGATACCTGGAGATCAGCAAGAATCCTGCCGTACATCCCAGAAAGCTCGCTGGCTTCTTCAGGGGTCATGAGCACGTCCCGCTCCATGGTCCGGTGAGCCGCTGCCGCTCCAATGGACCCGGCTAGCACGCGCTCCACCTCTCCGTAGAATTCAGCCAGCTCGGCCACGGAGATCTGTGCCTTTTCCTCGATTCCCACGGCATCCAGGCTAAACTCAATGATATTTGCCACTTGGACATCGTTGAAGTACTGGCTGAGCAACCCCTCCAACACGTCGCATTTGCTAGCTATATCAATGTGAGCTTCACCATAGGCAAGGAGCCGCAAGGTAGGACCGGCGACCAGCGCATCAACGAAGGCGTCGGCTAGTTCCCGCTCCTCTTCGCTCTGCTCAAAGTAGAGGGAGCCCAACACGTATAGTCCGACGTTAAACGTCATCGTCCAGAAGAGCGTATGCGTCAACGGTGATAATCCCACCAGGCCAAAGAGCTGCTCCGGTCGGAGAAACTGGATCCCCAGAGGCCCCTGTTCCAATAGCGACATCGATAACCAGCCGCTCTTGACCAGGGACGGTAACAATAAAGTATAAGTCCAGGTCAGGAAACCGGCGCTCAGACCCAAGATGGATCCGGTCTTGTTCCCTCGGCGCCAGAAGATGCCGCCCAAAATAGCCGGAGCAAATTGAAGCGCGGCGGCGAAGGAAATCAGCCCCATATTGACCAGGGTATAGGATTCGCCAATCAGCCGTTCGATGAGATAGCCCAAGAACAAAACAAAGGCGATGACGACCCAGCGGACCTGCAGCAGATTACGCCGCAGAAAGTCCAGCCCTTTCAACCATTCCAGGGACGGCAGCACAAGATGGTTGACGATCATCGTAGCCGTCGTCATCCCACTGACCATCACCATGCCCGTGGCTGCCGAGAAACCACCGATGAACGCCATCAGGGCCAACCAGGGCCGGTTTTGGCTCAGCGGCAGCTCCAGCACGAAGGTATCGGCTTCCTGTATTGGCTGGCCCTGTAGCAGTCCACCCACCGCGATGGGGATGACGAAGATGTTGATCAAAAGCAGGTACAGCGGCAGGAGCCACATGGCGGTACGGATGTGATTCTCATCGGAGTTCTCCACCACTGCCACGTGAAACTGGCGTGGCAAAAACACAATCGCAGACATAGCTAGAACCAGATACGTCATCCAGGTAAGATACGCTGAAATATCCTCTCCCGCTCTGCCCATAAGTCCCTGGAAAGGACTTTCCGATAGGCGTTGGAAGATGTCCCCAAATCCATCGTACATGATGTATGTCACAAAGACGCCCACGGCCAAAAAGGCCACCAGCTTCACGATGCCTTGCACCGCCAGAGCTACGATCATGCCTGGCTGCCGTTCTGTGGGATCCAGGCGCCGTGCGCCAAAGGCAATCGTGAAGGCCGTCATGGTAGCGACCACGGCAAGGCCGATGGGGCCTTCGCCCCAGGCGCCACCCGCGCCCCCGGCAGCGACCATCGTGGTGAACGTGGAGGTCACCGACTTCAACTGGAGCGCAATATACGGCGTGATCCCCACCAGGGCGATGATCGTCGCGATGGCGGCTAGGGCCGGTGATTTCTCATAGCGGGCCGAGATAAAGTCCGCGATGCTGGTGATGCGATGGGCGGCCTTGATTCGCACCAGCTTGCGCAGCACGAGCCACCACAGGGCGATCATCATCGTCGGTCCCAGGTAAATCGTCAAGAAGAGCGCACCGGAGCTGGCAGCGTTGCCCACACTGCCATAGTAGGTCCAGGAGGTGCAATAGACGGCCAGCGCCAGTACGTACACCAGCGGGCTCCCGGCCAATCGCCGCGCGTGGAGTGAGCCGCGCTCCACCCACTGCGCGATCAGAAACAGAAAGCCTATGTACAGCACAAGCGCTGCAATAATCGTAGCCACACTAAGCATCGCTCACCTCTCCGCCTTTCCCACCATCCTTCCCTTCCTCCATTTCCGATGTATCAGCAGGAACCGACGTGGAACTTCGGGCCACAAGAAACAACAAGATAATGATCCCCGCCCAGGGAAGGTACAAGGATCGCATCACGGGATCGGGACGCGCTACGGCGAACATGACTAATAACGGTCGCGTGAACAGGATCAAACAGAGGCCGAAGAGCAAGATGTGAAACTCCGATCGTCCTAACAACGTCCTTAGCCTTTTCATCTTCAGATCACTCCTCTGCTTCCATCCGCACTTCTATCTCAGCAATGCCCAATCGCTCTCCCATCTCACGAAGGGCCGTACGGAGTATGACATCCATGTCCAACTTCTCGCGCATACGAGATGTGATTTCACCTAACATCTGCTCACGAGCGGCGCGGCGCTGGGTGTCCTCGTAGAGACGCGCGCTCTCCAGTGCGCGCCCCAACTCTTCTGTCAGCGCCTCCAACAGCACTTGCTCTTCGGCGATCCAAGCCTGTCCTGGTTCCGCTTTGCTGAAATTCAGCACGCCAACAACGCGATCACGCACTCGGAGAGGCACAGCCAACGTCGCCATATCTGACGCATCCTCTACGAAGCCCTGTACACTTTGCTCTCTGTTGACGGCGCGATGCATCTCAGGCGTCCAATTATCGTCTTGGGCCGGCACAGTGGTTGTACCCTGATAGTCATAGCCCCAATTGGAACGAGCTTGCAGGATCTTGGCCCATGCTTGACGGCTCAACTCTCCATAGGCGCGGCGCTCTGCCTCTAGCGAGGCCTGCGCTTCCGTGAACAATCTTGCGTTATCCAATGCCACAGCAATTTGATCTGCCATCGTCTGCAACAACGTGATAGTATCACGATCAAAGGCATTGGGCACAGTGCTCTGAATCGTGAGTGCACCGCGCACCTGACCACGAGAACGCAAAGGGAGTGCTCCCTCAGAACGCGTCTCAGGCAAATGAGGATTATCAAAGCGCACAGCCTCATCGCCGACATCCAGTGCAATTCGCGCCTCTGCATATTTGATGCATTGGCCGATCATGGAGTCCCCGCCCACCCGTAGTCTATGTTCTTCAGCCAGCATTTTACGTCCTGCTTCACCGGTTCCTGCTCGCAAGACAGCCCAATTCCCCTCGACCAGGAAAAGTCCTACGTAATAGAGGCCAAAGCGCTCACGAATCAAAACCACCGCTTCACGGATCAAACGATCGCGCTCCAAGATCGAGGCAATGGTGTGGCTTACCTCGCCCGCAGTCTCTAGATACGCCGATCGTTCTTCTAGCTCACGGGTCCGATCAGCGACACGTTCCTCAAGACTGCCAATGAATTCCCGCAGCTGGCGAGTCATGCTGTTAAAAGCACCCGCCAAGGCGCCAATCTCGTCTTCCCGTTCTGTCTCTACAGTGATGAGTTCCTGATCCCCAGATGCGATCTGTTGAGCCGTATCAGCCAGTCTCGCCAGTGGAACTGTGATCGTGTTGGTAAGAATGATAGAGACAATAACTACCCCTAACACCGCTCCAACCGCAATCCCCGCATCTAGCAGCAACAACCGGCTGACGCCGCGAAAGGCCTCGCTGGCATCCTGTTCTGCCACCAATGCGACCCGGAAATCCGGTAGCCAATGATAAACTCCTACCACAGCAACGTCCCGGTAATTTTTGTACTGTCCGCTACCCTTCGTTTTCTGTCCAATCGCCATGGTGGTTGCTTCAGAACGAATGTAAGCTATACTCTCTGCCTCGAACCTTGACGTCGTAAGCAGGGCGTAGTTAGATCCTACTAGATAAGTCTCACCCGTCTCACCCAGCCCGGCGCGCTCAAGCATAATGCTACTGAGAGCATCCATATCCGCCCGGCCTGCCAGAACTGCGACTGGTTCATTCTCTTGGTTGGTCAAGGGACGGGCTGCCAACACCAAGGTCTCCTCAAGTGATGGTGAATAAGAAGGGGGATGCACATAAGGGCCTTGTAGTCCTTCTTGAAAGAACGTGTCACGGGCGTAAACTTTGCCCTGTTGTGTCGGGTCCGTGGATATAAAGACTTGTCCGTCGAGATCCATCACAAACATCTCTTCGAAGAGTCCCATCTGTTCGATAGCCCATTGAAGATGTTCCTGGATACTTTCGTACGTCGATTGGCTCGCTGACGCTGAACCTATAATCTCTTCAAGTTGATCTGGAAGTTGAGAACTGGTAGCTACAACATCAAGATTCACCACCAGATCATCCAACCAGGCTTGAATCTCCGCTTGTTTGAGTGTGGCAACGGATTCAAGCTGGTTCTCTACCTGTTGTCGGATCTGATCACGGGCCACTAAGAACGCGCTGCCTCCAATAACCAAGGCCAATAACAGTACCAAGGGCACGTACGTAATCAGCAAGCGGGAGCGAATGGTACGCAGACGACCGCGAGCAATCACATACTGCCAGACAATAAACAAAGTTAAGAGGCCTAGGACGGAGAGATAGGCAATAAGCTGCCCTCCGGTATCCGCCAAAACACGACGAGGCAACGGTGCTAACCAGTTAACTAACACGACAAAAACTAGATACCCCACCGCGGCACCTAACCCGACAACCCAGCGATGCGGTAGCAACAGAGCCCCTACAAACAGCAACAGCACAGCCACCAATGCAGTTAATATCGGATCTTGAACCCAGAGCAGTTCGTCGACACCGATTCCCAAAAATGTAGCCAGCAATATCCAATAGGCAGCTCGGTCGAGAGTCTCTTGCCGGAGAGCTTGCCAGGCCAATATCAAACAGCCAAGAGCCAGCAAAATAAAGCCGGCATCGGCCAAGATATACCAGGCCTGCGTCCTATAATAATCTCTCACATCGGCAGCAAGCCCGACAATAGCAACCACTAAGCCGATCAGAATGATCCGCCTCATGACCAGAGCGCGCTGCTTGAGCTGTTCAGACATATTTATCTCCGCTTGACAATGGCTCTAGTAGAGATTATGGTTGTGAACCTTCCACGAACTCATTCGTATAGACAGCCGTCATATCCACACCCTCTTCGATCAATCCTCTATCAAAAAGAATGTCGTGCATTTCTTGCCAAACCTCCTCACGCATCTGACCGATGGCGCCTTCTCCGGTATCGATGAGGGGAATGCTGATTTCGACAGACTCATACTCAATCTCGCGTTCCGTCTCAGGCGCAAATGCCATGACCGCGTCTGCGGCTAGTCCGGGGTTTTCGATAGCTTCTTGCCATCCTTTGAGGGTTGCTCGCACAAAACGCTGCACCACATCAGGATTTTCCTCGATAAACGTGTCCGTAGTGAAGAGCACGTCCCCATAGAAGGGTACACCGTACTCACCCGGCCAAATGGCCTGAACTGAAATACCGTTACGTTCGGCGTAAGGAATGTCGTTGATAGCGTAACCTGGGCAGACCTCAGCGGCCTCCCAGCACTCCAACACATCCCAACTCGGCATATCGATCTCGTTGATTTGCTCGCGATCTATATCCAACGCGCCCACAATGGCCTCATAAAGATAGGTTCCTTGCCCTGGGGAAAGCGCTACGGTATGACCGGGAAAATCATGGGGACTCTGAATACCCGTCTCTTGCGGTGTTATGTACACCAGTGGGACGATCTTATAAATCACGGCGACGGCTTTCACAGGCTCTCCCTCACCGCGATGGATAATTAACTCTTCCGGCGCACCAAGCGCAAAGTCGTTTTCGCCGTTCAACACATATTCTGTAGTCACCTGCCGATCCATATCAAGGGGCTCGATGGTGACATCCAGATTCTCTTCGGCATAGTAGCCCTCTTGATCCGCCACGTAGATGCCTGCGAACTGGCCTTGATGGGCCCACTTAAGGCGAATGGAAATCTGGTCCGGCTCCGGTGGAGCCGCCGTACATGCTCCTAAGAGAATTATACCTATGACGAGCACCAGCTGAGTCACGATCTGTCTGCGTCTACTTAACATTTCTACCTCCTGTATCTTCTTCACTGTTGTACTACGTCCAAAATCTAACGATCTTCAACGTCACGCATACGTAGCTTGATCTGACCAATCTCCAAAGCATCTCCGATCTCTTGTAACGCAGTCTGCATAACCGTTTCCATGTCCAACGTCTCTCGCATCCGTGACGCGACCTCGCCGATAAGCTGCTCACGGGCGGCGCGACGCTGGGTGTCCTCGTAGAGACGGGCACTTTCTAGCGCCTGGCTCAACTGTCCCGTCAACGTCTCCAATAGCTCAATCTCCTCTGCTTTCCATTCTCCCTCGCCAGCAGGTTTACTACCGTCGATCACACCTACGACCTCGCCTCGCACCTTGATGGGAATCGCCACTCTCTCACCCTCATCATCTAGGGTGATCTGCCCCGTATAGAGCGCCTTCCGCATCTCTGGACGCCACAAGTCGCCAGCGGGCACAGTGGTATCCGCGTAACTGAGAAAGCCCAAATCCAACCTTTTCTCGATCAGCTCTTGCCACGCCTCGCGACTTAACTCACCGTAGGCCCGCCGCTCTGCTTCCAGACTCTCTTGCACTTGCCCGAGGAGGCGCGCATTACTGATAGCCATCGCCACCTGGTCCGCCAAGGCTTGCAAAACGTCTACATCCTCCTCACTGAACGCTTCGGGCATCTTGCTCTGCACATCCAAAGCGCCTATGATTTCACCACGCGCTCGCAACGGTAACGCCAGCTCCGATCGTGTCTCTGGCAAGTCGGGATTATCGAAATAGACCGCATCTGCGCCGGTGTCCACAGCAATGCGTGCCACCCCTTGACCGGTGACATAGCCTACAACGCCTTCTTTTCCAACCCGAAGACGATGCCCTCGCGCTAGCATGTGTTGTCCGCCCTCGCTGGACGCAGCCTGCAACTCCGCCCATTCTCCGGCAGCATCGATCAGGAGGATACCGGTGTGATAGAAGCCGAACCGCTCGCTGATGAGACTCACCACACGCCCAATAAGATCTTGAGGATCCAGCACCGAGGTCGCATCGCGGGCCACGCTCGTCGTGGCTTCTAGATAGCGCGAGCGGCGTTCCAGCTCTTGCGTACGGTCCTCAAGGGTACGACGACTTCTTTCCAAATCGCGGTTTCTCTCGCGTAAGGCCTGGGCGGTATCTCGCGCTCGTGTAAAGCCCTCTGAGATGCTCAGGAGAGCAAATCGAACCGCAAGAACAATCAAACTCAGGTTGATAACAAACTGCAACCAGTCTGACCATACAGCACCCCGTACCTCGTAGCTCAAAAATCCTCTATTTTCCAGGACGAAGAGAATCAACGTGATTAGAACGCTGACAACGGCAAATCCAATGGCGGCTCCCTGACCAAGCAGCAGCCCGGCCAGCAACACGACAAACACATAGCCCATGATAGCGGCGCTTCTGATCCCGTTGAAGCTATAAAGGTCGAAGGTAAAAAGCGCCAGCAAGCCCAGGACCAGGAGCAGGCTGGAGAGCTGTAACCGCTTCTTATTAAGAAGCCATTTGAGTACTCCCGCCAGAATAAAACCGGCCACCCCAAAAATAAAATTGATCGCCAAAAGGCGAAGGTCAAACACCGTAAATAAAAAGGGCACGACCACTGAAAACAACAAGACCGTCAACAAGATAGCGTTGAGCAAGCGCGCGACGCGTCTATCCTCATCCCGTTCAAATGCCGGAGGCGTGAGAAAGTGTCTGATCTTGGCCCACTTCGTCTTCGTTTCCTCTTCCATCACTCGATATCCTTAGCCATATCCTCATCCGGTTTGCCTAAACGAATAACCACGTCGTTCAACGCCAATGCCTGCTTGACCTCACTCGCCGCCGCCTTCAACACCCTCTCCAGATCGAGGGACTCACGGAAACGGGCGGCGGCCTCACCGATAAGCCGCTCACGGGCGGCGCGGCGCTGCGTATCCTGATAGAGACGGGCGTTCTCTAAAGCCGTGCTTAATTGGTCAGATAGCGTCTCCATCAGCTCGACTTGTTCCGGTGTCCATTCGCCGTCGTCCTTTGGTTTATGCGCATCAAGCACGCCAATCACTTGCCCTCGGACTTTGAGAGGAACGGCGAGTACACTGTCTTCCCCATCTGTATCTTCAATCGAACGATTCTCCGCAAGCGCACGTTTCATCCACGCATGCCACACGTCCTCTGAGACCAGGACGTCCTGGGGGTCGTAGATTGCTCTCAAGCCTGTTTGAGTGCTAAGCAATTCACGCCATGATTCACGGCTGATCTCGCCGTAAGCCCGTCGCATGGCCTCCAGAGAAACTTCGGATTCGGCAAGCAACCGAGCGTTCTCAATGGCCACCGCTACCTGATCTGCTAACGTCTGCAGAATCGTTACATCCTCCTGGGTGAAGACCACAGACTGCTTGCTCTGAACGTCCAGCGCACCAATGACCTCGCCCAGCACTTGAAGTGGCAACGCCATCTCGGAGCGGGTCTCTGGAAGATCAGGGTTATCGAAGTAAGCCGCATCTTCTCCCACATCCAGGGCAATACGGGGTTCGCCCCGCCCCGTGACGTAACCGACGATGCCCGTCGCTCCCACCTTCAACCGGTGACCACGAGCCAGCATTTGACGCCCGCCCTCGGACGAGGTCGCTCGCAGTTCCGCATACATGCCTGTGTCGTCGAGGAGAAAGATACCGGTATGATAGAAGCCAAAGCGATCTGAGATAAGGTTCACCGCCTGCGTCAACAGCTGCTCAATATCTCGAATCTCCGCCGCTTCCCGTGCGACCTCAGCAGCGGCTGCCAGCTGGGCGTTTCGGGACGCAAGCCCGGCCGTCCGCTCCCGCACCTGCGCCTCGAGTTGAGCCCGCTGCTCTTCCAATTCCTCAGCCAAGCGACGGCTCTGTCCCAAAGCATTGGCAAGACGCGGAAGCAGATAGTCCAGGGAGATCACCAATAAGCTTCCCAACATGAGCAAGATAATGGTGCCGCTCAACCAAGCAACCCAATCGGTGGTGTTAGCCTGCTGTGCCACCGAAATTGAGAGGCGACCGGAGGAAAACATCCAGCCGAAGGCGATCATGGTGAGGATGGTCAGTACCAATCCACCAATGCCTGCCCGCCGTCCAAAGAAGAGCGCGGCAAGCATAGGAAAGGTCAGCAGGAATATCCGACCATCGCCACTCAATCCTGCTTCAATCAAACCCAAAACACCCAAACCATAAATCAGAAATAGGAGCATTCCAGCTTGAACAGCGTAAGAGATTCGGCGCCAGAACGTGATGACGAGAATCACTCCGTAACCGCCAACATAGAAGGGTATCAGCGCTACTTTATCTTCCACGAAAGCATTGTAGGAACTGCTTACAACAGCAAGACCCCCGACGATAACCAAAAACCACAACACACCACGCACCAACTCCTGGCGCCAGGTCTGGATGCCCGCCACGGAGGAACTCCCGGCACGGACTTCCAGACTCTCTTTATCGACATTCGATATGCTCATAGCTCCAAACTCCGCATCCGTTTATTGTTCTCCTGTACCCAATCGCACATCTAGCGCTGTCAATCCCAATGCCTTGCCGATCTCCTCGGCAGCATTATTGAGCACCGTCTCCACATCCAACGTCTCTCGCATCCGTGACGCGACCTCGCCGATAAGCTGCTCACGGGCGGCGCGACGCTGGGTGTCCTCGTAGAGGCGGGCGCTCTCCAGTGCCAGGCTCAACTGCTCCACAAGGTTGATCATCAGCGATTTCTCGTCCGCGGTCCAATCGAGCGCTTCATCGGGCTTGTGGGCTACCAGCGTCCCGATGGCGTGCCCGCGAACCCGGATTGGCAAGGAAAGCGCCGGCAAGTCCCCATGATCGCCTTGAGCTTGCGACGTCGCGTCTTCCACAGGTCGCACGTTACCCTGATCGTAGACAAAGCCCTGGGCAAGGTGCCGGTGCAGGAGCTCGGCCCACGCCTCGTGGCTGAGTTCGCCGTAGGCCCGGCGTTCCGCTTCCAAAGATTGCTGCGCCTGCTCAAAGAGACGGGCGTTGCTGATCGCCACGGCGATCTGATCCCCCAGGATCTTCAAGATGGCGATGTCTTCCTCGCCAAAAACTCCAGGTTCTCGACTCTGGACGTCCAAAACTCCGATAACCTCCCCCCGAGCTCCCAGCGGTAGCAGGATCTCCGAGCGCGTCCCGGCGAGTACAGAATGGTCAGCGTTGACCGTCTCAGCGACATCAAGAAGCACTCGGCTTTGTCCCCGTACGACAACAGTACTCACCACCGTATCAGCGTCTACCGGCACGCCATATCCATCTTCGACCAACTCTCGCCCCATGGCGGACGACGCAGCACGTAGTATGAGGTTTCTGCGCGCTCCATCCAGGAGGAAGATACCGGCATGGTGATAGTCAAAACGCTGGCTCACCAGGGAGACCACGCGGGTAAGTAGCGTTTCCAAATCGAGCGTCGATATAGCATCGCGGGTCACGCCGGCGACCGTTTCCAGGAAGTGCGTGCGGCGCTCCAGATCGTGCGCCTGCTCTCGGAACGCATCGCGACTGATCTCCAGCTCCCGGTTCCGTTCCTGGAGCACCCGCTCGGCGTCTTGCAAGCGCTTCACGGTATTGTTGATGGTTCGCAGGACAAAGCCCCCGATCACCGACATGATAGAGATCACACCGAGGAAAATCATCAGCTCGCCAAAGGGGGCGTTAGAGCCCAGAAGGTCTGGGAGCATCTCAATTCGCGCAAGGATGTAGAGCACAACTGCCGCCAGCACGCTCAAGCCGCCAAAGACAAAGGCACCCATCCCGCCCAACAACAAACCAGCTAGGAAGATCACGATCAAGTATCCACCGGAGATGGGATTGTCTAGGCCACCAAATGCATAGAGCGAGGCAGTAAAGATCAGAAACAACGTCGAGAGAAATATGATACCTGCCAGATCGGCCTGGCCTCGCCGAAGCAAAACCCACACCGCCCCGGAGATCAAAGTGAAGATGCTGACCAATCCCACGCCCATGATGCGGGCACTGGGATCGTCCGCAGTGATAACGAGCGGCACCATGATCACGATGCCCAACACAACCCCTGATACAATAAGAATCGCCAGCAACCGGGCGTTGCGCGTCTTGATCTCATCGTCCTCAAATGTCGGCGGCGTCAGCAAATTCTTGATTTGGGTTAACATAAGCGCACCTCCCTACTCCGCACCGTCGCCCGATTCGAGACGGACTATCACGTTACGCAACCCCAACGATTCACCGATTTCGCGCACGGTAGTCTCCAATACCGCGTCAACGACCGGTATCTCACGCATCCGCGCCGTGATCTCACCAATCAAACGTTCATGGGCCACACGCTGTTGGGCTTCCTCAAACAGACGCGCACTATCCAACGTAGGGCCTATCTGATTTACCAAAGTTTGTACCAGTGCTATTTCCTCATCCGTCCACAGACCGGTCTCGGGCGGCTTACGGAAGTGGAGAACGCCGACATGCTGCTCGCGCACTTTCACGGGAACCGCCAAGATGCCGGATTCCGCCTCTGGATCTATGGATTGCACCGGTTCTCCCGTCTGTAACGCGGTTCGCATCTCGTCGTACCACGTGGACGTCTCAGAGAGACCTTCCTTGGCACTATAGCGATAGCCGGTGCGGTGCGCCCGGATGATCTCCTGCCACGCCTCCCGGCTGAACTCACCATAAAGTCGCTGCACCTCTTGCAGACGCTCGCGCGCTTCTTGATAGAGGCGAGCATTGTCCAGCGCCAGCGCGATCTGATCCGCCAAGCTCTGGAAGACTGTGACGTTCTCCTCGGTGAAAGCATCGGGCTCCCTGCTCTGCACGTCCAGAATGCCGATGGTTTCGCCACGAACGCGAAGTGGAAGCGCGACCTCCGAACGAGTTTCCGGCAGATCCGGGTTATCGAAGTACGAGACGTCTCCGCCGGTGTCCAACGCCACGTACGGCTCTCCTATCTGCATAACACGCCCCACGATGCCCTCACCGAGACCCAGACGATGCCTTTGTTCCAACATCCGCTGTCCGCCTGGGCTCGATGCTGTTTTCAACACTGCGTGTGTCCGTGGTTCATTGATGAGAAACAGGCCTGCATGGTAAAACCCAAACCGCTCGCTGATCAACTGTACCACGTATTCTTGCAGCCGCTCCGGATCCAAGATAGTCGTTGCCATGCGTCCCACGTCCGCCGAGATCCGCATCTGCTCCGCCAGGGACTCCAGCGCGACTGTACGCTCGGAGATGCGTTGCTCCAGGGTACCGTAGAGCGTCTGCAGCTCAATCGCCATCTGGTTAAAAGCCTCGGCCAGCTGCCTCGGCTCCCCGCCCATCTCCATCTCTATCCGATGATCCAACTCGCCAACGGCGAAACTTTCTGCCCCTTTCAGTAAACGAGTCGATGCATATTCAAAGGTTTGAATCGTTGAGTAGGCTATAACCACCACAATCAGAAAAGCCACACCTGCCCCAATCAGAACCGAGCGAAAGACGTACCGGTTCGCCTGGACTGTGGCCTCCAGCGCCTCGGTCTGCGCCCGATTCGAAGCGGCGACCAGTTCATCCAAGGACGCTGAGATACGCGTGATCTCATTTCCCAGCGCGATGACCCGGGTACGTCGAATCTCTTCCCATTCCCCATCGACGGCGGCCTCAATAAGGTACTCGGTGAGGTTCTGCAGATTGTAGACGGCACCTACGAGCGCCGAATCTACGTCGTCATCGAACACACGCCTCAAATCCTCATAGCGCGCGTTCATAGTTGTCAAGCGTGCGCGCACCCGATCGCGGAAGTCCTCTCGATCCTCCAACAAGATAGCCTCATCAATGGCCAGAACGAGGTCCAGACGGGTTCTGGAAAGCGCCTCCGCCGCCAATGTGCGCTGCGTCTGCAATCTGAGCGCTTCGTTGGCGTCCGAGATTCGCTGGAGTTGATACACAATATAACCTGTCAGTATCACGAGGAGTAAAGAAAAGATACTGAAGCCCACGATCAATCGAGCACGGAGTGAAAGGCCTCCCCGCCGGGGTATCGCTCGTCGTTCCATACCATCAGCCTCCGATCACCGGAGATTCTTCATCCACCAGCTGCAAAACAACCTCATCCAAGGCCAGGTGCTGACCGAGCTCTCGAACCGTCGCTGCAAGCACGTCGTCAAGATTGAGTGAGGCTCGCATTTGGGTCGTCACTTCACTGACCAGCTGCTCCTGTGCCGCACGGCGTCGTGTCTCCTGATAAAGCCGGGCATTCTCCAACGCCAACCCAATCTGCTCACCCAGCTGCATCAATAATTCACGCTCATCCGTGCTCCAAGAGCCACTCTCTGCCGCTTTGCGAGCGTTGATTACTCCCACAATTTGTCCTCGCACCCGGACAGGTACAGCTACGACCGTGCCTTTTTCTTCAGCCATTGCCGTCTCGCCTGTGCGCATAACTCGGAGCGAGTACTTGTCAATGATGTCCTCAGCTACGTTCAGACCCAACTGATCGCGCGTGAACCCCAAGCCCTTCTCTCTTTTAAGCAGGTCTTGCCAGCCCGCGCGGCTTACCTCACCATACGCCCGACGTTCCGCCTCCAGGCGCCTCTCTATCTCTCGCACCAACTGCACGTTGCTGATAACCAGGGCGATCTGATCAACCAGCGTCTGCAACACCAACACGTCCTCTTCCCCAAACGCATCGATGTGTTTCGATTGTACATCCAGTACACCGATAACGCGCTCCCGAGTCTGCAGCGGCAAAGCAACCTCAGAACGGGTCTCCGGCAGTTCAGGATTGTCGAAGTGGACAGCATCCTCACCGACATCGCGGGCGATGCGCGCCTCGCCATGTCTCGCAACGTAGCCAACTACCCCCGTCTCCCCCACGCGCAGGCGGTGCCCCTGTGCCAACATACGTTGGCCTCCCTCAGATGAAGCTGCGCGCAATTCTGCGTACTCCTCCGTGGCATCGAGGAAAAAGACCCCGGCGTGATAATAACCAAAGCGTCTGGAGATCAAGTTGACGACCCGACGCAGCAACCGATCCAAATCACGAATGGCAGAGGTTTCCCGCGCCACCTGGGCAGCCGTCGCCAACTGAACGGACCGCCGTTCCAGGGCCTCTGTGCGCTCTTCGACCAGCTTGTGCAGTTGGTTCTGGCGCAAATTCAGGTGTTGGGTCAGCTCCTGGCTTTTACCCAGCGCGTCGGACAGTTTCAAGAGAAGATAGCTCTGTGCCAGATTAGCCAGGACACCCAAGATCACCACCAGGGTGCCTCCGCTCAACCAGGCCAGTGGATCTATCACATTGGCCTGGACCGAAGGCGGGACGACCAGACGCCCGGTCGCGTAGGCCCATCCAAAGACACCCAACACCTCCGCCACCACCACCAGCACGCCAATCCCGGCCACTCGGCCCCAGAATACACTGGTGAAAAAGGCAAACGCCAGCATAAAGACATGGCCCTCACCACTAAGTCCAAAATAGTAATAGTTGAGACAGCCAAGCCCGAAGAGAATAACCAAAAAAGTACCTGTCTGCAAAGCGTATGTGCTCTTCTTCCAGAAGGCGACGACTAAGAAGAAGAGATACGCGCCCACATAGAAAGGAATAACCGCCAGGTTCTGGTTTACGTAGTCATAGACGCCGCTGACAACGACCGCTATCCCTCCCAGAACAACCAAAAGGTTCAAAATCACGTGAATCAGTTGCCGCCGGAAGGTTTCGACGTTTTCAACCGAGGAGTCCCGATCTTGCACTTCTTCTACGCTGACTCGTTCATCTTCAGCCATACCCAACTCCTAAACTAAATGCCCAGGCGTCGTTAGCTTTCCTCATCAAGTCCACCGGAATCCACCAACCGGACGGTAACTTTCTCCAGATCCAACGCCTGATAGATTGCATCGGCGGCTGTGCGTAAGACCGTCTCCACATCGAGCCGTTCTCGCACCCGCCCCGTGACGTCCCCCAGCAGGTGCTCGCGCGCGGCTGCGCGCTGGCTCTCCTCAAACAGGCGCAGGTTCTCCGCCGTCGACGCCATGCGTTCGGTCAACAGTTTCGCCATCTCGATTTCGTCGGCGGTCCAACTGCGCCCGGCGCTCTTCAAGGCCACCGCGCCAATGGGCTGGCCCCGGACGAGAGCGGGAATCACCAAAATCTCCTCCGCGACCTCGCCATCCTGTCCGTCCCGTGCCAGCACCACAACCGCTCGTTGGCGCACGGCCTGTTGTATGGACGCCTGCAGCTCATCGTCCACCACGATGTCACCGGAACGTTCCAGTTGATAGATGAGCTCTGGCTGCGTTTGGAGGTACTCCTCCCATGCCTGCTGAATGTAGCGCCGTTGCATCGTCTCCATCTCTGCCAGCGCGGATTGCGTTTGCTCCAATAAGCGGGCGTTCTCGATAGCCGTCGCGATCTGACCGACCATGGTCTGGAAGGCCGTGACATCCTCTTCGGTGAAAGCCGCGACATCCGTAGAATGGACCGTCAACGCCCCGATGGGTTTGCCCCGGCTGAGCAACGGCAGAGCCATCTCCGAGCGCGTTTCCGGTAACAGCGGGTGATCCAACCCTCGCGTGCTTTTGGTGACGTCAGTCACGATGTGCGGTTGCCCATCCGAGATGCAAACCCCGACCAACGAGTTGTCGTTCACGGGAAGCTGGTAACCTTCATCCAGCATCTTTCGCCCCGACACACCCGTGCCGCCACGCAGGACAGCCCACCGTCCAGACCGGCGGGACCATTCACCGCGCTCACTGATTAAGAAGAGCCCCACGTAGTAAAGATCGAAGCGCTCGCGCACAAGATCCACCACACGCTGCAGCAACGTATCGACGTCCAGAATGCCAGTGACAGTATAAGCCACATCGGCGGCGATTTGAAGCTGATTGCTGCGGCGTTCCAACGCGAGCATCGCTTCCTTGAGGGGGGTGATATTGCGGGAGACGCCAAAGACGCCCACAATCTCGCCCTCTCTATCTCGCATGGGCAGCTTCGACGTCGAGACCCACGCCACTGTACCGTTGGGCCACGTCTCTTTCTCCTCCTTCTCCAGAATCGGCTCGCCGGTGCGGATAATCTCTTGTTCGTCTTCGTAAGCTTCGCGGGCGTGCTTTTCCGTGAAGAAGTCGAAGTCGGTCTTGCCGATGATTTCCTCCCGGCTTTCCACGCCGAACCAGTCCAGCAGTGCCTGACTCACCTCAATAAAGCGGCTCTCGCGATCCTTGAAGAAAATGTGGTCCAACGTGTTCTCCAGGAGAACGTGGAGCAAATACTCTTGATAAGCAAGGGCTTCTTCTGCTTCTCGACGCTCGGCGATCTCCCGCTGCGCCTGTTCGTAGAGCCGGGCATTGGCAATCGCGTTTCCCAGCTGATCGGCCAAGAGCTGCAATGTGGTGATATCCATCTCGCCAAAGGCCCTGGGTTCCGTGCTCTGAATGGTCAAGGCGCCGATGGCTTCTCCACGGCTGACCAGAGGCAACGCCATCTCCGAACGAGTATCTGGCAGCCAGGGATTATCAAACCGCGAGGCCTCCTGGCCCACGTCCAGTGCAACGTGAGCCTCCTTTTCCGCCACAGACCGGCCGATCATGGACTCGGCCCCCACACGCAACTTGTGCTGGCGAGCGACCATCTCGCGGCCCGCCTCTCCTGTGCCGGCTTGGAGCACGGCCCACTCGCCCGAATCATCGACCAGGAACAAGCCGGCATAGTAGAGATCGAACTGCTCACGGACCAACTCGACAACGCGCTGAATCAGGGTCTCGGTCTTCAGGAGCGAGCCGGTCGCTTGGGCGACCTCTGCCGCCGTCTGAATACGCGCGGCACGTCGTTCGGCTCGCTCCACAAGCTGACTTCCATACAGAGCCCTGCTGATATCCCGCTGAAGAATGTCGTAAATCTCTCCACGCTGCGGACGGGCATCGAAGAGCACAAACCCAAGTTGGTGCTCGCGGAAATACAGTGGCTCAACGTGCAAACTGAATCGCTGAGACGGTAGCAGATCCGAAGGCACCAATTTCTGGGAAGGGAAACGTATCTCTTCGGATATAAGATGCTGCCCGTTCGCGTAGGCCAGAAGCAAGCGGGCTCCCGTCGTCGGCGCCAAGGGATTCTCATACAGCGAAAGATAACAACCGGGGATATCCAGACGTTCCATGGCTTCGGTGAGGCGCCGCATCATCTCATCCACAGCCAGTGAGATGCTAAGCGTCTGGCCAATTTGGGCTAGCAGCGTCCGCAAACCCACCTCCCGGAAACGTCGATCCGCCTGTACCCGGGCGGCCCACTCGCCAACTTTGACGCGACCTCGCTGCCAGAGCTCTTCTGCGCGCATCAGCGACCGCACCGTGTCCAAGGCCACCAGCAGCTCCCGGCGCATCGCAGAGAGCACATCTTGCCAACACGCGATGTTGACGTCGTTCTCAGCGCTGGCGCGAAGTATTTCCTCCAAACAAGCCAAAAACTCGTCACTGGATGTCGCATTGATGTCCACAATCAGTGCGTCCAGCAGTTTCGTGAGCCTTCCATCCTCATCCTGCCCCGACAACGCCGGCGTTACATCGCGCATCGCCGCCAGAACCTGGGTGACGACCGCATCAGACACCACGAAGTCAGAGTCAGACTCGGAAACAGAGACCTTCGACAGATCCGGAGAGGCTACCAGTTCAACACTACGTGCTTCACAGCCACAGGACTCGCGCACCACGAGATGAGGCGGCACTTTGATAATCTCCGGCAGTGATTCTTCACCCTCGAGCTCTCTGATGAGCAGCTGAGCCGCCCGGCGACCCATCTCGGCCCAGGGCTGATCGACGGATGTCAACGGAGGTGTAGCAAAACGGGCTTCGGGACGATTATCGAACCCTACCACCGCCACGTCACGAGGAATGTATAAACCTCTGGCTGGTAACCCTTCAACCACGTCCATGGCTAACTGATCGTTGGCCGCTACCACCCCATCAAAGGAAACCTTTCGTTCCTCTATCAGCAGTCGCAAAGCCTTTAAACCTGTGCCCCGCGCAAAGTCACCAGGAGCAACGAGTTCAGGATCGACTTCCAATCCATGATCGCGCAGTGCGTGCCGATATCCACGGTAGCGTGCCTCAGCCTCGATGTGACCCTCCGGCCCACGAATAAACGCGAGTCTTTCACAACCATGCACGTCCAGGAGGTGTGTCACAGCATCATAGGTACCCTGGTAGTTATCAATGAGCACGTTAGGCATACCCGGCAAGTGCGATGAGATGTTCACCTTAGGAATTCCAGCGTACGTCTTCAATAACGCCAGAACTTCTTCGTGATTCACGTAGTGAGCCAGTATTCCTCCCCAGATCACGAGACCATCGAGTCGTTCAGCACTTGCCAGCTTGTAGAGGACATTGCACTGCGCCAGATGCTCTTCTGGGATACGCAGCGGTTCTGCTCGAAAACTGATCAAATTGACGTCGTGCTCACGGGCAACCGTATCCACGCCCCTCCAAAGCGCGCGACACGTTGGATCCTCAGCTCCGTAGATCAACAGGCCAATCGTAGGGCGTGTGAGTGCTGTCGTGTTGGATGGTTCCATCATCTTATTGTGCTCCTTCATCCGATCGCTGCGGCGCCGCTCTCGTCTGTGTGCCGAGCTGCAGGTAGGCACTCCCGCCAAGCGTCTCCACCAAGGATTTCGCCGTAATCTGAAGCAGCGATCTCATATCCGACGCTTGCCGCATCCGATCTGTAACGTCGTGGGCTGCTTGCTCACGAGCCACGCGCCGCTGCGTCGCCTCTAGCAAACGAATGTTCTCCAGCACCACCGCTGCCGTCGCCACCAACGCAGTGTAGAGTTGTCGTTCGCTCACGCCAAAGGGGTGCACGGTGTAATACGTGACCACCAGCTGCGCAATGGTTCGCCTGCCCAACCGCACCGGAACGATGGCCAGGCTGCGCGCCGCGGACTGGTGCATCAACTGCGCCAGCTGCTTGTGATACATCTCTGGAACGTGACTGGCCGGCAGCTCACTCATATTCTCTATAAATAAGGGGCTCTCTGACGCCACCAGCAGCTCTCGCAAGTATAGCGTCTCCGGAAGGGTGGGTCGGGCGCCATCTTCTTCAGGAAAAGAGATGTCGTCGCCCCGCAACTCTGCTGCCACAGTGATATCGTTGGTCTCAGCGTCTAGGGTACAGATAAAACCGCGCCTGGGACTATACTCCCGGACCATCTCCAAGATCACACCGTAGACATCGCGCACTTGACGGGCAACCGCCATACGCTGCGCCATCCGGTAGAAAGGACTGGTCGCCTCAAGGATCCCAACCTCCTGAGCAAAGCGCCGCGCGTTTTCCACCATCACGGCCAGCTGACTGGCAAGATACTCCAAAGAACGCACGTCATCTTCGTCAAAGGCATTTTCTTCCGTACTCTGCACGTCCAACACCCCGATGACTTGTCCGGCGATCCCCAGGGGCAGCGTCGCCTCCGAACGGGTGGCCGGCAGCAAGGGATTATCAAAATGCACGGCGTCTTCACCCACGTCCAGGGAAATGCGGGGCTTGCCGTGCTCCACCACCCATCCGACCATGCCTTCACCCCGAACCAATTGATGCTCCTCGGCCAGCATCTGCTGCCCGCCTTCTGACGACGCGGCCTTCAGCACGGCGGTGTCGCCGGTTTCTGAGACCAGAAAGAGGCCCGTGTGGTAGAAGCCAAACTTCTCAGAGATCAAACGCACAGCCCGATACAACAACTGCTCCAAATCAAAAATCGAACTGATGATCCGCACGACTTCTGCGCCCGCTTCCAAATGCCAGGCGCGTCGCTGCATGGCGTAGTTGGCCTCTTGAAGCGTCAAAGCGCGACGATCCAGCTCCTCTTGTTGCTCGCGGAGATCTGTTGAGCGCTGAAAGAATTCTTCTAGCTGTCGCGATAGGCGCCTGAACAAGGCCCCGGCCGAGGCCACCAGAAGCCCACCGCTCAACGTGAAGACCATCACCCCGCTGAGCAGGTTCAACCAGGGTCGTGGGACCTCAGAGAGTATACCCGGCCCCGCGACTTGGCCCCTCATGATCGCCCAGGCGATGCCCAACAACGTCAGCATATCAAGGCCCAGAGCGTAAAACCCCGCCCGCTGGCCGATCAAAATGGTCATCATGACCGGTAGAGCCAGCAGAAAGACTCGCCCATCAGCACCCCAGCCGGAAAAGACAAGATCGGACAGGCCCAAAATGTAGATCAACGCCAACATCAACCATTTTTTCAACGGGTAGTAGGGCTTGTGACCAAAGTGCAAGGCCAGCATACTCCCATAGGCCACGACATAGACCGCAATCAAACCAAAGTTCTGCTGTGAAAAGGCGGTGTATACACCAAATGCCAAAGCGCCGGCCCCGCCATACACCGCGGCCCGAAATGCCTGATCAATCACGCGTTGTCGCAGCCGCTCTGTAACCGTCTGATAGGAACGTCCCTGCTTTTCGCTCACACCAACCTCCGACTTATCACGTGTTACGCTTGTGCATCGGTCCGGCTGACAGACATCGATGAATTCGTCACAGCATCATAAAGGGGAATCGAGAAAATAAACTGACTTCCCATCCCTACTTCGCTCTCCACCCAGATTTGACCACCGTGCATCTCGACAAACTCCTTGCTCAACGCCAATCCCAAACCTACGCCCGACGAGTGCCTGGTGCGGTTAATGCCCTTTTCAAAACGCGCAAAGATTCTCTCACGCTCCTGCTTGGGAATGCCAATGCCTGTGTCTTTCACGCTCACGTAGGCCTGCTCATCATCTGACCAGGTTCGCAACGTAATCTGCCCTTTCTCAGTAAACTTCGCCGCATTGCTCAACAAGCGGACCAAAACCTGGCGCAAACGATCGGAATCAGCGTAAACCCAGGGCAACTCCGGTTCGATCTTCTTGACCAACACAATATCTTTCCCGCGTACCAACGCATCGGCGGTGGGCATTACACTATCGATCACTTCCCCTAGCGCCACAGGTTGCAGTTGCAACGCCATAAGTCCGGCTTGAATTTGCGCGATGGTCAAAACATCATTGATCAAAGAGAGCAGACGCTGGCTGTTTTCATAAATGCGTGTGATATCCTCTTCCTGCTGCGTGGAGAGCGCGCCATCCAGCCCCTTGAGCATCAAACGAGAAAACCCGATGATGGAATTCAGCGGTTCCCGCAGTGCGTGAGACATATTGGCCAGAAAACGGGACTTGAAGACCTCGGCTTCTTCCAACTGCTGCGCTGCCCGGCGCTCCCGCTCGTATGCGCGCGCGTTTTCCAGCGCGATAGCAATCTGGTTGGCCAGATGCATCAATGTCTCTAGGTTGTCCTCGGGCGAACTCTCGTGGCCCGTGGTGACGATAGACATCACACCTAACACCTGTTCCTCCATGCGCAACGGAACGGCAATATGCGAGAGTGTTCGTCGATACCAAGACTGCTCCGTCACCAACAGCTGCCGCTTGATCTGCGGCTCCGCCTTGCGCAGAGCGCGCTCCGTCATCGTCCCGTCGCCAGGATATAACGTCTCAGGCCAATCCGCATCTGAGGGGTGCACCGCATGCCGGCGCGCCGTTCCTCCACCCGGTTCAACCAGGTAGATCACCACCGAATCATACATAAACCGTTCGCTGATGAGCTCCGCTACTCGATTCAATAGCTCGCTCGGATCGCGGATAGATGTCACAGCCTGACTCACTTCCAGGCTGGCCTTCAGCTGCAAAGCGCGCCACTGGATCTGATAGTTAGCTTTTTGCAGGCGCTTGGTGCGCTCGACGACTTTCGCCTCCAGATCATCATAAAGTGACTTCAAATCCGCCGCCATCTGATTAAAGACATAGGTCAAGATGCCGATCTCGTCTCGCGACGTGACCGCAACGTGCTGCGCTAAGTCACCATCGGCCATCGCCAGCGCCGACTCTGTGAGGCGCACCACCGGTCGCGTGATCTGGCGTATCACGACAGCAGCAATGGCCGTCGTACCCAGCGCCACGGCCAGGATAACCGCGATGAGCGTCGCTACGATTTGGTCATTGGACGCCAACGCTTCCACTTGCGCCTGTTCGACCAGCACACCGATTCCTGATATTACCGGCACGTAAGTCCCTACCACAGAGATATTTTTGTGATTGGTATAGAGCCCACCGTCCCCTTCTTCACTTGTCAGCAAGGAAAGAGCCATCTCATCTCCCAACGAGTGGGTTAAATCTCGCTCCGTGCCTTGAACCAGATAAATGTGCCCTGTCTCGCCGATCCCCAGGTCGGTTTTCGCCCACTGTCCTATAATCTGCGGTCGATAACAAAGTATCACTTCTCCCTCATCCCAAACAAACCGCAACGCAAGAGGTGACGCAGTGTTCAGTGAGGAAATATCCGTCATAACCGGAACGTCTGTTGTACATTCTCCCCGTGACCAAAGGACGTGAGAATCTGCTGCTAATGCTGTAGCACCGACAAGATCAAAGGAATGCCGCTGAGAACGCTCCCAGGCGGCCAAAGAAGGGGTGGAGATACCATTATCGGTGTTGATTAACGTTTCAATAATCGCCCCACTATCCTCTATCCATCCACGACGTAGCGTTTCCGCCTGTAACATCGCAATTGCCCGCAACTTTTGTACCACGGCTGCTTGCACGTTCTGTCGATTCTGAAAAGAAGCATACCAGCCAATCAAAGCCAACGGTAAAATCGTCAATATCAGAAAAGCTGTCAGCAGGGTACGCCCTAGCCCTCCACGCATGCCCGTGGTGGGCACCACCCGGTTGCGGGGTTGAGCTTCATGCTCGTTCCCTAATGGGGTTCCCATACCTCCTCACCCATGAGCACCCGCCGCACTTGCTCGGGAAAACGATCTGGATCCAACGGTTTCCCGATAAATCCGTCAAACCCGGCTGTGCGTGCGCGCTCCATCGAATCCACATCCGAATCAGCCGTGACCGCCACAATGGGCACACCATCAAAGACCGGATGTGATCGTAGCCTCTCCAAAGACTGGTATCCGTCCGCCTCTGGAAGCATAAGGTCCATGAGGATCAGATCGATATTTCCTAATGTCTCGGCGAACTCAAGTACCTTCCATCCAGAGGCTTTCCATTCACACTTGCTGACACCCAAGAAGGCCAGCAGACGGGTCATAAGAAGGAAATTGTTGAAATTGTCTTCAACAATCAGGATTTTAGCTTCTTCAGGAGCTACACTTGGCTGTGTCATTCTATTACCTACCTCATCATATATGCCATCAACGCTTGGCGGTCAGGAACTTCTCGACCTGAGTCGGTAAAGCATCCACATCAATAGGTTTGGGAATGTAGCCATCGCACCCAGCTTCCAAAGTTTTCTCACGGTCGCCATGCATGACATTCGCCGTCATGGCGATGATCGGGATATTTTGCAACTCTGGCTTCTCTCGCATAAGTCGCGTCAGCTCATACCCATCGACTTCAGGGAGATTCATATCCATCAAGACCAAGTCTGGCTGCTCATGCATCGCCAGCTCAATGCCCGTCTTACCGTCCTCCGCCTCAAGGACCTCATACCCTTCTACCATCAAGATCCTCCTCACTAAGAGGCGGTTATCGGCGTTATCTTCTATGTAGAGGATTTTTGCGTTCATGCTCACTTCCTTAATAGAATGGTCACACCCGATCGAAACAGCGTAAAATATCGTCGGCTTGTGATTTCTGACCAATATTATACCACAATTTGGAATTCTACCCAGATCAATGACCATAACCGTTTGGTTAAGGGCCCATAAAAACTCCCACGGCAAGAAAAAGTGCAGGGCTTGAGTATAAGGCATTACCTAGAATCAGCAAACAGGATAAACAGGGAGCATAACACCTCTATTGTAGAAGGATCGCCGTAGCCGTCAAGAGAAGAATTTTACTAAAATAAAACTTGACGTTTTCTAATTCTAACTTTGACTCACCTGAAATAACTAGCAGAAATCGGAATAGTGACAAATGGCACCTCAGTTTTAGCGTTGGTAGACGGATGTTATACTGACCAATAATTCTTCAACAATACAGTAAACTGGAGGTGCTAGATGACTGCTAA
>DAOTUH010000391.1:0-3911 GCA_034437255.1 Anaerolineae bacterium
CCAGACGTGCCGCCACGCCCGACGCTCGCCCGGCACCGCCATCCCAATGTACGTCAGGCCCACGGGCTTCTGTGGCGTCCCGCCGGTAGGCCCGGCGATGCCCGTGATGCTCAGCCCCGCCTCGGCGCCGGTGCAACGACAGACGCCCGCCGCCATCTCCAGCGCCACCTGCGCGCTCACGGCCCCCCAGCGGATGAGGCTCGCTTCCGAGACATCCAGCAGATCCATCTTCACGTCATCGGCGTAGGCAATCACGCCGCCCAGAAAATAGGCGGAACTGCCGGAGACCTGGGTGATCTCGTGCCCCAGCAGGCCGCCGGTGCACGATTCCGCCACAGCCAGACGCCAGCCGCGCGCGTTCAGTCGTGGTGCAATATCGTGGGCTTCACGCATACGTAACTCCCGTCAACGGATACAGCGGATGAAACGGCCCGTTGCAGACATCCCCGCCACATCACAATGCCCATGTCCGAGGTGAAGTAGATCGCCGCTTCCTGGTTGGGCATGATCTCGACGTCGTGGGTGATCCAGAGGGGCCGCTGGTCGAAATCGAGCCGGTGCACGCGCACGTTCTGCTCCACGTCCTCCAATGCCAGCGAGATGCCGGGATAGTCAAAGGTGCGCTCGGTCACCACGGGCTCGACGTTGAGCAGCTGCCACCAGCGCACCTCAGGAACCAGCTCCAAAAATTGATCATAATGAGCCTGATGAAGCGGGCCATCGCCCGTCACGTCGCGTAGGCCATAATAGAGACCGGCGTTGCCACCCAGGGGAAGATTGGATTCGCTACTGATACGCGCCACCGCACCTTGCTCGGCTTGCAAATACGTCACCGCCTCTAAGGAAGGTGTGTAACCGCCCGGAGGCAGCGGCTGCAAAACCGCCCCGTGATTAGCATCGTCGGTTCGCCGCTGAAGGTGTAAGGCGACCATAGCGGGAGCCGGCTCTCACGATACGAACGCGAGACAAAGAAGCGTATGGGGAAATGCTGCATGGTAAAATCACCGTGTTCAAAAAGGCCAAACGCTCGGCGGGATCGGGCCACCAGACTTGCCAGAAAAACAGAAATGGCAACAGAAGCAGAAATAGGCAAGCATCCAGAAGCCAATAGCGCGAGGGCGACGGTGTCATGGGCGTTTTCACGATTTAGCGGCTCACCTGATCCTGTACCATCTTCACCAAGGCATCTGACTGCAATGCATCCAGCGTGTAACATTCACCGCCCAGGTGCTCGGCCAGCGCCTGCGCCAGCCCCTGGTCGAACTTCGGTGTCTCCATGTTGATGACCACCGTATGCATGTCCGCAGCCTGCATCTCCTCCGCAATAACGTATGCTTCCTGCTGCGGCGGCTGTTCGCCCATGGAGACGTTGCCCGCCCCATCGGTGAGCACGACGACCAGGGGTGTCAGCTCAGGGTGACGAACACTCTCCTGCTTCACCGTCTCGAAAGCCAACCACAACCCGGCGGAGAGCGGCGTCTTGCCGCCCACCGGCAGGTCCGCGAGCTGCGTCTGCGCCAGATCGACGCTGCGGGTCGGTGGCAACGCCAGCATTGCCCGATCCTTGCGAAAGACGATCAGGCCGACGCGATCACGGCGTTGGTAAGCGTCAGTGAGCAGCGAGAGGATAGCGCCTTTCGTGGCCTCCATGCGCTCCTCGACAGCCATGGACCACGAGGCATCGACGACGAACAGGACCAGGTTGGCCGCACGCCGGACGCGCACTTTGCGTCGATAGTCCTGCGACTTCAGACGCAGCGCCGGGCCTTCGTCCTCGTCATCCTGGCGAGAACGCTGATACGGCGCCGCTGCGCGCAGCGTGGCATCCAGCGCCAGGTCCGAGGGATCACGCGGGGACGGACGCGAACGCACGTAGCGCCCGCGTTTGCGCGTGGTGACAGTGCGGCTGCGCCGACCGCCGGTGGAACGCTCCAGGCGATCCATGCTCGTCTCAAGGCGGCGGGGATCGAAGGAGACGCCGACCTCGACGGGCTGCCCACCCTCCCACCACTCACCGTCGGTAGGCCATGAAGGTGGCTCTTGCGGGGCTGCTTCCTGGGGCAGCGACGGCGGCTCGGGGCTCTCCTCTGCCACTTCGGCCTCAGGAAGCGTCACACTTTTTTTGGGGCCGCCTTTTCCTGGGGTTCCGGCATCAACTCCTGCTGCGGCGGCTGCTCCTCTTCTGCGCGTTGGCGGGCATCTTGTACGTGGCGCTCCAGCTCTTCGGACGTGGTCTCCACTTCGTCGAAGGGACGGCGCTTGAGACGGTGAGGCAGCGCCAACTGCGCGGCCAACATAATGTCCTGATCCGTGATATGTTCCCGCTCGGCCCACGCTGCGTGCGCCACCGCCGTCTTGAGAATCACCAGGTCGGCGCGGTGCCCGTCGACGCCGAGATCGGCCATCATGTAAGCGATCGTCGCCAGATCCGAGCGGCGATAGCGAACACGGGGCAGGATCTCCCGTGCGCGCTCAATGCGGTGCGCCAGATGCTCCTCCTGGGCACGCCACTGCTCGTAGAAGCCCTGGGGATCCTGCTCGAAGCTCAGGTTGCGCTCGATGATACGTATGCGCGCTTCAGCGTCACGCACACCGACCACGTCCACGCAGAGAGCAAAGCGGTCCAGCAGCTGTGGTCGCAGATCGCCTTCCTCGGGGTTCATCGTGCCGACGAGGATGAACCGCGCCGGATGTTGGAACGAAATCCCCTCACGCTCCACGATGTTGACGCCCATGGCTGCCGCGTCGAGGAGCACGTCCACGATATGATCGTCCAGCAGATTGACCTCATCGACGTAAAGCACGCCCCGGTTGGCCGCGGCCAGCACACCGGCCTCGAAACGGCGCTCGCCCTTCTGAATAGCGCGCTCAATGTCCAGCGTGCCGACGACGCGATCCTCTGTCGCTCCCACAGGCAGATCAACGAAGGGCACCTGGCGACCCACCTCGGGCATTTCCTCCACCTCGTTGGCGAGATCGCGGCAGTTTGTGCACCACATCGCCGGCTGATTGGGATCACAACCAAATCCGCAACCGGCTACCACGTCGATGTCGGGCAGAAGAGCAGCCAGCGCCCGCGCCGCCGTCGACTTGGCAGTCCCGCGCTCGCCACGGATCAACACCCCACCGATGCGGAAGTTGATCGCGTTGAGGATAAGCGCACGCTTCATGCGCGCCTGGTTGACGATAGCGCTGAACGGAAAGACAATCCGGGTTTTCAAGATCCAACTCCTCCTCATACCCACATTATTTATTAAAACGTTCTTCTATATTATACATCAGAACGTGGATAATACAGCTCCGTTATCGAAGCGCTCACGTTCTATCATTAGCCCCCCTAACCTTCCGGTTGACGTATCGGCCAATGCGGATAGACTAGGAAGCCGTGATATTTACATAGAAGGACCGTAAGCGTCTATCATTATGAGCAACCAGGAGCAACGCACTTTCGATCCACCAGCTATGAGGGTACATTGGCTTCCCAGGGCCCTTTTTCAACTCTCGGCGCCTTCTTCTTCGTAAGTGCATCGCACCGCTCACAAGTCTAAACGAATACGAAGGACCAACGTTGACGCAAGAGACGACAGTTCGGCAGACACAGACAAAGGGCATGGCGCTGGTCGCAGCGGGCGCTATCGGGTTCAGTACAGCCATCATTTTCGCCCGAAGCATCGACGGTCTCAACGCCGCCGTCATCACCTCGTTTCGGGCCATGTCGGCCTTTCTCTTCTTCTCCGTGATCGCGCTGAGGTACCGGCACGTCGTGCAGATTCGCCACTACCGCAGCGATCTGCCCCACTTGCTGAGCCTGGGCGTGACCATGGGCATGACGGCGGTGCTCTACGTCTACGCCGTCCGCACGACGACGGCAGCCAACGCTGTGCTGCTCAACAACACGGCACCCCTCTACG
>DAOTUH010000392.1:0-1560 GCA_034437255.1 Anaerolineae bacterium
AATTCGCGGCTACAGTTGCGAAATCCGCCTACGCGGATTACCTTTCAGTCGCCGAAGGGCGACTTTGCAGCCGTAGCATGTGGTTTTCGTAGACCTATGGTCTACTGACCATGGTAACCGCCGTGCAGCGGAAGTTAACATTGTCGAACTAATCTCCCACTGAATGATATTCTGTTCACTCATCTCTGTTTCCTTTCCAGTCTCCTCCAGACACTTAGAGATATCCTCCTTGTATGTCAGCGCATGGTGTTGTCAATGCCCTACTTTGGTGTATCATCAAGCATGTAACCCTGCTGCAAAACCATTCAAACCTTAAGGAGGTTGATATGACCATCATTGATGAGATCATTGCCCGACAGATTTTAGATTCGCGCGGCAATCCCACCGTGGAAGTGGACGTGATCTTGATCGACGGGACGCTGGGGCGCGCAGCCGTACCCTCCGGTGCGTCCACGGGCGTGCACGAAGCGCTGGAGCTCCGCGACGGCGATGAGGACGTCTACGGCGGCAAGGGCGTGCTTGATGCCGTGGAGAACGTCAATAGCATCATTGCAGCTGAGCTGGAAGGGCTTGATGCCACCGATCAAAAAGGCATTGACGAACTGATGCTCGAGGTGGACGGCACGCCCAACAAGGCGAACCTGGGCGCCAACGCGATTCTGGGCGTCTCACTCGCCGTCGCCAAGGCCTCGGCCAACTTCTTCGGCCTGCCGCTCTACCGCTACATCGGCGGCGTCTACGCACACACACTGCCCGTGCCGATGATGAACATCCTCAACGGCGGTAAACACGCCGTCGACGGACCGGACCTCCAGGAGTTCATGGTCATGCCTGCGGGCGCGCCCAGCTTCTCCGAGGCACTGCGCTGGGGCGCTGAGGTCTATCACACGCTTAAGAACGTGCTCAAGTCCAAGGGCTACGGCGTCGGCGTGGGCGACGAGGGCGGCTTTGCTCCCAGTCTCAAGACCAACGAGGAAGCCATCGAGGTGATCCTGGAGGCCGTGGAAAAGGCCGGCTACGTTCCCGGTGAGGATATCTTCATCGCCATGGACCCCGCTGCTGCTGAGATCTACGAAGATGGCAAGTACAATCTCGCCAAGGAAGGCCGGGTCCTCACCAGCGAGGAGATGGTCGACTTCTACGCCGACTGGGTCGAGAAATATCCCATCATCAGCATTGAGGACGGCCTGGACGAGGACGACTGGGACGGATTCCGCCTGATGGTGGAGCGCCTGGGCGACCAGCTGCAGATCGTGGGCGACGACCTGCTGGTCACCAACACCGAGCGCATCAAGAAGGGCATCGAGACCAAGGCCGCCAACTCCGTGCTGATCAAGCTCAACCAGATCGGCTCGCTGACGGAGACCATTGCCGCTGTGCGCATGGCCCACAAACACAACTGGACGGCCGTCGTCTCCCACCGCTCCGGTGAGACCGACGACACCATCATCGCCGACCTGGCGGTGGCGCTCAACACGGGCCAGATCAAGACCGGCGCGCCCGCCCGCATCGACCGCGTGGCGAAGTACAACCAGCTGCTGCGCATCGAGGAGGCGCTGG
>DAOTUH010000393.1:0-7132 GCA_034437255.1 Anaerolineae bacterium
AGCTCGCGGCTGCGATCTCGCCCTGGTTTCCCCACTGAAGCGTGTAGGTCAGCGAGTCGCCGGATTGCAGGTACTGCGCAGAGGCCCGCTTGGTCACCCACAGATCGGGTTGATCGGGCGCCGCTGTGACGACGGTCACCGTCACCGGGCCAGCGGCGTTATTGGACGCATCCATCTCATCGCCGCCCAACGCCGCGAGTTGCGCCGTGTTGGTCAGCACGCCCTCGAAGGAGGCCGCCGTGGTGACGATGGCGGTGACGGTGCGCTGCTCGTCGGTGAGGACGCTTTGCACGGTACAGGTGAAGCCCGCGGTGCTGGCGCTGCAGCTATCACCGCTCGCCGTCTGGAAGACCACGCCGTCCACCGCGCTCCCCGGAGTCAGTGTGTCGGTCAGCAAAACAGTAACCGCGCTCTCGGAGTCGGCGCTGTTGCTGACGGTGAGCGTGTAGGTAACCGGCTGTCCGGCCTCCATGTCGCCGCTGCCCTGGCGCGCCTTGTCCAGGCCCGGATCGACGGCCGCGCTGTATTCGTCGGCGCCGATGTCGGGAGATTCGTCGGCGCGCGATTGCCCGTCCACGTCATCGCTGATGCTGCTCGCACCCTGGTTGATGGCGTCGGAGCCGCCGGTCAGGTGGTAGCCGTCGGCGCGGAGCACCGCGCCGCCCTGCCAGGAGTTGGTCTCGGACACCGTGCCGTCCCCCACTTCGACGATGGCTGTGCCCACGCTGTCCGCGTCCCAGAACGTGTAGTCCAGCGTCACGGCAGCGCCGGCCGCCACAACGCCTTGGGCTTGGCTGTAGATCAGGGTATTCTTCAGGGTTGGATCGGCTCCGTCAACGGCATACACCCCGTCCTCATTCCCACCGGTGTTGTTGCCCAGGGTGGTGTGCTGCAGGGTCCAGTTGACAGCCTGCTCCCAAGAGCCGCCCTCAAGGCGTATTCCGCTGCCATAGCCAGCGGCGGTGTTGTCGATCACCACGTTATTGGCAAAACTCTGCATGTCCTCACAGGCGTGGAAGAGAATCCCACCGCCGTTACCACCCGCCTCGTTCTCGCGGATTAGATTGCCGCGCATCAGGTTGCCGCCCTGGCAAGCATCTTCCTTCAGATAAACGCCGCCGCCGTCCTCTCCGCTGTGGTTACGGCGGATGTCGTTGAAGCGCAGGATCGGCCTGCCAGTGTTGAAGTAGAGGCCCCCGCCGTATCCCGAGGCGGTGTTGGAGAAGAGTGTATTCTGTTCCAGAACGACCTCACCATTAAAGGTCTTCAACAACCCGCCGCCGTTGCCGTCGCTGCCGTTATCGGCGACGTTGTAGGCGATGGTGTTGGAGATCAGGGTGGCTTGATAAACGTCGTTGTGCAGATTAAGCCCACCGCCGGCCCGGGCCGTGTTGCTCAGAACCTGATTGCCGCTAAAGACCAGCGGGCTGCTCTCCCAGATACGGAACCCGCCGCCGTATTCCCGCGCCTCGTTGCCCTGGAAGATGTTATTGGTAACGGTGACCTGATCCGCATCCCCGATGCAGACGCCGCCCCCGGCGTATCCCAAGGCAGTGTTGCTCTGGACGGTGTTAGCGTGCAGCGTGACGTGACCGTAATTGGAGTCCCCTGTGTTGCCGCGGACGTAAATCCCGCCGCCGCTGCTATCAGCGGTGTTATTTTTGATGATGTTAGATTCAAAGGTGACGTGCTGCCCGTCGTAGAGGTGCGCGTAGACGGCACCGCCGCTATCACCATCACCGTTCCCGCCGGTAAGGGTGAAATGGGTCACGGTCACGGCCTCGGGGTCGTAGATGTAGAGCGCCCGTCCCTGTCCCTGGGCGTCCAGGACCGTCGGATACTGCTCCGGATCATGCGCTGTGAAGTTGGCATTGTAGCCGCCACGCAGCGTCAGCGTCTTGCTGATGTAGGCGATCTGGGTCTGCCCCTCTCGGGTGCTGAGATCGCCGCAGGTGCCGGCCACCAGTACTTCGCTATCAGAGCCGGAGGCGGCGTCGAAGGCATCCTGGATCGTGTCGTGGGTGGTGGTCGTCGTGCCGCTCTCCACCAGCCGCACGTAGCAGGCGTCCACCTCGACGGTGGCCTGGGCCTCGGCGGTCTGCAGCCCGCCGCTGACCACGGCGCTATTGCCGATCTGGAAGGCGTTGATCCAGTCAGTGGTCTGCGCGGTCACCGTCACGGCGACGCTTTCGTCGACCGCCATTGACGGCAGGGTACAAGTCACCCCTCCGCCCCAGCCGCCGTCGGCGACAGCGCATGTTCCACGATCTGCCGCTACGCTCAGAGGCTTCTGGTGGCTGTCAAGCGTGTCGCTGATAGCGAAGGTGGGGTCAGTGGCGCGGGTGTTGGTCACGCGCAGGCTGTAGGTCACTTGATCGCCGGGTCGAACGGTGGATGGTTGTGCGGTCTTGCGGATCTGCGGCGGCTCGGTGGAATAGAGCGTCCGCCCGTCGGCGTCGTAGAGACGCAGATCGTCGATGTAGTAGCCGGGGTACGTCGTGTTGTTGTTGCTAGTGAGACGGAAGCGGAACTCGACCGTGTCGCTCAGCCCGCAGGTCAAGGTGAAGGGCGCGTCCGGCACCGCCTGCCAGTTCTCCGCCGCGTCGCTGTCGTTATTGTGCTTCCATAAGCTTGCCCACCCGCCGCCGTTGCAGCGATAGTCGGCATACGCTTTATCCCAGACGGATTTCTGAATATACCAGGCCTGCTGCCAGGTCACGGAGAGCGGCAGCGCTGCCGAGACCGGCACGGTGATGACCGGCGAATACAGACTCTCGTCGGCTTCGTTGTTGTAATTAGCGTCCAGGTCCGTCACCCAGCAGCCTTCGGGGCCGGAGGCGCAGTGTGTGGGTGCGCCCGCGTTGGTGTTGCTCGGTGTGCCGAACTCCCACTCGTCCTCAGTGCCGTCGTGCGTCCAGGTGCCGGAGATCTCAGCCTGGGGACCTAAAACAGCGGAGATATCGTTGCTGATGGCCTGCGCCTGCACCGCAGGCGCCTCCCCGCGCCAGGTGCCCAACAAGGCCAACGTTCCCACCAGAATCAATAAACCCACAGCCAACGCCCATACAATGCGAAACTTTTTCGTCCTCATCTCTTCCTCCCAAAATGGTAGTGACACGTGCAGATCACGTCTCAATCACGCCTCAAGGATCGCCTTCTTCTCCTTCAGGAATGAGACCAGCGCGCCCGGATCACTGAAGCCCCACCGCTGGCCGGTGCGCGGTTCCTCCAGCACGGCCCGCCACCGGGGCGTTCCGTCCTCCTCGGGCTCTGTCTCAGTCCAGATGCAGAGCAGGTAGATCGTCTCCTCGCTCATCTTTGACTTCCTTCGGTTCGCTCTCTATAATGGCATCAGCGTGCCCTAACGCTTTTAAGACTACTTTAACCATCATGTTATCATCTCATCGTTGAAAAAGCGTTGAAAACCAGACAACACCCAGGAGAGACGTGTGCCATGGACAAACGTGCGGCAGATCACGGCCTGGAGATCCGGCTGCTGGGCGCGCCCGTGCTCCGGCTGAACGGGGAGATCGTCCGCCCCGAGACGACGAAGACGCTGGCGCTCCTGGTCTACCTGGCGATGGAAGGGGGACATCAGCGACGCGATACGTTAGCCGCGCTCTTCTGGGGCGACAAAGCCGACCGCCGCGCTGCCGCCAACCTGCGCCGCGCCTTCTGGAATCTGCGCCGGGTGCTCCATCCCGGCGGCGAGGGCGACTGTCCCTATCTGGACGTCGACCGGCGCGAGGCGCGCTTCAACCCCAGGGACGCTTGGCTGGACGTGGAGCAGTTCGAGCGGCTGGCCCACTCGCCCGCCAACCTGCCGCCGCACGAACAGCGCACGCATCTGCAGCAAGCTGTGGACCTCTACCGGGGCGATTTCCTAACCGGGCTAAGCCTCGACGACGCGCCCGTCTTCGAGCGGTGGATGCTGGGCCAGCGCGCCTACCTCAGAGAACAGGCTTTCCGCGCGTTCCACCGCCTGAGCAAGATTCACGCGACCCATGGCAACTACGCTCAGGCTGTCGACACGCTGCGCCGTTTCTTGACGCTGGCGCCCTGGCGTGAGGAGACGCACCGGCAGGTGATGCTGATGCTGGCGCTGCAGGGCGAGAAGGAGCAGGCGCTGCGCCAGTACAAGCGTTGCACCCGCATCCTAGCCAAAGAACTGGACGCCGAGCCAACGCCCGAAACGCAGTCCCTCTATCGGCGCATCCGCAGCGGGGAGATCACCGTCGAAGCGACCGGCACGGCAGCCCCGGCCCTGCCCTTCGTCGGACGGGGACCCGCCTACGCCTGGGTGTTGGCTCAGCGCCGCGAACCGGGCCTGACGCTGATCGAGGGGGAGGCTGGCGTCGGCAAGACGCGCCTGCTCCACGAGGTGCTGCAGCACGCCGCTGGCGCCGGCGCCTCCGTGCTGCGCGGGCGCAGCTATGAGTTCCAGGACGCTGTCCCCTACCACGCCGTCACCGAGGCCATCGCAGCCTATTTGAAACGCATGGAGACGCTGGCGCATCTTAGACTCCCCGACGAGCCGCTGTCCGAGCTTGCCCGGCTGGTGCCAGCCCTCTGTCGGCTCTGCCCCGAGGTCGAACCTGCGCGCCCGCAAGACACCGTCGCCGCGCGAGAGCGTTTCTTCGATAGCGTGGCCGTCTTCCTGCGCGCCCTACCGCGTCCCATCCTCTTCCTGGACGATCTACACTGGGCCGACACCGGCACGCTGGATCTACTACACTATCTGATCCGCGCCCTTGAGGAAACGCCGTGCTGGTTCGTCGGTGCCTACCGGCCCGAAGAGACGCCGCTGGATCACGCGTTGACCCGGCTGCGGCAGGCGTTGAGCCGCGATGGCCTCGTGCACCGGCGGCGCCTGGCACCACTGACGGCCCGCGACGTAGCCCAAGCCACGGCCAAATGCCTGGCGGCAGACGCCTCGCGCGGCGCGGAGGACGAAGCGCTAGCTGCGTATCTCTTCGGGCAGAGCGGCGGCAATCCCTTTATCCTCACCGAGGCTCTGCGGACGCTGGAGGATCAGGGCATGCTTCAGGCCGACGGCGCGATGTGGCGGCTCACAGGCCAGCTTGATAAGCACGACGTGCTCCCCCTGCGCGTGCAAGAGGTGATTCTGCAGCGCGTGGGACGGCTCTCGGCGGAAGCGCGGTGGCCGCTGGAGGTCGCCAGCGTCATCGGCCGTCCCTTCACGCTGACGCTCCTGGCGCGCGCGGCCGGCCTCGCCCCGGACACCGTGGCGGATCACGCCGCGACGTGGCAGGCGCGCCAGTTATTGCGCTGCGATGACGCCGGCCGCTACGATTTCACTCACGACAAGATCCGCGCGTCCATCTACGAGCATCTGCCGGAACACGCGCAGCAATTGCTGCACGGCCGGCTGGGACAGGCGCTGCTCGAGGGCGAGACCCGGCTGAAACCCCTCCCACCCCCGCCAGTCGCCGACGAACAGGCCGCGCGGGTCGCTTATCACTTCGAACGATCACTGGCTCCCCAACGAGCCGCGCCCTATCTGGCACAGGCCGCCGAGGCCGCGCTCAACGTCTACGCCCACGCATCAGCCATCGACTACTACCAGCGGGCGCTCCCGCTGCTCTCGCGTGACGAGGATCGGGCTGAAGTACTGATCGAACTGGCACACGCCCAGCAATTGACCGGCTGCTGGGATGAAGCCAAATCACTCTACCAACAAGCAATCGAGCTGGCAGAGGGCACGGGCGAACATCAGACACGCGCGCGCGCCTGGTATCTGCTGGCCGACGCTCAGGAGAGCCAGGGGAAGTACCGCGCGGCCCTGAAGAGCGCCACGCAAGCCGAGCGAGCCGCGCGGGCGGCGGGTCCGGCAGGTCGGGAGTCATTGGCGGCCGCGCTCCATCGTAAGGGCTGGGCCGCCTTTCGACTGGGGGACGCCGAGTGGGCCATGCGCCTGGGCAAGGAGACACTGACCTTGAGCCGGGAGATCAGGGCCTGGAAGTGGCAGGCGGACAGCCTCAATTTGCTCAGTGCGATTCACAATCATAGGGATGACTACGACCAGGCCGTCGAGTGTATGGAGCAGGCGCTTGCGCTGTACCGCGAGGCCGGTCACCGGCGCGGCGAGGCGGTCATGCTGGGCAACCTGGGCAACACGTCCTATCTGCGCGGCGACTATGAGGCCGCCGTAACACGCTATCGCCAAGGGCTGAAGCTGGCCCGCGAGATCGGCCATCGCTACACGGAGATGCTCTGCCTTAACAACCTGGGCGGGGCGCTGGTGGCGCTGGAGGAGTACGAGGCCGCCGAGGAGCAGCTGCAGCAGGTGCTGAATGTGCCGGGATCGGAGCAGTGGTTTCTGCTGCCGGATACGTATCGCTATCTGGCGGAGGCGCGCCTGGCATTAGGTCATCTGGATCAGGCGCGGAAGGCTGCCCGACGCGTGCTGGCCCTTGTGCAGGCGCGAAAAGAACCGGCGCCCGAATACACAGGGACAGCATGGCGCATTCTGGGGGAAATCGCGGCGCGAAAGAGGGAGCCGGTCACTATTGAGGAGGAGGCGTGCGACGCCGAGCGCTGTTTTGACCAGAGCCTCAAGAAGTTCAAGGCAGCCGGAATGGCAGCGGAGGCCGCGCAAGTCAAGGCGCTGCGGGCAGATTACAGATAAAGGGCGACTCGCGCCCGGTGTCTGATCAACGATGCCCCGCCACCAGGCATCCAGACTTGGACAGGCGTCGCATGGGACGTCCCACCAGGTCGGCTACCCTGATGCCAAGACAAGTAACGAGAGACTCTACTGAAAAAGGGGGTCAGTAACCTTTTACCACTACATGTAGTGCTTAGAAATGCTCAGCCGAAAATTGGCGAAGGTATTGCTTTAACAAATGCCATTTTATCAGTTCATTTCTTTTTGTTGTATCAATCGCGCTGAGTTTGCAAGGATGCCTACATCGGGCAAGGATTGTGCGGCGGCGGCCAACACAGGAGGCAGAATGCCAAACGCCGCCAATGCTAACCCCACCACGTTATAGACTGCCGTAAATGCAAGATTCATTTTTACGATACCCATCGTCCGACGCGCAATACGGATTACTTCTGGCACGAGAGTCCAATCTTCACGCATGAGGGCGATATGTGCGGCTTCTATAGC
>DAOTUH010000394.1:0-4459 GCA_034437255.1 Anaerolineae bacterium
CTTAGATTACGGTATTAGAACGCAGCCAGGTGCGACGCACCTTCGAATGCTTGAAAATAGCCATTTCAGGCACGCTGTCATGGGTGTTTAGCTAACATAATCGGGTAATCGCAGGTGCGTTGCACCTTATACCGTAATTTCCGTCCCTCTACCATCAACCGGCAATGTTCTGCTCCTTCAGTTGACGCCTCGGCACTTCTACAATATCATTAAAGCACAGAGATCAACAATCCACATAAGGAGATTCCGTGGCGGTTGAGTTCCTATCCATCGTTATTTTCACCTTTGCCCTCGGCATCACCCTGCTGGGCGCTGTGACCTGGTGGATGGAGCGGGCCCCCCGTCGGCACTTCGGCGTGGCGATGATCATCAGCGGATTGATCATTGCCGTCGGCTATGCGTTCCTCGGCAGCCGCTTCTCCATCGCCCTCTTCAATCAGCTGATCATCACCATCGACCTGCCGCGCCTGATGATGACGGCCATCATCTACACGACCGGCGTTGTGGTGGGACTAGGCGTCGCCAGCGCGCTCTTTCTCTGGGTATCCAGACGTTTTGTGCAACCCACACAGCTGGAACGCCAGTTGGCCTTATTTCTGATCCTGGTGTTACTCGTTGCACTGATCGTCAGCACTCTCGCGGTGCAGTTCAGCGGGGGATAAAGAGCGAAGTATACGAGGAGGCGTACAATGTTGTTGACCCGCAAAATCCGAGAGCGGATTGAAGATGAGACGCTAGCGCCCTACGCCCTGCGCAGCAAACACTCACGTGGGCGAGACTTTCCAGAGGCGGAGCCGCTGTATCGCACGGCTTTCCAGCGCGACCGGGACCGCGTGCTGCACACCACAGCCTTCCGCCGTCTGGAGTATAAGACGCAGGTCTTCGTCATCCACGAGGGTGACTACTACCGCACGCGGCTCACCCACACGCTGGAGGTCGCGCAAATCGGACGGTCCATGGCGCGTGCCTTGGGCGCCAACGAGGATCTGGTCGAGGCCATCTGCCTGGCTCACGACCTTGGCCACTCACCCTTTGGGCACGCCGGTGAGACGACGCTGAACCTCTTGATGAAAGAGCACGGCGGGTTCGATCACAACAAGCAATCCCTACGCATCGTGGAGAAGCTGGAAGCCCGCTACGAGGATTTCCACGGCCTAAATCTCACGTGGGAGGTGCGCGAGGGCATGGTCAAGCACGAGACGGAGTACGACGTCTCCGACGCTACCCGCTTTGGTCCTGAGAAGCGCGGATCGCTGGAGACACAGCTGGCCAATCCGGCCGACGAAATCGCCTATACCGCCCACGATCTCGACGATGGGCTGCGGTCGGGACTGCTGAAACCGACGCACCTGGAGCATCTGGGCTGGTGGCAGGCCCTCAAGGAGAGCATCAACTGGAACGGGAGCAGCTTCAACGACATGATCCGCTACCGCATGGTGCGGCGACTCATCGGACTCCTGGTGCGTGACCAAGTTGAGGCGACAGCGCGACGGCTGGATGAGGCAAAAGCCCAATCGCCAGACGACGTGCGCAATCTATCAGATAACATCGTCGGGCATTCCGAGGAAGTGGCCGAGATGACGCGCGAGCTCAAGCGGTTCCTCTACGAGAAACTCTACCGCCACCCACACGTCATGCGCATGCAGGTCAAGGCCGGGCGCGTCATCGCCGCGCTTTTCGAAGCTTTTATGCAAGAGCCGATGCAGATGCCACGGGAAGAACAGCAGAAGTTCGACGAGCGCTCCAAGGAACGCGTGATCTGTGATTACATCGCCGGCATGACTGACCGCTTCGCGCTGGAGGAGTACGCCAAGATGTTCGATCCGTCGGTGCCGGTGTGAAAACGCGGAACTTTCACCAGAGAAAAGGCGTAATTAGGAACAGCAAGAGTGGCCGAGGACAAGACCTCGGCCACTCTGCTCTGTTGATCACTACTTCCTGATCGTCAAGGGCAGATAGACCTTGTACTCAGTTTTCCCCATGGAGATGAAATCGCTTAACTTCCACAAGTAGCAAGTGAGGGTCCGCGTTCCATCAGCGAAGGTGCAACTTTCGTCCTTGCCGTCTTCCGATGGCCAGAAGTTTCCAGGCTCTACCGCTTTCCACTCGTCATCGTGCCAACGATAGAGCGTCAGGCTTGCCGTATCCACGCCTTCGAGCGCGGCGGAATCGTAGGTGATGGTGACGGTGATGGCTTTATCGAAGAAGATGCCTTCGACTTTCTCGCCATCCTTGTAGAGGTCAAGCTGGAAAGGGGTGCCGGCCAAACTGAGATCGGGGTCCGGCGGTGACGTAGATCCAGACGTATACCGCAAAGTTGCATCATCGGTGATGGCTCCGCCCGGTACTTGAACGGTGAGCTCTGTATTGTCCTCCGGGTCGGTGTAGTTCAACTCGCCTCCCTCGTCGGGGTCGACGGCGGTTTCCTCACCCTGGAAAAAGTCGATCGTGATGCTGTCGCTTCCGTCCCCACTGACTGCGGTGACCGTGGCTTGCCCGATATCCGTCGAGGAGGTCAGATCGGCGGTGACTTCGCCGTTGACCGTCTGTTTAGTGACGGTGCTCTGACCGCCGAAGTCGCCTAACGTGGTGGTGAGGGTCACCGGGGTGCCCTCGGCCACGGGATTGTCATAAGCATCGCTTACCGTCACAGTCAGTCTTGCCTGAGACTCACCATCTGCGAGGATAGCAGTCGGGTTGACCGTTAAAAGGACGCTCGCGGCGGATGTCGCAGTGAAGTCAACGGTGACGTTATCCGTGGCTGCGCCGCTGCTGGCAGTGACTGTGGTCGTTCCGGCGGTCGTTCCGGCGGTGAGCTCGACGGTGACTTCGCCGTCGAGCGTCTGCTTGGTAACCGCGCTCTGACCGCCGACGTTGCCCAACGTGGTTGTGAACTCGACATCCGTGCCATCGGCGACCAGGTTGCCATAGGTATCGGTCACCCGCGCCGTGAGCGTCGTCGACGACGTGCCGTCGGCCGGCAGTGTATCGGAGGTCGCCTCCAGCACCAGCGTATCCGGCACGTTGGGCGTTAACGTCACGGTTGTTGAAGCACTGACGTCCCCGCTGGTTGCCGAGACGTTCGCGACACCGGCCGTCGTCCCGGCTGTTAGCGTCGCGGTGGCTTGGCCCTCGCCGCCCTCGGTAGTCGTCGTGATGACCTGGGAGCCCACGCTGCCCAAGTCCGTCTCAAAGCGAACCTGGGTGCCATCGGGCACCGGGTTACCGGCGCCATTGGTGACGGTGGCGGTGAGGTGGGCTGTTGCTGTACCGTCAGCAGCTATCGTCGAGGGATCAGCCTCTAGATTAACAGCCGCAGGCACATTGCCGTAGCCAGTTAACGAGACAGCCATCAAATCGGTATCCAAACCATTGCTTAGCGTGATAGTATCAGCTGTGGTCAACGCTGTGCTTTCCCAGTAGTACGTCTCGGCATAGTGACTGTCAGGGTCATAGAAATGCAAGCGATAGGCTCCCTCACGCAGACCGTCGACGCTGTAGTTGCCGCCGCTGTCGGTATCGTCGAAGGCGTAACGGTACCAGTCGCCCCACAGGTCCTGGCGATAGAAGTCGACGCGGATATCCTGGATCGGCTGACTATCTGTTGCTTTCACCTGGCCGGACACCGCGCTGTACGCCACCTCGCTGACGAGACTGGCATCGATATCGGAGGTAGTTTCCCCATCGGTGACGGCTATGTCTGCGGCATTGTCGACCTGGCTCGCACCGTTGTAACACTGTTCCTCATAATCCGACGCCGAGAAGCAGACGCGATAAGTGCCGGTGGGCAATCCCGTTAGCTCGTAGGCTAGAGCAGGTCCTGCTTCAGGATTTTCGCGGAGTGTGATCTCTTTGAAGGACTCCCAACCGCTTCCCTCATCTTGATATGCTGACACGGTGATATTCGAAGGCCAGGGGCTATCGGTCGTCACGACGCCAGTAATGGTTCCATATTCACTATCGATAACGGCATTGATGTCAAGCACGGTGGCGCCGACGTTGAGGACAATTTCTGTAGCGTCAGTAAGAGTCTCAGCGCCATCATAGAAAACCGGCTTGAAATCTCTTGCCTCGAAGCCGACCTTGTAGGTGTCGGCACGGAGGTCATCCAGCGTGAAAGTGACCGAGGGACCGGGATAGGCAAACGAAGTAGAAGACTGCTCCGTCCAATCGCCACCATCGTCGGCATAGGCCCGGACGTACAGGCGGTTCGGCGTGCCTTCCGGGAAGGTGACGACGCCAGTGATAGCGCTCTTGGCCGCGAGCTGCGCGTCGATGCCGGTGGTGATCGGCGCGGTGTCGGTGATCACGATGGTCGTCGCCCCGGACGAATCCTCGGCGTCTGCATAGTACTCGGAGAAGTAGACGCCGCTAGGGTCGTTGAAGGAGACGCGATACTCGCCCGGCTTCAGGCTGGTCAGTCCGTAGCGGCCCTCGGCGTCGGTCGTCGTCTGGGAGT
>DAOTUH010000395.1:0-4155 GCA_034437255.1 Anaerolineae bacterium
TCGGCTTCATTGCCGAACTCGTAGTAGTAGGTGTCGTCCATGGAGGCCGAGACGTTGACGGCGACCGGGATGACCCGGTCGTTGACCAGGATCGCGCCCTCGTAGATGCCCGGCTCGGTGCCGTCAGGCACGGTGACCGTGGCGTCGAAGGTGGCCTCACCCGGCATGTCGGCCGAGGCCGCCGGGACGTCCAGCGTGGTGACGTCGGTCTCCAGCCAGCCCCAGTCCGCCGCCTCGTAGAATTCCACGGTGACGGTGAGTACCTGGGAGCCCGAACCCCACCAGTGGGAGAGGCCGATGACCAGGCCCTCGTCCGTGGTGCTGCCTTCGGCGCCACGGTTGGCCGGATCCTTGACCTCGATGTAGTTGCTGGGGTTGTCCGGTGAGACGGTGAAGTTCACCAGGCTCAGCTCGCCCTCGCCGTCGTCGGCAAAGTTGGCGTCGTAGCCCACGTGGTTGTAAACAGATCCCTTCTCGGTGACGTCAATCCAGCCCAAGAGGGGGTTGAAGACGCCGTCGGGATCACCTGGACCGCTGTAAATGTCGAAGTGGGGATCAGCCCAGAACCAGCCGTTGCCGTTCAGGTCGTCCCACTCGTAGACGGCGAGGTCCCAGTTGTTGTCGCTGCTGTAGTCCAGGTTGGGCGGCTTCCCATTCATGTAGGAAGTCTCGTAGTCCTGCCAATCCATATTGAGGTAGACGCGCATGAGGTTTGAGCCCGCCGGCACGTTGACTACGTGATCCGGCCCGTGGACGGTGTAGGTGTAGGGCGTGCCGCCCAGGAACCCGGTGGGATCGGTGAAGACCGCGGTGTCGGTCAGCGTGGGGTTGAGGGAGAGGAAGTAGTCGGGGTGTCCGTACCAGAGGATGGAGTCATTGTCCTCATACGCCCAATCCGTCTCGATGGTGTAGACTCGCGTCTCTGTCACCTCGTAGATCTCGTCGCTCAGCGTGGCGGTCTCTTCTGCGTCACTCGTGTTCTTGACGGTGAACGTCTCGGTGGCGGAATCGCCGGGCACGATGTGCGCGAAGGAGTCGTACTCGGTGCCCTGATAATCACCGGCCCTCCACTTGGAGGGTGAGGTGAACAGACTGGCGCTGCCGTCGGCGATCATGGAGGCGGTGTCGGCACGCACGTTGCCCGCGCCCTGGCTGAAGGGATCGTAGCCCATGTCGTCGGCGCCCGCCATCAGGATCTCCCGGGCGGTCTTGGCTGTGGGCCACTCGCCCCACTTATCCTTGTAGGCCTGGTAGATATCTGCCAGCGCGCCGGCCACAAAGGGGGCTGCGTAACTGGTGCCACCGCCGACGCTGAGGGCGGTGTTGCCGTCGTGGTCGCTGTTGACGTTGACGGGGATGGCCGTGTGATTGACGAAGCCGATGCCCATCACGTCCACGCCGGGATCGCCCATGGCCGTGGGGCCCCGGTTGGAGAAGTAGACGACGTCGCCGTCCTTGATGTAGTCGCTGGACGGGATGCCCCAGTTGAGCAGTTGGACGGAGCCGTAGCTGGTGCTGGCGCCCACGCCGATGGTGCCCTGCGAGGAAGCCGGCTCGTCGATGGTGCCGTAGCCGTTCCCGTCGTTGCCGGTGGCGGCAGCCATGGCCAGGGTGGGGTTGACGTTTTCGGAGAGATGGGTCAGATAGCGGCTCTCGAGGTCCCAGCCGTCCTCGAAGATAGAATTGTCGCCGAAACTGAAGTTGGCGACCTGCGCTTCATCCCCTGTGTCGGCGACGCCGTCGGCGCCCAGGGCGATGAAGTCGTAGGCATCGTAGAAGCCCTGCATACCGTTGACCACGGCATAGTTGTTGCCCACGGCGATAATGTCGGCGTCGGGGGCCAGGCCCTGCAGATTATTGTCGGCGAAGGGGAACTGGATCTGTCCGCCGGCCATTGATCCGCCACTGAAGGCCGGGTAGTCGATGATGCCCTTAGCCCCGATCATCGTGGCACAAGAGGTGCCGTGGTATCCACCGCTCACGAACGCGTAATCCGTGCCCAGCATAAAGGCGACCAGACGGCCGTTCTCGGGGATCAGCCCCTCGGCATTGAGGTCGGCCAGCATCGGGTCATAAGCGGCCGGGAAGGGCGCGCCGTAGCCGAGCATGTCGGACCCAGGGATGGGTGTCTCGCCGTCGGCGATGAAGTAGATCATGCCGCCGGAGAGATCCGGCTTGCCGTCAGGTTCCCAGATCAGCGTGCCGGTCATTACCTGCGTGGTCTCCGTGATCATGGTGCCGCCCAGACGCGGGCCGTCACCGCCGGACCAACTGCCGATGTAGACCGGCTCGGTGATGGTGGCGGTCACGGTGTAGGCGCTGCGCGTGGTCCACACGTCGTCGACGGTGATGATCGGATCGCTCTTGGTAGCGGCCTGGTCCGTATTATTGGTGGCGACTTTGTCGCCCGTGGGATCAAAATCGGCGTCGTCGTTGAACCAGCGGTCGTCGTTGAGATCCACGAACACGGTATCGTAAACGTAGGGCTCGTTGGCGTCGACCAGCAAGACCGCCGGTTCGTGACCGTAGACGTAGTTTGACAAAGCGGGATCCGGGTGGATGCCGAAGCGCACGCGGCCGCTCTGGCTCATCTCCCCGATACCGGGGGCGATATCGTACGATAGGCCGTTGTAGGCGTTGTGGAAAGAGGTGGTGATGATCATCGTTGGCGTCATGGCGTGGGTGGCAATCTCCACGTAGTTGCTGGTATTCGCATACCAGCTATCGGTCGCGGGGAAGACGTCGCCCTCGTAATAGTAGGTGCGCATGGACGTCGGGTCGAGAGCGATGGGCCATCCCTCGTAGGTGTGGCCGGCGGGATAGACCGCCTGCTGCCCATACAAATCCGGATGTCCGAAGTCAACGCCGGAGTCCACCATGGCGACCATTACGCCGTCGCCCGTGTAGCCCGCCGCGTTCGCTGCGTCGCCACCATGCACGTCCTGACCGCCCCACCAATCGGTCGGCGAGACGGAGGTGGCGTCCATGGCGGCAGGTGTGAACAGACGTTCTCGGCCTTTTTGCGCAAAGCGCTCGGCAAGCCGCTCCTGCAAGGTGTTGAAAGCTTCCTCTGGATCGGCAATGATACCCTTCTCCTCTGCGTCGTCCAGAGGGTTAGGGACTTCGTGAGGCTTGAAGACCTGGATGTGAGCCACTGAGGGGTCAGCGGCCAAATCTAAGAGATCGGAGGCGTTGATGGTACCCCCATAGACGGTGTAGTCAATGATTTGGCGGTCGCTCCAATCTTCCAGATAAGGGTCAGCGTTGATTGGGGCAGTCGCAATGACTGTTACCGCTACGTCTTCCGTGCTACCCTCAGCAACCATTTCACGTAACGCGCTGCTCAATTTTGTTGTCGGATCGGTACCCTGAAAAGTGAGTTCCTTTTCAAGTTCTTTCGCTGTGGCCGATGGTGTTAGGAGAGCGCATATGGTGAGAATGACAATAGTTATGCTAAATAGGCGTCTGAAAACTTGATTACTCATCTGATGTTCCTCCATAGTTTATTTATTTGTTGAACATAAGCTGTTAGTAGTAACGTCGGTTTAGTTCGATAATCACCACCTCCTTTATAAACTGGACTTTGGCCATTTTGATAAGAGAGATAGCATGACCTTTGACCGTGCTTTGGCCACCGCATAATTAAAGCAGCAAGGAAATTCCGGGTGGGGAAAGTACCATCAAAAATGGCTTCAGAATGCCCTCGTCTCCCTAAAAAGCGGCGCTTTCGTTCCGTCAGTGGGGCGATGTCTTTCATGCCGTTTCTATTTGTGCGGTTGCTGGGCCACCGATCAAACCTCACGATAGGCTGACACAAGCATTCTGTGGTAAGATAAGTTTGCGAAAAAAATATCGATGGATCAAGCAGATTGAATAGCTGTAAATCAGTTAAATCCGTTGACTCAGATTTTCGTGCTTGGATGGTGTACTCAAGCATCGGTGTCTCCTTTCATATTCAGGCTCTGGCCATGGCCCTTCTAAAAAATCAAGGAAAAACGTACGTGTTTGCAGCTCAGAGTCGTCTCTAAATGAGGATTCCCGAGGACTATCAGCCCCTGGATCAGAGCCGCAACTCGCTTCGAATCGTGCAACTGACGGATGGGTTATTTCATACTGAAGCCTTGAGAGAGTGACAGACGCCTAGAGGCACGAAAC
>DAOTUH010000396.1:0-6569 GCA_034437255.1 Anaerolineae bacterium
GGCCCCTCTTACCTGAAAAATAACCGGAAACCGTAGATCGCTGCCGGCAGAGAGACGTTCTCTGTGCGGTCGTAGAGTCAAGTCTACCCAGCGACCTTGTTGGTTTCCGTTTTTTGTTTCTATAAGAAAGACGGAAACTTACGCCTCACGTGTGTAGATTAATGGGCAATCTATTTCCTCTGTTCAATTAGTCTACCGCCGTCCCACGTATCAGATTCATCCGTCTCACGTGTGTCTACTGCCATCATCCCCTGATTGCATGCAGACCGTCGACTCACGTATTGGTGCCCGTGTACGGTTCACCCTATCCCCGGCTTGCTGGGGATCCACGCTGCTCCTGGCACACGGCCGCGTGCGCTAGCGTGCCAGACCTGTGTTCACCCTGATACCCTTTAACCTGAGGAGGTAAATGATGATTGAACAGATTCGTACCCTGATGGGTTACACTCTTGAAGAAGTCCGCGAGATCCTCGACCAGGAGTTGGAGCCGGCGGCGTACTCGCCGGTCCCCCACGGCGCAGACTTGACCGATATCAGACCGGCCTGGCTGACCGAGACGCTTAATCGTGTCTTCGGCATGGCCGGCGTCGGCTGGGCGTTCTCGTTTGCACCGGAGCAGATGTACGTTGAGACCGATACGGACCGGAAGGGCCGCACGAAGTATCATGCCGTGTTGCGCCATTTGACGTTTCGCTATCGTTTGATCGTCAACGACGAACTCGTCTGGTCTGAAGCGATCCCCGCCAACGGCGGGTCGGACAACTACGACGAAGCCTACGCTACCCGTGGGGCGCTCACCAACGCCCTGGGCGCGGCTGCCTCAAAGATTGGCTGGCAGATCAGCGTCTACCAGGGCAAGCGGAGCCACCACACCGTGCAAGCCAACGTCGATCCGGCGGACATTCGCCTGACGTTCGGCAAACACAACGGCGAAACGTTAGGCGACGTCCCCGCGGGCTACCTGGGCTGGTTGGCTGACAACGCCAACGCAGCCAGTCTCCGCAATGCCGCCAAGCGGCTCCTGCGTCAGAAGCACCAGGGCAAAGGCAAGCGGAAGGCCAAGTCTACCAAGACTAAGTCTACGACAACGGCCGATCCGAAGCCTGCGCCCCCAGCCTCTGGCAAGGGGGCGTCTGGCAACGGCAACGGCGTGGACCCTGAACTGACCTTTGGAAAGCACCAGGGAAAACACCTGAGCGAGGTGCTGGCAATGGGCAAAGACGGTCGCTCTTATATCAAGTGGCTGGCCGATCGGGCCCGCAATGAGCAAATCAAAGCGGCCGCGCACGCCATGCTCACTGGTAACGGCGACTCTGACGCCCCGTCTGATAACGGCAACGGTAACGGCAAGGGTGATGACCAGGGAATGCCGCTGGCACACGCCAAAGCCGTCGAACTGCCTTTCAAGACCCGCAGCCATCCAGAATACCAGGGCAAGACGCTGGGAGAGTTGGAACGAATCGAACCCGAGCTGCTTGATCTCTTGGTTGAACACGGTCGCGTACCGGCCGTGAAGGAGGCCGCTGCGGTGATTGTTGCCGCACGTGCGTAATACTGACCTGTACTTACCTGATGGAGAGGGCCTGCTTCCACGGTCCTCTCCATACCCTTTGGGGAGGTTCCTGATGATCGAAGCCTTGTTGCTTCTGAAAACTGCCCTGGCTGCTGCTGCCGGTGGGGTGCCGAGTCTGGTCGTGATGGGCCTGCTCGCGCTCGCGCTGTTGGCTTTCGCACTCAGCTAGGGGGCACGTGATGGAAAAACTGGTGCTCGTCATTATCGCATTCGCCGGCGCTGGCGTCTTCGTCGGTTTCCTGGCGTTTGTGACCTTGATATTTCTGATCGCACTACCCACTGTATGCAAAGTATATCACCTGATCCAAGGAGAATCTAAACATGTCCTATCTGCAAACCGTCGTCGTAGGAAACATCGGCAAAGACGCCAAGCTCACAACCGTCGGAAGCAAGAATACCCCGAAGGTTCGCTTTTCCGTAGCCGCCAACGTTGGTTACGGGGACAACGAGCGGACCGAATGGGTGGCTTGCGAGATGTGGGGCGACCGGGCGGCTTCTTTGGCCCCGCACTTAACTAAGGGAAAGCGGATCATCGTCACTGGCGAACGCCAGACCCAGCAATGGGAAAAGGACGGTGAGCAGCACTCCCGCGTGATGGTGAAGGTCAACGAAGTGCAGTTCGGCAGCCTCAACGTCGTGCTGGCGGCTGGCAACCTGGGCCAAGACCCGCGCCTGGATTACCTGGGCGAGAAGGGCACGCCCAAACTCTCGTTCTCGGTGGCCGCGAACACCGGCTATGGTGACTACGAACATACCGAATGGTACAACGTGGTCATCTTCGGTAAGCGGGCCGAGTCACTGTCCACAATCCTGAGCAAAGGGGATCCGGTTTTCGTCACCGGCGAACTCCGCACACATTCGTGGGAGGACGAGGATGGGCAGACCCACCACCGCAGTGAGATTGTGATCGCCCCTTACCAGGGCGACCTCGTCTTGCTCGGTCGGCGCCAGGAGCAGGACACTGACGAAGAGGAGTTTGTGCTCGACGTCTAGCCTTACCTGTTACTCAACCTGATGAGGGGGACCTGTACAGGTCCCCCTCACGTCGTTCCTGCACCCCTATCTGATGGAGGATTACTGATGAAACGCTACCACTGGGTTATCGTGGCCACCGAGGGCGAGCAGCATAACGTCCTGATTGGTCACCATATCTTTCCCAAACCGATCAGCCGGGCAGCGGCCGAGGCGCAGTTGGCGCTCAAGCCGAATGAGCGATTGGTCCCGGGCGGGATTGTCTAACTGTGATCACCTGAACCTATACCTGAGAGGAGTTTGAGATGCCTTTTGATGGATTCACCTGTGTCGTCACCGGGGAGCACGTCTCGCCGGAAGACTGTCTGACCTGCGCCCAGCAAGGCGGGCGGGAACAGCGCAACGGAATGTTGTGCCCGCTGTCTCCCCCGGTCTTGCGCGGCATTATTGAGAACGCGCAACCGCGCGGCCTGCGGGCGTATTCGGTCACCGAAGTGACCGGATGTCCCCGCCAGGTGTACCTCGCGGATCAAGAGCCTTATGACGTGGACCCTGAACAGGCCTACTGGCTGTTTCGGGGCACGTTGGGCCACAAGATCGTGGCGGAGTACACGAACGGAGACGCCATCGTCGAGCAACGTTTCTATGCGACGCTCAACGGGATGCTCCTTACGGGGCAACCGGACGTGGTCTATCCCAAGCGGCAGCTGGTGGTGGATTACAAGACCACCAAGCGCGTCCCTAAGCGCCGGAAGGTCTATGCCTGTCCGGACTGTGGGACCGTGTTGCGCGATAGTCAGTGGAAGGCCCGCAAGGGCACGCTCCTGAACTGCCCGGACTGCGGGGAAGCGTGGGAGGCCAACGTGATTGGCTACCACTATGAACCGGCAACGGCTTATGATAACCATATCACCCAGCTGAGCATCTATCGCTGGCTGTTGCGTGAAAACGGGATCGCGGTCGAAACGGGCGAGATCGTCTACCTGTCCATGGCCAAGACGCTGCGGCTTCCCGTGGAACTGTGGCCGTTGGATGCAACTGTTGCCTATCTGAAGGAACGTGTGGCTGCGCTCGTCGACCTCGAGGCCGATGGCTTGCCCTACGGGGTGTGGGATGATCCTGACGAGCAATGGCGGTGCAAGTACTGCGATGTGCGGGACATCTGCCGCTAGCAGCACCACGATAAACCGTACCATACTGTGCTGAGTCACGCAGCCTGATTGTCTCAAACAGCGTAGCAGGGTCGGACCCTGTGCGCAAGTCGTGTGCGTGACATTTTGTAAACCTGAATTTCACCTGAACCAAGGAGAGACTGATGAACACCACTGTTGACATTCCCCTGAACACTTTGAAAGATGCCGTGGCTCGTGTGAAGCTGGCGGTGCAAACCAGCGGTTTCCAGGAGTTGACGGAGATGCTGCTGATTTTGGTTGGCGACGATGGCGTGACGTTTGCCGCCTACGACTATGAGACTTGGATCGTGCACACAGTTGACGTGCCGGTGCAGGGTGACTGCGCAGGTGGCGGCGTGCTGGCCGCGTCGTTCAAAGACCTGGTACGTCTCTTGCCGGACGATGTGACGTTGACGTTTACGGAAGATAGCCTGCAGATCGCAAGCGGGCCCACTGACGCGACGCTCAATCTGATCCCGGCCCAAGAGTATCCTGATCCCCCTGCGGCCCCTGCGGATGGCCTGGCTTTCCCGGCTGGCGATCTCCAGGCGGCCCTCCGGCGGGTGACGTTCTCTGCCTCGACTAGTGGCGCGCACCCGGTCTTGACCGGCGTGTTGGCCGAATTTGAGGAAGAGACACTGACGCTGGTGACGGCAGACGGATACCGGTTGTCGCGCCAGACCGTTACCTTGCCCCACACCATCGCTGACCCGTTTAACGTCCTCTTGCCCGCATCCGCGCTGAAGAAATTGAGCCGTATTCTCAAGCGCGTCGACGAGGCGGAGGAAGTCACGTTTGTAAGTGACGCGCAGCGGGCGCGGTTCCGGGTGGGAGCTACCCTGGTGACCACGCAACTGATTGCCGGTAACTTTCCTGATTACCAGCGGATCATCAACGGGATGGCCACGGCGACCACCATTGCGGTTGAGCGCAAGATGTTCCTGGGCGCGTGCAAGCGTGCCCGCATCTTCAATCCCCAGATGGTGCGTCTGGAGGCCAACGGCAACTTTGTCATTAAAGCGCCCGCTGAGGGCAGCGGACAAGGTGAGACCGTGCTGGACGTAGAAACTGACGGAGACGAAGGGGAGCGTTCCTTCAATCCCAAGTTCCTCATCGACGCTCTTAACGCTGTTGATGCTGAGCGGGTCAGCCTGTGTTTCAATCCTGACACGTATGCAGCGGCAGCCCTGGAGGTGGTCGAGGATCCGTCCTGGCTGCACGTTGTCATGCCGTTGTCTGATTAACTGACTTGTGCAGGGAGCGCCGTTCTGGTTGCTCCCTGTACTTTCCCCCTGAACTCAACCCCTGAGGAGGTTAGCTGATGAAACACCATGATGCACTGGAGATCATCCGCGCTGTAGCCCAAGAACCGGCCTTTGTCGAGATCGAACGCGACGAAGTTGCCGGTGAATTGGTCTTTGCGCTGACGGATATGCGTTGGGAAATCGCCCCGCTGTTCGAGCTGGTCTTTGATGCCGGCGTGCTGTACCTGATCAGCCGGAATAACGGCGAAGTCGGGCAGCTGTTGTGGGCAGACGCTGACGAGTTCGAGCTGGTTGACTTTCACCTGCTGTTCAAGGTGTTTATCAACCTTTATCGCGTCGTTTCTCCCACGCATGGCGCGGCCGGATTGTACCATAACTACCTGCGGTTTGTCTCTGAGGCTGAATGTATGGCCATGGATGTCGCGGCGATACTGGCCACACAAACCCGCGTTCACGCGCGAAACCTACCTGCTGATTGGGGACAAGTTACGGCTGAGCAGATCCTGCAGGAAGCCCAGGCGACCTGTGCTACCTTTAGGAGCGTGCAAGATGCCTGCAGATAGTGCCCAATCCCCACAAATGTCGCTGGGCCTTTTCGATGAGCCCGTATCTGATCTGCCAGAGGAACCCGAACCCGACGATAGCGACATGGAGTGGTCCATCATCCATCGCTACACCCGTGCTCAGGCCCTGGCCGACGGCGTCCTGGTGGACGTGACCGAAACGGCCAGCGAAGCCGGGATCATCTACCCGGTGGCCGTGACCACCGAGGTCTGGCGCCTGATTGAGCAGATCCCCAATGCCTATCATGGGGAGGACGTGAACGGGCGTCTGTGGGACGTCGTGTGGATGCTGCGCTGTGCGATCAAAGTACCGCGTGGCTACGAGCAGTTGATCAACCGGGAGGACATCGTGGTGCGCGAGCATCCCGATGAAATCCACTACAAGGTGATCCTGCACCACCACGAAACCCGCCGTTCGGAGGGTGAGCTGGTGCTCAAAGCCCGTATTGGTCCTGGAGACCAGGGCGAGCCAGTGATGACCGTCATGACCCTGGACGAAAGTTGAGGGCTTATGACACCCCGACAACGTCTGGAAACCGCAATCTGCCAACAACTGTAAACCCTGACCTGGTTATCTGTCCTCTGGATGGATGACCAGGTCTATCCACCTGAGGAGGTTACCTGATGCAAGAACAAAACCTACCGGAGTTCCCCGCGCCTGGTACGCTTTTTGGCTACCGCGATCGGGGCTGCAGCCGCCACATTGTCGTGCTGCATCCCTGGGGCGATAACTGGCGCCTGACGTGCTTCATGCCGGATGGCCCGAGCGGTCATAAGGATATTGAAGACGGCGACCATGAAACCCTGGCCTACGAAATGCGCTGGGGACAACTGGAACGTGCTGCTGAAGTCCTGGACACACTCGAACAGTGGACCCAAACTGACGAATGGGCCGAAGGCGTGGATAAGCTGATGATCCTGAAAGCCTGGAATACGTGTTCGTACTACGGACGATCTGATCTCTGTGGAGAGATCATTGCTCACCAACGTGCGCACACGCCAGCGGAAACGCTGGCCTGGCTGC
>DAOTUH010000397.1:0-16036 GCA_034437255.1 Anaerolineae bacterium
GGCCGACGATTCTATCGTGGGGCTCGACGCGGGCGGTGAGCATAATAATGGGCGTATCCGCCAGCGTCGCGTCGTTGCGAACGATCCGGGTCACGTCCCACCCGTCGCGGTCGGGCAGCATGAGGTCCAAGACCACCAGGTCGGGCCGCTCGCGGCGCAGAATGTGTAAGGCGGTTTCACCGTTGTTGGCGATAAACACGCGGTAGCCTGCCTGCTCGAGGCTGGCGCGCAGCAGGCGCGTGATCTTGGGGTCATCATCGACAATTAGGATTCGTTGGGGCATGGACATAGTCTCCATCATCGGTGAAAAAACACCAGTTTAAACCACTGTATTGAAACGGTGATAAAAGGCTGGGATTTCGAAGCAAGTCCGCTGGTGAAAACGCTCTCCGTACCATAGAAACTGCGTAGATGAAAGCAAGGCAAACGAAGCTGGGGTTGATGCGGGAGGAAAATATGATTGGAAGTCGCCTATGGCGTTTGAGCCACCCTGGAACTGCTTCGTTTGCCCAGGCTGTGCTGTTGTTTTTTCACCAACACCTCGTGCTATAATAGCGTTAACGGCGAACGCGAGCGTATGACAAAAACTCTAAAAGATACATGAGCATTAAACTATCCTGGGAGGCGCTCTATGATCCTGATTATACGTGAACCTGCTACACAGGAACAACTCGTCCAAATGTGCGAGGTCTTTGGCGAAAACTTTATTAAATTGGCCGTGGACGTTGATCGAGAAATCCTGGCTGGCGGCGGCGAACTCTATGCAGATTGTGAGGCTGCATTGCTTGAAGATGGTAGCCAGCAACAGGTCATTTGGGGAGCTGACTGGTATCCATTGGACCATGAGGTTGGCTTTGAGTCTCTGATCAACATTCGCCCCCGGCAACACAATCGGACACTAGAAGTACAAGACCCTGAGTTACGCAAACGCATTGAGTCTATTACACGGCGCTTACTGGAGGTGGCATAATGCCCGTCACGCCACAATTTTATGAGCGCTTTTCTCAATTGGCATGGCCTCAACAAATTGGGAATCTGGCCTCAACCCTCGGACACATCGCTTCCCGTGCGACAGCGCCGCAATCCACGGCCCTGGTTGGTCGCTGGCTGCGTGAGGCGGCAGTCTTGATTGAAATAAGCGCTCCACACGTCCCCCCGGCGTTGCTATTGGAACTCGCCCCCTTGCAACGGGAGTTGTTAGTCTGGCATAGCCTCTGGCCGGAACAAGCCCCACAAGAATTATTGGCCTTGCAAGCACGCCATATCTCCGACCGTCTGCTACAGGCTGCGGAATTAGCGTAAACATACTGTCAAGTTTACGTTGTTCTTAGCGCCTCCGTCGGCGAGGGATTCGCCGCCCGCAGCGCCGGATACAGCCCCGCGATGCCGCCGATGAGCAGCGCGGCGACGAAACCGCCGATCATGGCGACGGGCGGCACGCGCATCATCCAGCCCCTGACGTTGGCGTAGATGGCCGTGATGGCAACGCCCAGCAGCAACCCCGCCCGCGCCTCCAACCGCGCCCAGCAGAAGCGGCTCGCCAAGGAATTGGCCGGCGATGTGCGTCCGGGTGCCGCCCAGCGCTCGGCGTAGCCCGATCTCCCCTGGCGCTCCAGTACGGAGATCACCATGATGTTGGCGATGCCCACGCCGCCCACGACCAGCGATACGGCGCCCAGCCCCAGCAGCAGCGCGGTGAAGGCATCATCGGCCGCTTCCTGGGCTTCCAGGGCGTCGGTAGGTTTGTCCACCAACACCTCTTCGGGAAATTGGGGATTGGCCGTGGCCGCCAAGACTGTGAGAACTTGCTCCACTTTGTCCACGCCAGCATGTGCTGGTACGCTGACCCGCACCAGCACGCGGCTGGGCAGATTCTCGTGATCCAGATAGTCGGCCGCCGCCGGCTGGCCGATGAAGCCGGAGCGGTCGAGGTCCGGCGCCCGCTCAAACAGACTGAGGATGCCCACCACGGTGAACCAGCGCTCGCCCAGCCAGACCTGCTGCGTGCCGGTGACCTCACGGATGCCGAGGCGTTCCGCCGCCACCGCGCCCAACACCACGTTGGGATAGGCGGCTTTGGCGTCGTCCAACCAGACGCCATCGGCAACGGAACCGCCGAGCACCTCGAGCACGTTGAAGTCGGCGGCCTGCACGGAGATACCGCCGGTTTTCCCCGGCGGTATGTAATCGTTCCGGTAGACGTAGGCATTGACGGCGCTGAGCATGCTGGTGGCCTCCACCGGGCCGATGCGGGCGATCATAGCGGTCGCATCGGCCGGGAGGACGCCTGTGCTGCGTCCGAATCCGGCGTCGGGTTGCACCACGAGCAGGTTGGTGCCCAGGCGCTCGAGTTGGGCGATCAGTTCCGCCTGGGACGATTGCGAGAGGCCCAGCACGCCAAGCTGTATGACGAGCACTATGCGCTATACAGACGCGTCTATCCCACCCTGCTCCCGCTTCATCAAAAGCTAGCCCCGTAGATCCCAAACCATATCTCGTCCCCAAAACAAGAAACGCCCGGTGTAGATACCGGGCGTTTTTCGACTGGGGGCGAAGGATTCGAACCCTCACCTACGGTTCCAGAGACCGCTGTCCTACCGTTAGACGAGCCCCCAAAACAACGCCTATATTTTACCATACCCCCGAATTTCAACAAGTCTGCGCGCATTAGGGGCAAACGAAGCAGTTCCAGGGTGGCTCAAACGCCATAGGCGGCTTCCAATCATGTTTCCTTCCCGCATCAACCCCAGCTTCGTTTGCCTTGCTTTCGTCTACGCAGTTTCTACGGTACGGAGGGCGTTTTCACCAGCGGACTTGCTTCGAAATCCCCTTAGGCCCACCCATGGTGACGATGACTCCTGTTTTCCGTCCCTGACTCTTCAGCACGCTGCAAGCGGTTGCGCCCTATCCTCAGATGACTATAATCTAGACAGACCTGAGTCTATACAAAAAAGGAGACCTGCTATGTCCAAGAACAAATCCGGCCCGCCCGCCACGCCCGACGACATCGGCGCCGTGATGGGATGGTTCAGAGACTTTTTCCGCCAGTTCCAACTGGCCTGGCGCCTGATCCTCGATCCGCGCATCTCCCTGATCACCAAAGTCATCCCGTTTCTCAGCTTGGCCTATCTCATCTCCCCCATAGATTTCATTCCCGACATCACGCTGGGTCTCGGACAGCTCGACGACCTGGCCTTCGTGCTCATCGGCCTGCGCCTTTTCCTCGACGTCTGCCCGCCGATCGTCGTCGAGGAACATCGCGCCGCGCTGCAAGACGAGTACCATCAGGGCGAGGAGTGGTCCGAGGAGGACGTCATCGACGTCGAAGTCATCAAGCCCGAAGACGAGGAGGAGAGCGCGTGAAACCCCTGGTCGAGTGTGTACCGAACTTTAGTGAAGGGCGTGATCAGGAGAAAATCGACGCCATCGTGGACGCCATGCGCCTCGAGCGCGTCCACATCCTGGACGTGGAGTCCGACGCCGACCACAACCGCTCCGTCGTCACCCTGGTCGGGCCGCCGGACGCCGTGCAGGAAGCCGCGTTCCAGGGTATCGCCACAGCGGCCGAGCTCATTAATATGGCGGAACACGAGGGTGAACACCCCAGAATCGGGGCCACGGACGTCGTGCCCTTCGTCCCCATCACCGGGGTGTTGACCCAGGAGTGCGTCGCGTTAGCCCATGACTTGGGCCAGCGGGTGGGCGACGAGCTCGGCATCCCCGTCTATTTCTACGAGGAGGCCGCTCTGCACCCCGACCGCGTGAACCTGGAGGCTATCCGGCGCGGCGAGTACGAGGCACTTCAGGAAGAGATCGCCAGCGATCCCAATCGCGCGCCCGACGCCGGCCCCGCGGAGATCGGCCCGGCGGGCGCCACCGTCATTGGCGCGCGCCAGTACCTTATCGCCTTCAACGCCTACCTCGACACCGACGACGTGACGGTCGCCAACCAGATCGCCCGGGCCGTGCGCAACTCCAGCGGCGGCTACCGCTACGTCAAAGCCATGGGCGTCATGGTCGCCGGACAGGCCCAGGTCTCCATGAACCTGACGCACTATCGCAAGACACCCATCTACCGCGTCGTCGAAGCCATCCGGCGCGAGGCGGCCCGCTACGGTACGCGCGTCACCCACACCGAACTGGTGGGCCTAGTGCCGGAAGAAGCCCTCATCGACGCGGCGCAGTGGCACCTCCAGCTGGACATCTTCGATCCCGACCAGATCCTGGAACACCAACTGCGCGCCATGGACGAGGGCGCGCCCCTGGGCTTCTTGGATGCACTGGCATCCAAGGCTCCCACCCCCGGCGGCGGATCGGCGGCAGCGCTGGCAGGTGCCATGAGCGCGGCGTTAGGCGCTATGGTCGGACGGCTCACGGCGGGACGCCGCCGCTTCGCCGCCGTGCGCGACGAGGTGCGCGAGCTTATCATCGAAGCGGAGAAGCTGCGCCAGGCGCTCACTGAGGGCATGGAAGAGGACGCCGAGGCCTTCAACGCCGTCATGGCGGCCTACAAGCTGCCCAAAGGCACGGAGAAAGAGAAAGCAGCGCGGCACGCCGCCACGCAGAAGGCCATGACGCGCGCTGCCGAAGTGCCGTTGGCAACAGCGCGCAAGGTGCTGCGGGCCATGGAGATCGCGCTGGTTATGGCGCGCAAGGGCAACCCCAACGCCGTGACCGACGCCGCGAGCGCGGTCTGGCTGGGTATGGCAGCTCTCCAATCGGCGGCGCTCAACGTGCGCATCAACGCCACGTCTATCGACGACCAGGAGCAGGCGCGCGCCTGGCTCGATGAGCTGGACGGCATGCTCACTCGCGCCGACTCTATCCTGGCCCAGGCCCAGGAGACCGCCGTCGAGCGCGGCGACCTGTAGAGAAACTATCTTCCGGGATAGTCTGACCATCTCGGAAGATACACGCGCATATCACCGGCGAAAGGAATGCTATCGTGAACAACCGACCCATTTCGTTTAACGCTAAACCGTGGCTTTTCCTGGGCCTGACGCTCGGACTTACCTGGCTCTTTGGCTTCCTGGGTGTCGCCTTGCAGGGTGTCCTTCCACGTATCCTCGTCATCGTTCTGGTTTACGGCGGTGGACTGGCGCCGCTGTTGGTTGCCCTATGGCTGACCTATCGCCAACACGGCCCAGCCTTTCGCAGGGACTACTGGCGCCGTGTGGTTGACGTCCGGCGCATCGGCCTGGCCTGGTGGGGCGTTATCCTGCTCTTCCACCCGCTCAAATCGCTGCTCGCCGCACTCATCGACGTGCTGGCGGGCGGATGGGGCATCGCGCCGGAAGCGGTGGCGCGTCTTGGCGCGCAACCGCTGATGATCGTACCCACGCTGATCTTCTGGCTTTTGTTTGGTCCAGTTCCAGAAGAACTTGGCTGGCGGGGCTACGCGCTGGATGGTCTCCAGGCGCGCTACAGCGCCGTCACCTCCGGCCTCATTCTCGGCGTTGTCTGGGCAAGCTGGCACCTACCCCTGTTCTTTCTTGAGGGCACGTGGCAAGCCACGCATCTGGGCCTTGGCACCCGGCTGTTCTGGGTATATGTCTTTAACATCATGATCGAGTCCATCCTCTACGTCTGGATCTACAACAACACCGGGCGGAGCACGCTGGCAGCCATTTTCTTCCACTTCAGCGGCAACGCCTTCGGGCAGCTCTTCGCCCTCTCGCCGGGGGCGGAGACGACCACGCTCCTCGTCTCCGTCGTCACAACCATCATCGTGATGGCGTATTGGGGGCCGAAAAGCTTGCGGCGGACGTAGAGTTTACCTTCCGGGAAGTTCGGAACTTCCCGGAAGGTCGAAACGCCAACTACAAATCCCGACGCCCAAAACTCCAGAAGACCAGCGCCAGCGCCACGGCTGCGTAGAGCGCCGCATAGACCACCATGAGCAGGCTGGGCACGGAAAAGGCCGACATGAAGGGATTGTTCGGCAGGGCGTCGGCGAGGACGGTCCGCATCTCGAAGGCGGCGCGCTTCCAGAGTGCCTCGCCGGGGATCAGCAGGCTGGAAACGATGCCTACGGTGACCGCCGCCTGGTTCCCCAGGAACGCCCCGATCTGCTCGATCCAGCCGCCGACGACGGCGACGCCGTAGACCGCGAAGACCAGCACGCCGTTGGCTAACGTCGAGAGCCGCGTCCCGCCGAGCAGCGTCACGTTCAGCAGCAGGATTGCGTTCAGCAACATCAGCAGCAACCCCCGCCCCGCGTTGGGCATGGTGTAGTCGAGCAGCAGCTGGGAGATCCCCAGCACGCCGCCCGCCATCGTCAGCAGATAGAGGGACAGCATCCCGGCGAAGCCCAACCACTTGCCCAGCGCGATCTCCCAACGGCGGATGGGTTTTGCCGCCAGCGTATGGATGGTGCCGCTGTCGATCTCGCCGGAGATGGTCGCCACCGACGTGAGCACCGTCAGCACCGACGTGAGAAAATTGACGACGTAGAGTCCGCTGAGGGTGAGAAAGTTGTAGATCGGGACGGCCGTCACCCGCTCCAGGTGCTGGTTGTCGCGCATCAGGTCCTTGTGGATGAAATAGACGCCCGCGCCGTAGATCGCCAGAAAGACCACGCCCAGCAGCAGCGCAACCAGCAGTATCCGGCGGCGGGCCGCCTCCCGAAAGGTCAGCCGGGCGATGACGAAGGTGCCAACGCGTCGCATCAGAGCCCTCCTTCCGTGCCCACCACATCGATGAACAGCTCCTCCAGCGAGCGCCGCTGTGGGATCAGCGCGTAGACCTCGGCGCCGTGCTCCACCAGGTAGCGATTGACCGCCGGAAGGTCGGCCTCACCTTTCAGCGCCAGCGTGACGTGCTCTCCATCGACGTGAACGTGCGTGCTCCAGCGCCGCAACCCGTTCAGCACCGCTGCCCAACGCACGTCGCCTACGCCCTTGGGCCGCCGTGCTCGAATCTGCACTGTCAGCTCGCCATCCATCAGCGATTGGAGCGCGCTGGTGTAGATGATCTCGCCGCGCCGGATGAAGGCCACCCGGTCACACGTGATCTCCACCTCGCTCAGCAGGTGTGAGTTGAGAAAGACCGTGGTGCCGCGCTCGCGCAAGTCGCGGATGATGTCACGCACGAGCCGCCGCCCCACGGGATCAAGGCCCGAGGTCGGCTCGTCGAGCAGTACCAGCTCAGGGTCGTTGAGCAGCGCCTGCGCCAGCCCCACGCGCTGCAGCATCCCTTTGGAGAAAGTACGCAGCTTGCGCCCGGCGTGCTCGCCCAGGCCCACCAGCGCCAGCAACTCGGGAATACGGCGGCGGGCCACATCCGGCGGCATGCCGTAGAGGTCCGCGTGCAGCTGAAGAAACTCCCTTGCCTTCAGCCACTCGTGGAAACGAAAGTGCTCCGGGAGAAAGCCCACCTTCTGCCGGCTGCGCGGATCGCCCAGCGGCGCGCCGAGCACGCGCCCCATTCCGTCCGTCGGCGCGATAAGGCCCAGCAGCATCTTGACCGACGTCGTCTTCCCGGCGCCGTTCGGTCCCAGAAAACCGAAGACTTCGCCCCGCTCGACCCGTAACGTGAGGTCGGCGACGGCGACAGTCTCTCCAAACTCCTTACGCAGTCCACGCACGTCGATGGCGGGTGATGGATTCATGGAATAGGCGCACTCCTCGAAAAGCCAGTTGAAAGTTGCAGGTTGCGAGTTAAACGTTGGCCAGCAGCTCCAGCGGCAAGTGAAGACAAGATTCACAGGATACGGTGGACAATTCCAGCAGAGCCAGCGCGCACGCTCTTCACCAAGCCCATCATCCGGTGAATCCTGTCCAAGCCTCCCTCACTCGAGCGTTTCTAAAAGCGCCAGCGCCTCTGCGTGGTCGCCGTTGCCGGTGACGACGTAGACGATACCGTTCTTGACCCACGTGAGCAGATACTGCCGGTACTGGAGCGGCTCAGACGCGGGATGCACCAGCGCGCCCTCGACGCCATCCACGCGCACCGCCTCGTAGACCAGATCGGGGTGACGCGGATAGGGCACGAGAAGTGTGGAGGTCCAGTCGATGCGCGCGCTCAGAGCATCGATCTCCGCCTCGGTCATGCCCAGCAGTTCCAGATAGATGCGCCCGAACTGCTCGGCGTCCAGGTCATCGGGCATGGAGACCACCGGGCTGGGCATCTGCAGGAAGGAGAGACACCGGGTATTGGGCGTCCCGCCGCACGTCCCGTACTCCGCCTCCAACATACTCTGGAACTCCACGGACATCATCTTCCCGTCCAGAGAATCGGGCAGCTCGATCTCTTGATAGCCCAATTCGGCGAAGAGCGCGCGCAACCGGGGGAGATCGACGGTCAGGGCGATGTGCGCCGGCGGCGTCCACTCGTAGCGCGTCGCCTCCCGGCCGGTGGGCAGGCGGATGGGGAAGTCGGCCCGCGCACGCGCCGTCGCCTCGTCCACAAACTCACGCTCGCCCGCCATCTCGACGGTCAGGTTCTCGTCGAACATGCGCTTAAATTCGGGCAAGGCGACGTCCAACGCCTCCTCATCGGGCAGCACGGTCGGATCGAAGGCCACAAACTCCACCTGCTGCACGCGGAAGAGGCTCAGGAACTCACCGGCCAGCGCGCGGATGGGCGGAACGGTCACAGTCAAAACAATCACCAGCACCAACGTGAGCGCAGCCCACGCCGGTCGATAACGCTTGGAAAACGGATTGCGTGTCATACGTCGCTCCTTTTTCTCTCTGAGATAGGTCTCGAACTGTCGTCGGGAGAGCCGGGGCTTCGCCGCCTCGACGCCGGACTCCACTGCCAACCCGTCCATGAGCGACTGCACGCGACATCCGCGCGCCTCCACGACGGCTGCCCGCTCCGCGCAGCGCGCGCAGGTCGCCAGGTGCCGCTCGATCTCCCGGTGCGCTTCGGCGGTCAGCGCGCCATCGTAGAACGCTCGTAACTTGCCTTCGTCTGGATGCGTCATGGTCCTTCCTCCAACGATCGGTATCGCCGCTCGAACTCTCTCTCGGCACGGGCCAGCAAGGTCCCTACGGACCCTGGGGCAATGTCCAAGATGTCAGCGATCTCCTTGTAGCTGTGCCCACTGTGGCGCAAGATGAGCAGTTGGGCCTTGCGAAGACGCATCTGCGCCAGCACCCGGCGGACGCGGGCCTGCGCCTCCTGACGCTCCACCTCGGCGGCGGGATCGACGGGCGCTGCTCGCTCCCACTTGAGAGCGCCGGCAGCAGCTTCGTAGTTCTGACGGCGCTTGCGTGCGCGGAGCGCGTTGAGTCCCATGTTCGTCGCCACGCGGTGCAGCCAACTGCCCAGTCGCGCCAGATCCCGGGGCGGGCGCGTGTGTAGCCGATAGAAGACCTCCAGTGCCAGCGCCTCGGCTTCGCCCGGATCGCCAACGATGGTCGTCAGCGTCCGGCAGACCCAGGACCAGTGCTCGTCGAAGGCGGCTTCTAGGGCCGCCTCGCGGTCCGGGGGTTCTGCACGCTCCGCTGCTGTATCGGTATGCGCTTTGCTCATAGGGATCGTCATCTTGGACTCGCCTCTCACTCTATACACACCGCTTAGGCGTGAAATGTGACAACTCTTCCAGAATCGCTACGGCTCCAATACGTGCAGCAGCGCCCGAGCGTAAGCCTCGCCCGCATCGTCGGCCTCAAACGTGAGGTAGGAGCCGCGAAAGAGAATCTCGCAGACGTAGCCGCCCGGTGCCCCGGTGAGCCGCAGCGTCGGTCGTCCGGAACTGTCCGCCAAGCGCGAGGCCAGCGCCGTACGCAATTGCGCTTCGTGGGGCACCCAGACGACGTCCTGGAGCCAGATGTAGTCCAACGCCCACTCGTAGGCACCCTGAAACGTGATGGCTGGATGGCCCTGTAAAAGCTGCACCGTCGCGTTCATCCGACTGACAACGAAAACATGGTCATTCAGACTACGATCCGGGATAGCGAACCGGTCACCCTGCTTTGGTATCCATCGCAACCCCGCTTTCTTCAATGTCCGGGCTGTTTCCAACGTTATCATACAGCCTCCCTTGTTCCTAGAAATATAGAAGGCCTCGCTGTCAAGTGCGAGGCCTACTGTCTTCACAAAGCAGACACTACTTCTTCTTGCCAAATCCCTTGATCAGATCCTCGGCTTTGTCTGCGACTTGCGCCACCGTCTCGTCATCCGCTAAGACCCGATCCACTTGACCGGCGATAGGTTTAGGCAGCTTGTCCTTGAGATAATCAACCACCGTCTTGACGGCGGTGCTTGCTGTGGACTCGGGGATACCTGCTTTTTCTGATACCAATTGTACTAACTCATCCATGGGATCTCCTTTCGGCTATATTGACTTGCCATTCACTACTATTATACTCCAACTGATGACAGAATGACAAGGAGGATCAGGTGACCACCGCGTTAAAGCCTCAACCCTATCGCATGATCAACGAAATTCAGCACTATGCCTGGGGCACGCGGGGCGACGATGCCTTTATCCCGCAGCTGCTGGGCATCACGCCGGAGCCGGGTACGCCCTACGCCGAATTGTGGATGGGCGCACATCCCAAGGCGCCGTCGTCTCTTCTGGTGGATGGTGAGCAGCTGAGCCTGCGGGAGGCCATCGCTCAGCGTCCGGTGCTTCTTTTGGGCGAGCGGGTCGCTCGACGTTTTGACGGCACGCTGCCCTTCCTCTTCAAAGTGCTCTCGGCGGCGGAATCGCTCTCGATTCAGGTGCATCCCACCAAAGCCCAGGCCGAACGCTTGCACGAAGAAGATCCAGATCACTATCCCGATGCCAATCACAAGCCGGAGGTCGCCGTCGTGCTCACAAAACTGACGGCGCTGGCGGGCTTCAAGCACGGCGACGAGATGGCGACGACGCTGGCGGCATACCCGGAGATCGCGTTCTTTACCCAGGCCGATGTCGGAGAGACGTTCACACCGGAGCAGATCCGGGCGCTCTACGCGCGCCTGACCCGCCGCGCCGTCGATGAGCCGGAGGCGCTGGCGACCTCGGTGCGAGCGCTGGCTCAGCGTTTAGAGACGTCGGAGCGGGCGCTGACGGAGATCGAGTCACGGTTTCTCACGCTACGAGAGAGATACGGTGACGAGGATGTGGGCCTTTTCTCGCTCTTCCTGCTCAATCTGGTGCGGCTGGAGCGCGGTGAGGCCCTCTACACTGAGGCCGGCGTCCCTCACGCCTACCTCGGCGGCGACATCGTGGAGTGCATGGCGAACTCCGATAACGTGGTGCGGGCCGGCCTGACGCCCAAGTACAAGGACGTGGAGACGCTGGTGGAGATCCTCAAGCCGGTGACCGACGCGCCGCTGGTCGAGGGCCGATCCCAGGACGGTGAGAGCATCTACCGCACGCCCGCGTCGGAGTTTCTGGTCAGCCGGAGGACGCTGGTCGAGGGCGAGACGTGGGACGTGCCGCGCGCTGACGGGCCGGAACTCCATCTCGTCATCCAGGGCGCCGTTGACGTGACGTGGGGCGACGCTGGCGACGCGCTCCACCTCCAGCGAGGCGAGGCGTGCTTTGTGCCGGCGGCGGTGGCGCGGCTGGGGCTGATCGCGTGCGCGCAGAGCGAGGTTTTCCGCGTGCGGGTGCCAGACTCAAGAGCTTGACCGAAGACCGGAGACGGCTGACCGGGTGGACGCGACAGGCAACCGGTCTCCCGTCCCCGGTCAGCCGTCACTCACGTCTTCAGGTCGTAGACGTCGCTCCGGTTCCACCCGGACCGCTTGGCCACCTCCCGCGCTGCCTGCGAGTGCGAGAGTCCGCCCGCCATGGCCTCGGTCAGTGCGGCGCGGACCTGGGCTTCGTCCCAGCGCAGCTCCTCCTCTGTTGCGCCGCCGACGACGAGCGTGAACTCACCGCGCGGCGGATGCGCCTGCAGGTGTGCCCGCGCGCCTGCCAGATCGCCGCGCCAGATCTCCTCGTGGAGCTTGGTCAGCTCCCGGCAGAGGGCGACAGGCCGGTTACCCAACCCCTCACGCAGCGCCCCCACCGTCTCCGCCACGCGCCGGGGCGATTCGTACAGGATCAGCGTGACTTGAAGATGCGCAACGTCCGCTAGCAGCGCCGCCCGGTCGCTGACTTGACGCGGCAAGAATCCCAGGAAGAGAAAGCGATCGGTGGGCAGACCAGAAGCGACCAACGCGGCAGTGTGCGCCGATGGACCAGGCACCGGCACCACGGGAAACCCGCGCTCAATCGCCGTGTTCACCAGAGGATAACCGGGATCGGAGACGGTGGGCGTCCCGGCCTCGGAGATCAGCGCCACGTCGCCCTGGGCCAGCGCGTTTAGGATCACTTCGAGCTTGCGGCGCTCGTTGCCTTCAAAAAACGAGGTCACCGGGGTGGGGATCTCGTACCGATCCAGCAACACCCGCGCTTTGCGCGTATCCTCCGCCGCGATGAGGGCCACCTCGTCGAGGACCCGTACCGCGCGGAACGTGATGTCCTCCAAATTGCCGATGGGCGTGGCGACGACGTAGAGCGTGCCCATCAGACGCGGTGAGAGATACCGCTGAGAATCGCCTGCCGTCCGCGGAAAGGCTCCCCGACGACGAGCCCACCCTCTTCGATGTGATAGTGCCGAATCCGGCGGTCGTGATTGCTGCCGCGCAGTTTCAGCACCGCGATGGCCCGCTGGATCTGGCTCTCCACCTCGACGTAGCGCATCAAAATGATGCCGTCAACCAGGAACGAGAGCGCGCCTCGGTCGGCGCGACGATATTCCACCCGGCGCTCCTCACTCAACAGAAGTGTCGTGATGCGATCACGTCGCAGGCTGTTCACCAGAGAGGTGTAGATATTGCGAAGTTCGAGGCGATCGCTGGTCAGACGGGTGAAATGCGTCGCGCTGTCCAAGGCCGCGCGCCGAATGTCGACCTGCATTAACATATCATAGAGATCGCTGGAAGGGTTCTGTAGGCTCTTGAGCAACACTTCAGGCGACGTAAAGACGATGCGCAACATCTCCTGCCGCTCAAAAACTTGCAAGTCAAATCCTAGGGATTTTGCATCGCGGTATAGTGCTTCGGGGAACTCCTCGAAGGTGATGAACAGACCAGGTTCTCCTCGTTGGGCTCCTTCGATGAGGAACTGGAAGGCCAGTGAGGTCTTCCCTGTGCCAGGGGCACCGCGCAACAGGACCACCGTCTCTGGCAACAAGCCGCCTTCCAGCATCTTATCCAATCTCTTCACCCCGGTAGCCACACGCTGCTGTTTCATCTCGTTTCCTCCCCTTGATACCGGTCACGGTTGTACATGCATTCATCGTAATGGAAAATCGTCTTCTCGGCAAATGTCGGTGCGTTTTGGGCAATCACCGTAACGGCAGATGAAAGAGACATCATCTCAGTGGTTTTTCACGAAAGTCACGAAGGCCAGGGATTTTGCGCATTGTCCCTGAAATTCCAGCGTCACGACTTCAGAAACGGGCGCATGCGGAGGCTCACGATTGTGCAACTGCACCTTATATGCACCCTCCACCTGAATTGGATCATCGCTGAAAAACTGCTCCCAGCCCGATTCCCCGTACACGGGATCGTCACCTGACGTCAACACCACATCCAGACCTCGGCCCCAGATATGAACAGAGTAATCCTGCAACGGATCACCCTTAAGATCCTCCACCGACCCAGCGACACCAGCCCAATTGCAACCATAATACGGCATCTTATACGTCAACTTATAGGTGAACAGGGTGGGGGACCGCGTGGCGTGAGGTGTCTTGGTGGGATACGGCGTGCGGGTCGGCACGGCGGTAGGCTTCAACGTCGGTGTGGGAGTTGCGGAGGGGGTAAGTACCACAGACGGTGTCAAGGTTGATAGCCAAGACGGCAGTGTCAATCCCTCTGAGGTGAATGTCTCAGATTGTAGCGCCAGGGGGGCTAACGGTGTGGGGGGTGGAAAAGGATTGAGAGACCTGCGGGGATTGATAGCAATCAGCGCGTAAATGACGATCACCGCGACCGTCATCCCCAACAAGCCCAACGTCAAGATATTGAAAAGACGGGCACGTCCCTCCATTGTGCTCCTTTGTCACTCATTCCTCGTCATCAAAGGTGACGTAGCGCACAATATCGGCCTCCTCCCAAAGCTCATTCAACCACGCCTGGGCGGCCTGATCCTTGAGCATACGCAGATTTTCGGGGCTGACTTCCATGTCCTCCACTCTGTCCAGCACCTGCACGATATGATACCTATGATACTCCAGCTCACTCTCCACCACGTCGCTGACCTGACCTGGCTGCAGGCGGAACGCCACGTCCTCAACCTTCGACGACGTCAGGATTCCCCGTGGAAAATAGCCCAGGTCGCCGCCCCGCTCACGCGTGAAAGTGTCCTGCGAATGCTCCCGTGCCAGTGCCGCAAAATCGGCGCCGGCCCGGATCTGCTCCAGAAGCCGTTGGGCTTCTTCTTCTGTCTCCACCACAATGTGGCGCGCGTTGACGTGAGGCGCCTCCGTCGGTACCTCGGAGACCACTTTTTCGGCCATCCGTGACGCCAACAGCTGCACCTTGAGCTGAGCGCGCATCTCCTCGAGCGTTAGGCCCTCACGCTCCAGGCGCTCGTCGAAGGCCTCCTGTCCAATATCAGCGATGAGATCCTCAATGATCGCATCGACGTCTTCGTCCATCACCTCGACGCCCATCTCCGATGCCGTCTGCACGATTAGCTCCTGCTCAATCATCCAGTTCAGGACAGACCTACCCGCTTGCTTCAACACTTCCTGACCTTCGGCCGAGAGCGAATCCTCACCATTGGCGTTCATCGAAGCTTCATAGTTGGCCATCTGGCGCTCGAACTCGGCCATGGTGATGGGTTTCTCGTTGACCGTCGCGGCCAGCGGCACTTCTGTCGCCGTGGGCGTGGCAGAGATCGACGTCGCCGTCGGCGGAGCAGGCGAAGGTTCGTCCGTAGCGGTCGAGATAAGCGCACCTGGATCCGGTGTCATCGGGTCGGTCTGCACGCAACCGATCACGAGAAGCAGCACCAGGCTTAACCCACCCCATAGATAATATCGTCGCATGTGTCATGCCTCCTTGGAACACCATGCCTTACAGTAATCGCCCTGATTATAAGCTGACCGACAGATTGTGCAATGTGCAGGATGCAAGATGCTTGATGCGGGGAGCTTGGCAGTTGGACGGAATCGTGGGACAATGACAGCCATGATGACTATCCAACCGACGTTAAACGCGGAGCGATTGTTCTGGGACGAGGGCTACATGCACATCGCCGGTCTGGACGAGGCCGGGCGCGGCGCGTGGGCCGGCCCTGTCTATGCCGCCGCTACGATATGGCCTCAGATGGATAAGGTGCCGGAGGCACTGCGCACTATCCGGGATTCGAAAACCCTCTCTGCCCGGCAGCGAGACGCTGCCTTCGAGCAGATCATCGCAAGCACCGTAGCCGTGGGCGTGGGATATGCCAAGGCCGAGGAGATCGACGCCCGCGGCATCGTGCCCGCCACGCGCCTGGCTATGCGTCGCGCGTTGGACATGCTGAACGTCTCGTCCCAGGCTCTGATCATCGACGCGTTGGCGCTGCCCACCGTCACCCTGCCTCAGCGTAGCTTTCCTCGCGCCGACACGCAAAGCCTCAGCGTCGCCGCCGCCGGCATCGTCGCCAAGGTCAGCCGGGACCGCTGGATGGTGGAGGAGGCTGAACACACTTTCCCCGGCTACGGCTTCGCGCAGCACAAGGGCTACGGCACCGTCCAGCACCGCGAGACACTGCAGGCGCTCGGCGTCTGTGGCATCCACCGACGCACCTTTAAGCCGGTGGCGGCGCGGCTCTTCGCCGACGGCGGTTATGGGCATAAGGAGAACATGTGAACCCAATCCAACCGCTCCGCGACCGGTACTCCAATCTGGAATGATGGTATTGGAATTCAGCCCGGTGCAACGCCCTTGCAAAAAAACGCCCAGCGCAGGCGTATCTGTTTAGTCGCAATAGAGCAAAAGTAACCCCGTTTTCTTAGTTGGCAGCATGATGTATCATGGGCCTCCATTACAGAGAGGAGGCCTGATGAGAACACGAAGAGAATTTCATCCCGAAAAGCGTATCATTTACCAC
>DAOTUH010000398.1:0-12601 GCA_034437255.1 Anaerolineae bacterium
ACGTAACCCGCCTCCACCAACAGCTCCGCGTTGAGCACTGCACCGCTGGCGGCGCCGCGCAGCGTGTTGTGCACCACCGAGACCATCCGCAGATCCAGCAGCGGACAGGGGCGCACGCGGCCCACCGTCGCTGCCATGCCACCCGCCGCATCGCGGTCACGGCGCGGCTGCGGGCGATCCGGCTCCATGCGCACCAGCACCGGTCGCTCCGGCGCCGAGGGCAACCCGCGCACCACCTCGGACCCACGATAGTCGCGCAGCGCGGCGATGGCAGCCTCCACCGTCGGCGTCTCGGCGAAGCCCACCGAGAGCGTCACCGTGTGCCCATCCTGCACCGGCACGCGGTTAGCGTGGGCGCTGATCACGATGTCGGCGTCCTGCCGGAAGCCGCCCACCATTCGCCCTAGCAGCTGGCACGTCTCCCGAGCAATCTTCGCTTCCTCGCCGCCGATGTAGGGGATGACGTTGCCCAGGATGTCCAGCGAAGCCACGCCCGGATACCCCGCGCCGGAGATAGCCTGCATGGTGGAGACGAAGAGCCGGCGCACGCCGAAGGCCACGTCCAGCGGCTTGAGCGCCATGACGATGGCCGTGGTGGTGCAGTTGGGGCTGGTGACGATGCAGCCGTCCCAGCCGCGCTCGGCCTTCTGGCGCTCCAGCAATGCCAGGTGATCGGCGTTGAGCTCGGGGATCAGCAGCGGCACGTCCGGCTCGTAGCGGTAGGCCGAGGCGTTGGAGCAGACGACGTAGCCCGCCTCCGCGAAATGTGGCTCCACCTCGCGCGCCACGCTCGACGGCAGCGCCGAGAAGACGACGCGCGCCGGCAGGTCCGGCGTCAGATCGCGGACGATTATCTCGCCGAGCTCCGGTGAAGGATCGCCGGGGATCACCCAGTTGCAGGCCTCGGCGTAGGGCCTGCCCGCGCTGCGTTCCGAGGCCGCCAGCGCCGCGATTTCAAACCAGGGATGATCTGTCAATAATTGCACGAACCGCTGTCCTACGGCGCCCGTGGCACCGAGGACGGCGATGGGAATTCTATCATTCATGATTGCATATCCTCTTGGTCTTCCGTCCACACCACGTGGTGCGTGCCTGTCCTGAGCAGTGTCGAAGGATTGCGTGATGATTACAAGGCAAGGACGACCGGACTACCAGACTATAGAACCACTTCTTCGTGGATACAGCGCACCGCTTCATGCGCACGTTCGGCGTCAATGACCGTGGAGAGGCTGCATTCCGAGGAGCCCTGCGCGATGGCGATGACGTTGATTTCCGCTGCGCCTAAGGCATTGAAGATACGCGCGCCGACGCCGGGCGTGCCCCGCATGCCTACGCCCACGGCGGTCACGATGACCACGTCGTCCATGGACCAGATGCGATCGATGTCGCGGCGGGCCAGCTCCAGGGCGAACTGCTCCTCCAGGGCCTCCACCACGGCGGGCACCGTCGGCGTGGGGATGACGAAGCAGATGGACTGCTCCGAAGACGCCTGGGATATCATCAGCACGCTGGCGCCCTGGCTCGCTACGGCAGCGAAGGTCCGCGCGGCGATGCCGGGCACGCCAATCATGCCGCGCCCCTCCACGGTGACCATGCTCAGCCCCTGGATCGCCGTCACGGCTTTCACGGTGCCCGGCGCGCTCTCCGATTCCGGGACGATGCAGGTGCCGGCGAAGGCCGGGTTGAACGTGTTCTTCACCCAAAGCGGGATGTCGCGCTCGATGACGGGCCGGATGGTCTGCGGATGGAGCACCTTGGCGCCGAAGTAGGCCAGTTCGCCCACCTCGCCAGAGGAGAGCTCCGGGATGACGCGGGCCTCCGGCACGATGCGCGGATCGGCGCTCATCACGCCGTCCACGTCGGTCCAGATCCAGACCTCGTCGGCGTCCAGCGCGTCGGCTAAAATGGCGGCGCTGTAGTCGCTGCCGCCGCGTCCCAGCGTGGTGGTCACGCCATCCGCCGTCGCGCCGATAAAGCCCGTCACGATGGGCACGATGCTCTCATCAAGCAGCGGGCCGAGTCGTGCCTGGGCGCGATCTCGGGTGGCATCCATCAGCGGCGCGGCATTCTGGAAGGTCGCGTCGGTGACGATGACCTCGGTGGCGTCCACCGCCTCGCTCTGCACGCCACGCTGGCGCAGCAGTGCCGCCAGAATGCGCGCGTTGATCCGCTCACCGAAGGAGCTGACCGCGTCCATGGCCCGGGGCGTCACCTCACCCAGCACGTAGACGCTGTGGCAGAACGTGGAGAATTCGTCCAGATAGTCGTCCACCGTCGCCAACAGAGCCGCCCGCGCCTCGGCGTCCTTCAGCAGCGCGTCGAGGGCGCGGTAGTGGCGGATACGGAGCTCGGCCACGACCGCTTTATACGTCTGACCGTCGCCCGCTGCCGCCGTCCTCGCGCCGCGAATCAGCGCATCGGTCACGCCGCGCATGGCCGACACGACCACCGTCACCCGATCCCAGTGCTGCACTTGCGTCTCTACAATCTCGGCGGCCTGCGCGTGCGCGTCCGCATTGCCTACCGAAGTTCCCCCAAACTTCATCACTAACGTTGTCATCTCGCCTCCTGCTATGGCTGCATCACATCCACATTATTATACATGAAATTGGGAGTAGGGGAGGAAGGAGTAGGGAGGAAAGGAGTAAGGAGTAGGGAGTAGGGAGTAGGGAGTAGGGCAACAGACGTGTCCAGCATCCAGTACATTTGTCACTTCCTTTCTGCGGATTCTACACTACAATAGATATATTGATATATTTCAATGTATCGCTGATAGGATATCTCTATGCAGTCACTGACGGATCAAGAAATTGGATTGATTCACTACCACGTCTGCGAGGGCATCGGTGATCCCCATCGCCTGCGCCTTCTCTATCTGGTGGCAGAGCAGCCGCGCAATGTCACGGAGTTGACCGAGGCGTTGGACATCGCCCAACCCACCGTCTCCCATCACCTGCGCATCCTGCGTGAACGCGGCCTCGTCACAACAGAGCGCGACGGCACGTCGATCTACTACTCGCTGAACGATCCCCGTATCTTGGAAGCGATGGAGTTGCTGCGGAACGTGGTGGCGGATTTACTCAATGAGCGAGCGAATTTATTGAGCAACAGCGTGAAACGTTAGGCGTAGCTGGACATACCGTCACGCAATCCTTCGACACTGCTCAGGACAGGCACGCAATCCTTCGACACTGCTCAGGACAGGCACGCAACACGCAGAGACCAAGGAGACAAAATCATGGGATTATCACAAACACAAACGGACTGGTTGAAAGACACCTTCGCCGACCGCTTCACCGACCGGCGCGTGGAACGCAAGCTCTACAGCCACGACATCGGCGAGATGCCCAGCATGATCAAGCCGCTCATCGGCAATCCGCTGGCCGACGCCATCGTGCAGCCGCAATCAGAGGCGGAGATCGTGGCGCTGGTCACGTGGGCCGCGCGCGAGGGCGTACCGCTGATCCCGCGCGGCAAGGCCACCTCGGGCTACGGCGGCGTGCTGCCGGTCAAGGGCGGCGTCGTCGTCGATTTCTTCCGCATGGACGCCGTGCTGGACGTGGACGCCGGGGCACAGACCGCGACGCTCCAGCCCGGCATTGTCTGGGAGAAGGCCGACCGCGCCCTGAAGAAGCAGGGCATGACGCTGCGCACTTATCCCAGCAGCTACCCCTCGGCGACGGCGGGCGGCTGGCTGGCGCAGGGCGGCGCGGGCTTCGGCGGCTACGAGGCCGGCTGGTTCCGCGACAACGTCGTCAGCGCGCGCGTCGTGCTGGGCGACGGGACGGTCGGCGTCTTCGAGGGCGAGGGCCTTGACGTGATCTACGAGGCCGAGGGCACCACGGGCATCATCACCGAGCTGACCATCAAGGTGCAGCCGGACGAAGCGCTGGAGGTCATCTCCCTGGGCTGCCCCGACGCGCACGAGCTCCAGCACCTGCTGGAACGGCTGATGGAGGCCGACCTACCCATCTGGTCCATGCACTTCATCAACCCGCGCATGGCGGAGATGAAGAACCGCGCCCCGCTGATGACGCACCACGGCGAACCGGCGGAGGCGCGCGTGCTGCTGCCCGCTTCCTACGTCCTCACGCTGGCGTTCCGCACGAGCGACGCGGACGTGGTGCGCGCCGGCATCGCAGCCGGCATGAAGTCGAAGCAGTGCCAGGCGGAGCTGCTCAGCGACAAGATCGCTCACCACGAGTGGGAACACCGCTTCCGCATCATGACCGTCAAGCGGCTGGGGCCGAGCCTGGTGCCCGCCGAGGTGGTGGTGCCCCTCTCCGGCCTGGGCGACACGATGGCCGAAGTCGAGCGCAAGGTCGACCAGCCCGTGGTCAAGGAAGGCGTGCTGATCCGCGAGGGCAAATACGGCGAGCCGGAGGTCGTCATCCTGGGCTTTATCCCCGCCGACCAGCGGAAGTTCACGTACAACTTCGTCTTCCCGCTCTCGCTGACCATCGCCAACATCGCGGAGAAGCACGGCGGGCGGCCCTACGCCACCGGCCTCTACTACACCAAGCTGGCCCGCGAGATTCTGGGCGACGAGCGCGTGGACGTCCTGAAAGCCTTCAAGAAGAAGGCCGACCCCGCCGGCATCCTCAACCCGGGCAAGGTGACGGGCAACGCGCTGATCAGCAACGCGCTCATCGTAGCGAACACCTTCGAGCCGCTGATCCGGCCCTTCGGCAACGCCGTCGCGTCCCGCGTCGGCGAGGAACCGCCCAAGAAGGCCGTGCGCGACATCCCCGGCGACGTGGCCTGGTACGCCTACGCCTGCTCGCAGTGCGGCTACTGCGTCCAGGAGTGCGATCAGTACTACGGGCGCGGCTGGGAGAGCCAGAGTCCCAGGGGCAAGTGGTACTGGCTGCGCGAATACATAGAAGGCCGCGAGGAGTGGGACCAATTCATGGTCGATACATTCCTGGTCTGCACGACGTGCGAGCTCTGCAACCTGCGCTGCTCGGCCGTGCTGCCCATCGAGCCTTCGTGGATGAAACTGCGCGGCAAACTGATCGACGAGCAGGAGCGGATGACCTTCCCACCCTTCGAGATGATGGCGGCGGCGACGCGCAGCCAGGGCAATATCTGGGCCGGCTACCGCAAGGCGCGCGACGCCTGGTTCCCTGAGGATCTGAAAGAGAAACACGGCGTCGGCAAAGAGGCCAAGGTCGTCTACTTCGCCGGCTGCACCGCCAGCTACGTGGAGCACGACATCGGCCAGGCGACGGTGCGCCTGCTGGACGAGGCCGGCGTCGAGTTCACCACGTTGGGCAAGAAAGAGAACTGCTGCGGCACGCCGATGTTAGTGGCGGGCAAGTGGGACGTCTTCGAGGAGACGATGCGCAAGAACGTCGCGGCGGTCAAGGCCACCGGGGCCGACACCGTCATCACCTCGTGCCCGGCCTGCAACATGATGTGGCGCCACACCTACGCGGAGTGGGCCGAGAAGCTGGGCGTGGAGTACGATATCGAGGCCAAGCACTACAGCGAGGTCGTGGCCGAGCGCCTGAATTCGGGCGAGTTCGCCTTCCCCACCCCCTCCGGCTCCCCCGACAACGGGGGAAAGGGACAAGGGGAACGGGCGAAGGTCACGTGGCACGACTCCTGCCATATAGGCCGCGTCTCCCACATCTACGAGGAGCCCCGCCAGGTCATCCAGGCGCTGCCCGACGTGGACTTCGTGGAGATGGAATACAATCGCGACGAGGCGCACTGCTGCGGCAGCGTCCTCACGCTGATCAAGGAGCCGCCCATCGCCGCCGAGATCGGCAAGGAGCGGCTGGAGGAGGCCGTCGAGGCGGGCGCCGACACGGTGCTGGCGGCCTGCCCCTGCTGCGAGTTCCAGTTCCGCGTCACCAAGGACAAGAAGAACCTGGACGTGGAGATCGTGGATCTGGCCCGCTTCTGCTCGGAGCGGCTGGGCTACGACTTCCCCGATCCCAACCCGGAGGTGCAGGCGCAGTGGGCCGTCTTCGAGGCCATGATCGCGCTGATGACGCCGGAGGGCTTCGCCCGGCTGATGGACACCATGTGGCCCGAGCTCATCGACGCCATGCCGCTGGGCATGGGCGGGATGATGCGGGCCATGGGCAAGGTACCGGGCGCGCTGGGCATGATGAAACCGCTCTTCCCCGTCCTCTTCCCCAAACTGCTGCCCACGATGATGCCCAAGGTCATGGATACGATGCTGGAGCGGGTGCAAGCCATAATCCCCATGCCCGACTACATGGCGGAGCAGATGCCGGAGCTGATGCCCAAGGTGATGGACAATCTTATGCCGCACATGATCGACGACCTGGTGCCGTTGGTCTCTGATCCCATGATTGCGTATTTGAAATCTGCGTAGGGATTAAGAGGCGTGAAATCGCCGAGGTTTGCAAACCTCGGCGATTTTCTAGCTGTACTTCCGTGTCCAGCCACACGCCGCTTATCACGCGGGTACAGGAAAGATCAACCCAATCCGCGCGTAGCGATCGAGGCGCTACCGGGTCTAGGCAGTCCAACGCGCCAGACGCTACGTTACGCCGGCGATATGATATAATTGCGATAAGAGGGTTCATGCTGCTACCGCTGCAACCATCAGTGAGGAGCCGAAATGTTGTGTCTCTACACCTTCGGTGGTTTGCGGATCGAGCACAGAGAACAACTTCTTCGCCTTCCCACCCGCAAAGCGCGCCATCTGCTGGCCTATCTCGTCACCCACCGCGACTGCCCGCAGCCCCGCGCCGTACTCGTCAGCGCGCTCTGGCCCGATCTACCCGAGGACAAGGCCCGCCGCCGGCTTTCGGATACCCTGTGGCGCGTCCGCCACGTGCTGGGCGACCGCGTGCAGGCGGACGAGGAACACGTCTGGCTGGACGACAATCTCGCCCGCCGGTCGGACGTGGCGCAGTTCTGCGACGTCGTCGCCCACCTTCAACGCGAGCGCCCAGACATGGCATCCCTGGAGGACGCTCTTGCACTCTATCGCGGCCCCTATCTCGACGGCTTGACGCAAGATTGGGTGCTCCTGGAACGGGAGCGGCTACGGGGGCTCTTCCTGGAGGCCCTGGGGGATCTTCTGGAGCGCCACAAACGGGTCGGGGACTATCCCGCCGCCCTGCACACTGCCCGGCGTCTGGTCACCACCGAGCCTCTGCACGAGGCCGCGCACCGCGAGCTGATGCGCCTCTATCATCTCCTCGGGCGGGACGCCGAAGCGGTGGAGCAGTATCATCGTTGTCGCGAGCTACTGCGTGAAACCCTGGATGTCGCGCCGGCCCCGGAGACCGAGATGCTCTACCAGGTGTTACGTCGTCGCGGGGCTCCGTCCGCCAGCACCGCTGAGGTGCATCTCCCGGCGCCGGCCCGTTCCTCGCTCCCGGACCTAGATACCCCCCCTCTGGTGGGCCGTGAGGTCGAGCGCGCGGCTCTCCTGGGACATTTGGAAGCAGCCGCTCGGGGACGAGGGGAGCTACTGCTCCTGGAAGGCGAACCCGGCATCGGCAAAAGCCGTCTCATCGAGGAGCTCGCCGCGGGCGCCCAATGGCGCAGCATTGACGTGATTCGCGCGCAGGCCGAGACGAGTACCTCGTGCGCCTACGGTCCTTTCCTGGAAGCCTTATCCGGGCTACTGACCCCACTGCGCCTCCGACAACTCAGACAACTCGTGGATTCCGAGGTCCTACAGGCGGCTGCACCTCTCCTGCCCTGCGTTGAAACGACCCTGGAGGAGTGCGCCCCTCTTCCCGAGCTCCCGCCCCCGGAAGCTCGCAACCGGCTACAGCAATCTCTCGTCGCCATCATCTTGGGCTTCTCCCGCATTGGGCCGCGACTCTGGGTACTGGAGGATCTCCAAAGAGTCGATGCCGAGACCCTCGCGCTCCTGCTGTTGTTATATCCCCGCCTTGTGAAGAGCAGAACCCTGCTTGTGCTGACAGGGCGCCACGCCGAGCTGCGGGATCGACCCGCCGTCTGGAAAACGCTCCAGAAGCTAGATCGCACGCGGCCCTTCCCACGCTACACGCTCCGTCGTCTCGATGAGGGCACCATCGAGGCACTGTTGAGACACCTGTTTGACGACGTTCCTCCGACGTTGGCAAAACGCCTGGTGCAGGAAAGCGGTGGGGTCCCCCTCTATATCGTGGAGATCCTCAAGGCGTGGCGAGATGAGGGCCACGTCGCGCCAACTGAACACGGGCGTTGGCATTGGAAGGGAGAGCCGCCGGGCACGTTACCCCCCCGGCTGGGAGAGGAAATCCTCAGTCATCGCCTCACCCATCTCTCCCCGGACGCTGAGGCCGTATTAAAAAGCGCCGCCGTCATCGGCACCGAGGTGGATTTTGACCTGCTGGCGGAGGTCTGCACCCTCCCGGACGTCGCGATCGACTTGAGCCGGCCGGAACGCTATCTGCGGGCGACGGACGAGCTCCTCGGATTGAGCTTCCTGACCGAGACGCAGGTAGGCTATCGTTTCAGCCACGAACAGCTACGCCGCGTCATCGACGAGCGGCTGACGCTCGCAGAGCGCCAACGCCTTCACCATCGCGTCGCCCTCGCTCTGAAGGAACGTCGCCCCGAGGCTTTCCGCTTGCTGGCGCGGCATTTTGCTGCCGCCGGGCTGCGTCCCCCCGCCCTCCACTATCTGTGCAAGGCCATCGAGCGAGCCCGGGAGATCTTCGCGTATCACGCAGCCCGGGCCTGCTATGACGAGCTGCTGACGCTGCTCTCCTATCCTGAAGATCGTACCGCCCGCTACGACGTGCTGCGTGACCGCATCGAAGTATTAGGCTGGATAGGAGACCGCGAGGCCCAGGGCCGCGATCTGGAGGAGATGCTGCGCCTTGCACGTGCGCTCTCCGACGAGGCCCGGCGGGCCGCTGCCCTTTATCGACGGAGCGAATGGCACCGTCTACAGGGGCAGTACGAAGCGGCTGACAAGCACGCTTTGGCTGCGCTGGAGATCTATCGCCGCCTGGGCGATGACCACGCACGAGCCAACCTGCTCAGCCAGCTGGGACGCAACGTCATCTACCTAGGTGACTACGCCCGAGCTGCCACCTATTTTGGGGAGGCGCTCTCTATCTACGAGGAACTGGCCGACCTCGATGGTCAGAGCGGCTGTCTAATCGGACTGGCGCACGTTGCCGAATTCGAGGGCAATTTCGTGCTGAATCTCTCCTATTGCCAGCAGAGCCTGACCCTGGCCCAGGCCGCCGGTGACCCTCACCGCACCAGCCACGCGTTCTTCGCCGTGGGCGTGACCTATCACGACCTGGGCGACATGGACGCTGCCGAAACTCACTTTCGCAAAGCGCTAGATCTCGCCGAGGCTACCGGTGACCGTCGCCGGCAAGGTGTAAGCCACCTCTATCTTGGGGTGGTGGCGACCGAGCGAGGCGCCTTCGCCGCCGCCCAACGTCATCTTGAGACCGCCCGGCAGCTGCTCCGCGAGGTGCAAGATATCTCCTGGGAGGGCGACGCCCGGGCCGCCCTGGGCCGCCTGGCCCTCCTGCAGGATGACCCTGCCACGGCAAAGACGCACCTGAACCTGGCCTACCGGCGCTGCCTGAATATGGGAGAGCACAATTACGCCGTGATTCATCTCTCCTACCTGGCGTTGGCCGAACTGGCCCTGGGAGACGAGAGCGCCGCCTGGCAACATAGCCGGAAGGCCGTGACCGAGTTGGAGGCCGACTTAATGCGCGTCGAGCATCCCCAGCGGATTTACTACAATCACCTTCGTGTGTCCAGGGCCACCCGCCACTGGGCTGCCGCTCGGACCGCCTTGACCGAAGCAAAACGCATCGTGGATACACGCGCAGCGCGGATCGACGACGCTGATTTGCGAACCTCATACCGCACCGGCCTGCGCGTCAACCGTGCCATCCTCAAGGCTGTCGCTGAACAACCGCCGCCCGGCCAACTGCGCGTGCGCCTGGCCCGCGTCGAGGTGCCTGCGCATCGTCGCCCGGAACCAGGCGAGCGGGTGGCGGTCACATGGACGCTGAACGCCGGCGAGGAGGACGCGGCTCTGGCCGAACAGGAGGGCAAGGTGGCCCTACGTCGCCATCGCATCCTGCGCTTGCTGAGCGAAGCCGAAGCTGCGGGCGCCCTGCCCAACGTAGCCGATCTTGCCAGCGTCCTCGACGTCTCCACTCGCACCATCCGCTCCGATCTCGCCGCGCTCCGCGCGCAGGGGCACCCTGCCCGCACGCGCGGATCTCGCCCCTGACCACGTCTGCCCGGCGATCCCGGCTTTTTTCCGCCACCTACCGTCCTTTTTTCGTCCCTTATGCCCCCCGCGCTGCGATACCCTCGCGATACCTCTGTGATAAGATATTTTTAGATCGTTCCAGAAACCCTATCCCTCCAAGCCGACTCTCCTTACCTACGAAACGGTTCGATTCGTACATCATGCCCCTCAGAGACGAATGTAAATCTGGCAAGCGTTTAGCTTTATGAGTAACCAGGTGCAACGCACTTTAGATCTGGAAGTTATGAGGTTGCAAAGGGTTCCCAGAGTCCTTTTTCAAATCTCGGTGCTTTCTTCGTTGTAAGTGCATCGCACCGCTCACAAGACTAAACAGATACGAAATCTGGAACTCCATAGAAAGCGGGGGAAGTGCTCGCGACCTACCCTCCTACGTCTCGTTGAAGCACCGATCTCCGCTTGATCTGACGTACACGATTCTATACAGTATCGCGGAAGGAGAACATCATGAAACGCAAATGTGCATCTCTATTGATAATTTTTACCCTGGCGCTGATAATCTTGGCTTGCGGTGGAGGTGGCACCACGACCGCTCCTACGCCCGAACCCCCACCCACCGAAACCCCGGTGCCCCCCACGTCCACGCCCACACTGGCGCCCCCCACCCCTATCCCCACGCCTGAGCCGATCAGTCAATGGGCGACCGACGCTGCGGCCAGCTCCCAGTACAGCGACCCGGATTGGTCCGCGCTGCAGGCAACCGGCGCACCGGACACCGGCGAGTGCGGCGACTACGGGACGGCCTGGGCAGCGGCTGCCAGCGGCACGGTGGAGCGGCTCGACGTCTACTACGAGACCCCTGTCTACGCAACCGAGATCAACATCGTCCAGACCTACCACCCCGACCAGGTGGCCCAGGTGGACCTCATCGACCTGGACGGGGAGAGTGTCCTCCTCTACACGCAGGAGCCAGCGGCGGTGCAGGAACCCTGTCCCTACGTGCTCACCATTGAGACGGAGCAGACAGATTTCCTGGTGCAGGGGGTCCGCATCACCATCGACCAATCGGTGCTGGGCCTGGGCTGGAACGAGATCGACGCCGTCGAGCTCAGGGGCGTGCCGGGCGAGGGAGAAGCCACCCGACCCGAGCTGGAACAGGGACGAGAGTACGCCGAGCAGGGTGAGCTGGACAAGGCCATCGCCGAATTTGAGCAAGCGATTGAGCTCAATCCCAACGACGCCGTCGTCTACAACGATCTAGCCGCCGCCTACTACCAGCAAGGTCGGATCGACGAAGCCATCACGACGTGGGAGGAGGCCATCAGCATTGACCCCGAATTGGCAGACGCTCACTACAATCTCGGGCTCGCTTACGCTGAGCAGGACAAGTTCGATGAGGCTGTTATCAAGTGGGAGAAGACCATACAAATCGACCCGAACTACGCCAACGCCTACAAGAATCTGGGGATCGCCTATACCGAGCAGGGACGGATTGAAGAAGCCATTGCCGGGTTCGAGACGTACCTGGAGCTCAAGCCCGACGCCGAGGACAGGACCGCGGTGGAGGGAGAAATCGCCAAGCTCAAGGAGCAGCCCGCAGCGTCGGCCACCGAGCATCGTAACGTTGCGGGCGGCTACAGCCTGCGCTATCCCGAAGGCTGGTACATTACCGAGAATGAGGCCACAACCTCCCTAGCCCCGAGCCAGGAGGACTACGTGGCCTCCACGCTGCAATCACCACTCTTTACTTTAGTCACCTGGCGCCTGGCTCAAGCGATCGAGAGTTTTGGCCTGGCAGAAGGTGACCCACCGGCGGAGTACCTGCAGGTGATGAGTGAACGGCTGGAAGCGGAAACAGACCAGATAGAGAGCAGGCAAATCCTTGGCTATCCCGCCGCCGTTGCCGCCACCACCGGCACCTTAGAGGGTTCACCTTACGAGGGTGAGTTGATCGTTATCCTGGCAGAGGATACGTTCTTCCTCGCCGAGGGCGTGGCTCCGCCCGATCAATGGGCCGACGCCCGTCCCACCTTCGTGGATGTCATCAATAGCCTCACCTTCTTCAAGTCGGAGGAGTAGCCGTTCTCTGTACGCGCAGAGGAGAAAAAAAATGAAAAACCAAGTGTATCTACGGACCGTTGCGTTGATGATAGCTGTCGCCCTGACGCTGTTCCTTGCCGGCTGTGGCGGCGTGGAGCTTACCTACCGGGTCAGCGGCACGGCCGCAAAGGCCGACGTCGCTTACACGAACGCCGACGGCGAAACTGAAGGGGGCACCGTCAGCCTGCCCTGGGAGCAAACGCTCAGCGTGGGCAGCGACTTCTCGTTCGAGCTCCGGGCCATCGACGAATCCGCAAGCGGCACGGTGACCTGCGAGGTGTTGGCAAATGGCAACACGCTGGGCGA